>NZ_NRDQ01000073.1 GCF_002878455.1 Janthinobacterium sp. AD80
CCCATGCGCCGGCGGCGCTGGCCAGCCTGCTGCTGGTGGCGGCTGCCTGGGCAGGTGGCGCCTGGCGTTTGCAGCAGGCGCCAGCACCCATGCAGACGGGGCCGCTGGCGGGCCTGGTAGCCATCGATGATTTTATCGGCCCGGCCACGCCGCCGGCACGCGCGCAAGCCATCTGGGACCAGTACGCGCGCCATGTCGAGCAATTGGCGTGGCAGGGCGCGCAACTGCTGCTGTTGCCCGAAAAGATAGCCGTGCTGTCGCCCGTGCAGGCCGCTGCCGTGCAGCAGCGCTTCCGCGCGCTGGCACGCCGCACGGGCACATGGATCACGCTGGGCATTGGCGTGCAGGACAGCGATGGCCGCCGCAACCTGGCCTGGCTGTTCCCCCCCGATGGCACGGCGCCCGCCAGCTACCAGAAGCACCATCTGGCGCCGCCCGAGCGCGACTTCCTGGCGGGCGGCGCCTATGCCGTGCAGCCGGTGGCGGGACGCGCCATGGGCCTGGCCATTTGCAAGGACATGCATTTCGCCGCCCTGGGCCATGCGTATGGGGCGGCCGGGGCGGGCGTGATGCTGGTGCCGGCCTGGGATTTCCAGCTGGACGCCTGGATGGGCGCGCGCATGACCGTCGTGCGCGGCGTGGAAAATGGCTATGCCGTGCTGCGCGCGGCGCGCGAAGGCGTGCTGACGGTCAGCGATGCGTATGGGAGAGTGCTGGCGGAACGGGCCAGCAGCGCCATGCCGGGCAGCACCCTGCTGGCGCCGCTGCCAGTGGCCGCGCCCGTGGCAAGCTGGTCCGGATGGCTGGCGCCGCTGCTGGGCTGGCTGTGTGTCGTGCTGGGCATGCTTCTGCTGTGCGCGGGCCGCCGCAGCCAGCCGGTGGCGGGCGATTAACAGCCGGCGTGCTGCAATGCGCCATGCGCGGCGCGCCGTCTGGTCATATTATGTCCCGCCCGGCGACATAATCGTCCATTTCGCATCTTTATTGCGCTAAAGATACTGGCGCATTCCGGCCCTGTATATTGCAGTGCAATACAAGTGGTTTCAGCTGGTATTGCCAAAATGGTGGAAGCGGTATTAATTGGTACTTAATTCGGCCACGAAGTCGTACATATCGCCGCGGAAGTAGGAACGGCAGAATTCCACGGCGCGCCCATCGCGCAAAAAGCCCAGCCTTTCGACCGACAAGCCCGCGTCGCCTTCCTCCGCCTGCAGCAAGCTCGCCTGTTCCCCCGTCAGCAATAGCGCGCTCAGGCGCTGCAAGGCGCGCACGGGGCGGTTGCCTGCCTGTTCCAGCGCGTCATACATGGAGACGTCGACGGCGTCGAGCGCCGGCAGGCAGCTGGCCACGATGGTGGCGTACTCGAGGCACATCGGCACCTCGTCCGCATAGCGGATGCGGTGGAAACGGTACACGGGCGCGCCTGGCGACAGCCGCAGGCGCAAGGCCTCTTCCGGCGTGACCGTCCCCTCTGAACGCTTGAGCCAGACGCTGCGCGGCGTGCGCCCGCGCGCGCGCATGTCCTCGGAAAACGAGGTCAGCTTGGCGAAGTTTTTCTCGATGCGCGTATTGATGAAATTGCCCGAGCCGGGGCGGCGCACCAGCAAGCCCTCATTGACGAGGCCATCGATGGCCTTGCGCACGGTGATGCGCGACACGGCCAGGTCGCTGGCCAGCTGGCGCTCGGCCGGCAGGGCTTCGTCGGGACCGAGGATGCGCTTGTCGATCGCTTCGCGCAGCGCGCGCTGCAGTTGCTGGTACAGGGGCAGGCTACTTGTCTGCCCCAGGCCTTGCATGATGTGAGCCAGGGTTGTCATACGCTGAGGGTCTCCGTTACGGCGCGTTGCAGACGCGCTCTGTATCTGTTTTTGTGTCGCTGGATAATACCAAAAAAGACCGTAATAAAACCAATTTGAATTATCAGGCGAACAATTTTCAACCTTTCTTCCGGGTATTTAAGTGCCGCATACGGGCTACAGAATGAATTGCCTGAAGTGGTCTGTGTGATTCAAGCAACGTTATAAAAAAAAAGTTGCAACTGGTAGTGTTCTGGTATTGGATAGTAGTATATTGGCGTTGAATTGGTTTTGTAAGTGGTTGTGCCGAAGGGTCTGCAGCATGCTGGTGGGAATGGCGGGCTGTACAGAAGATCTACGTTAAAAATGAAAAGGGTCCAATCCTGGAGCCTAAATCAAGGGGGAGTACATGAAACGCAATTTGACACCTGCAGCTGCCGTAGTGAAATCCGGGTCGCGTAGCCGTACGCCGATCGCCGCGGCCGTTGCCGTGATGGTCGCTGGTCTGGCATTTTCGGCGCAGGCGCAAGAAGCACCCGCCGAAGACGTGACGGTTGTCACCGTGACCGGCGTGCGCGCATCGCTGGAAAAATCGCTGAAGCAAAAACGCAATGCGGATTCCGTGGTGGAAGTGGTGACCGCCGAAGACATCGGCAAGATGCCTGACCGTAACGTGGCTGACGCGATCCAGCGCCTGCCAGGTGTGAATACCCAATCGTCGGCCGGTGGCGAAGGCGGCTTCGGCGAAAACGACCGCGTCAGCTTGCGCGGCACCAGCCCGAGCTTCCAGCAAACCCTGTTCAACGGCCACGCCATCAGCACCGGCGACTGGTTCGTGCTGAACCAGTTCGGCGGCAACGTCGGCCGCAGCAGCAGCTTCTCCCTGCTGCCATCGGAACTGGTCAGCTCGGTTGTGGTGCACAAGAGCGCCACCGCCGACCTGCCTGAAGGCGGCGTCTCGGGCGTGATCGACGTGATCACCCGCCGTCCGCTGGAATTCAAGAACCAGATCACGGCCGAAGGTTCGATCCAGGGCTTCTACAATGACCTGGCCGGCAAGACCGACCCGCAGTTCTCCGGCCTGGTGAACTGGAAAAATGACACGAATACCCTGGGCATCATGGTGCAGGGCTTCTCGCAAAAATCGACCGTGCGCCGCGATGGCCAGGAAATCCTCGGCTACACGCCGATCCTGGCCAACAGCGCGGCAGCCCTTGCCCATCCTGAACTGGCCGGCGTGAAAGTGCCGACCTTCATCGGCGCCAGCCTGTTCGAGCAAAAGAAAACCCGCGAAGGCGGCGCGTTCGACATCGAATTCAAGCCCAGCAAGGACCTGACCCTGGATGTGAACGGCTTCTATTCGCAGCTGAAGGCCCCGCATCAGAATACCAACTGGCTGGCCGCACCGGCGAACTCGATCAACTCCGCCAACCAGGTGCCGACCAACTACACGGTCAAGAATGGCACGCTGACGGGCGCCACGTTCGCCACCAACTCGGGCGAGGTCGACAATATCTACCGTCCTGACGCAGGCGGCGAATCGTACTACCTCGATTTCAACTTCAAGTACCGCGCCACCAAGGACCTGACCCTCACCGGCAAGCTGGGCAAGACCCACGGCGTCGGCTACGACCGCGACGATGTCTACTACCAGAATAACGTCGACGGCGGCATGGTCTATCAGTTGAACGGCATGAGCCCGGCCAGCGTGTCCTATCCAGGCGGCACCACCACCAAGCCAGGTTCGACGGCATGGGCGGGCGGCGGCGAATCGCGTTCCGTCGACCAGGAAAAATATGCACAGATCGACGCCGAACTGCGCCTCTCGTCGGGCATCTGGGATTCGATCAAGTTTGGTGGCCGTCTGACCGACCACAAGCGCGTTGCCGAGCATCCGTTTGAAACCCGTCCGGGCGCACTGGGCTTCTCGAATCCGGGTCCGGTCTGGAATGGCACCATGTACCCGAGCGACTTCGCCAACAACCTGGGCGGCAACCTGTCGAGCAATTACTTCAAGTACGACGGCGCGGCACTCGGTGCCTGGGGCGCGGCGCCTGGCAACCGCCTGTTCGACTACGTGCGTCGCCACAACTGGACGGACGAATTCAAGCTGCAGGAAAAAACCTCGGCCGCCTACGCCATGGCCAACCTGACGGGCGACAACTGGAGCGGTAACTTCGGCCTGCGCGCCGTGCATACCAAGCAGTCGACCCTGGTCAACCAGGCCGGCGGCAACATCACCGGTTCCGACTGGGGCCCGTACTCGCAGAACCTGTACGAGCGCAGCTACAATGACTTCCTGCCTAGCGCCAACATCAAGTTCGATGTCCGCAATGACCTGGTCGTCCGTGGCGCGATTGCCCGCACCATCGCCCGTCCTGACTACAGCGCCCTGGGCGGCTCCGTATCGCTGAACGACGATGCATTGAGCGGTGCCGGCGGCAACGTCAAGCTGGACCCGGTCAAGTCGGATAACGCCGAAGTGAGCGCCGAATGGTATTTCGCACCGCGCTCGGCCTTCTCGGTGGGTCTGTTCTACATGGACCTGAAATCGGTCGTGTCGAACGGCACCACCAGCGCCACTTACTTCAACAGCAAGCGCAACGCCAATGCCGTGTACCTGATCACGTCGCCATTCAACACCAGCGGCAAGAACAAGGGCGCGGAATTCAGCTACCAGCAACCGCTGTTCGGCGACTTCGGCATCCTGGCGAACTACACCTATGCTGACGGCAAGCTGGACAACGGTGACGAGCTGGTCAACGCATCGCGCAACACCTACAACCTGACGGCCTTCTACGAAGCCAATGCCCTCAGCGCACGCCTGGCCTACAACTACCGTTCGTCCTACAAGGCGGGCGTGGACCGTGGCGCCAGCCAGCACGTTGAAGGTGCCGGCGGCCTGGCCGGTTCGCTCAACTACAAGATCAACGAACACTTCACGATCACGTTCGATGCGCTTAACTTGACGAACACGACCATCAAGATGTACGCGGAAAACAAGGATCAGCCACGCGCTTTCTATAGCAACGGCCGTACCTTCTACCTGGGCCTGCGCGCCAAGCTGTAAGCAAGATGACCGCTCTGGCGCACGCGCGCCGGGGCCGGTCTTCCTCGGTCTTTTCAAGGCAAGTCCCTGCACCAGGGGGCTTGCCTTTTTTTTTCGGCGCCCACCGGCTTGCCGTCTTTTGTCCCACCCGTCGTTTTGCCGTCTGTACTCATCCATAAAACCTTCCCGCCTGCGTGGCGGGCATCTACATGATCGAGGAGTCTATGAACAGTCGTTTGCATCCCGTACTACACCCCATCGCCGCCGCTGCCGCCTTGCTGTCGCTCTGCGCGGCGGCCCAGGCGCAGCAGGCCGCGCCGCCTGAAGCCATGCAGGAAGTGGTGGTCACCGGCATCCGCGCCTCGCTGGAACAGTCGCTGAGCCAGAAGCGCAACAGCGATTCCGTGATCGATGTCGTCAGCGCGGAAGACATCGGCAAGCTGCCCGACAAGAACGTGGCCGATGCCGTGCAGCGCCTGCCGGGCGTGAATATTTCCTCGTCGGCCGGCGGCGAGGGCGGCTTTTCCGAGAATGACCGGGTCAGCATCCGCGGCACCAGCCCCAGCCTGACGCAAACCCTGATCAACGGCCACGCCGTCGGCACGGGCGACTGGTTCGTCACCGACCAGGTGGGCACGGTGGGACGCAGCGTCAGCTTTGCCTTGCTGCCATCGGAAATCGTCAGCAGGGTCACCGTGCAAAAGAGTAGCCAGGCCGACCTGGTGGAGGGCGGCGTGGCCGGCTCCATCAACATCGAGACGCGCAAGCCGCTCAGCTTCAAGAAGCCGTTCACGGCCGAACTGGCCGTGCAGGCGATCCATGCGGACTTGCCGGGCAAGACCGACCCGCAGATGAATGCCCTGTTCAACTGGAAGAACGAGGCCAAGACCATGGGCGTGCTGTTCCAGGTGTTTTCCGAGAAGCGCCACGAGCGCCGCGACGGCCAGGAATTTTTCGGTTACGGCGCAATCGACCCGAACAGCCCGGCCGCGCAGAAATACCCGGAGCTGGCCGGCGTGCTGGCGCCGCTGGGCATCAACTCGGCCCTGTTCGAGCAGGTGCGCAAGCGCCAGGGCGGCAGCATCGACCTGCAGTTCAAGCCGACGCCGGACCTGATGCTGGACGTCAACGGTTTTTATTCCAAGCTGGACGCGGCCAATTACAACCGCAGCTTTTATAACCAGCCTGGCGCCAACCTGAACGCCGTTGACAATGACGGCAAGCATGTCGGCGTCATTCCCAGCACGTTTACGGTGAAGAAAAACACCCTGGTGGCAGCCGACTTTCCCGCGTCGCAATTTCCTGCCGCGAATGCCACCACGCCCTACAACGGCCAGCTGTATCCGGCCCTGGTCGACCAGATCTACCGCCCCGGCTCGAATTCCTCGACCGCGTATATCGACTTCAACGGCAGTTACCGCGCCAGCGAGCGCCTGCGCATCACGGGCAGCCTGGGCTATACGCGCGGCATTGGCGAAACGCCTGTCGACCTCGGCTATGAGGCGGGACTGACGGGCGTGGGCGTGTCCTACCAGTTGAACGGCCTGTCGCCCGCCAAGCTGAATTTCCCCGGCCTGGATATTTCCAAGTTTACCAACGTGGTGACGGCATCGGCCTGGGGTTCGCACGTGGAAACCCTGGATACGGAAAAGTATGGCCAGGCTGACGGTGAACTGAGCATGGATTACGGCGTGCTGGAATCGCTGAAGTTCGGCGCCCGCTATGCGGAACATCACCGCAACGTGGCGTGGCCGGAAAACCGCAGCTGCGCCGTGTGCGATGGCACGACCAACGCGCCCTTGCCGAAGTGGAATGGCGGCACTTATCCGAGCGACTATGGCAAGGGACTGGGCGGCAGCGCGCAGGGCCGCTACTGGCAGCTCGACCCGGCCGACCTGGTGGCGTGGGCAAACAAGTACGACAATTCCGGCGGCCCCAATTCGCGCAACTGGCCCGCCGAGCTGGACGTGAAGGAAAAGGATAGCGCGGCTTATATCATGGCCAATCTGGCCGGCAACAAGTGGCGCGGCAACGTGGGCGTGCGCGTCGTGCGCACGCAGCAAACGACGGTGACGAACGTGCCGGGCGGCGAAAACCCGATCGGCCAGGAAAACATCTTCGGCACCTATACGCCCACCATCGTCAAGCACAGCTATACGGACGTGCTGCCCAGCGCGAATATCAAGTTTGACCTGAGCAAGGACCTGGTGGCCCGCGCGGCCGTGGCAAAAACCATGGCGCGCGCCGACTACAGCGCGCTGGTCGGCGCCGTCAACCTGAACGACCAGCTGCTGACGGGCACGGGCGGCAATCCGGACTTGAAACCGATCCGCTCGACCAATTACGACGCCACCCTGGAATGGTATTTCGCTCCGAAAGCCATGCTCTCGGTGGGGGCGTTTTTCATGGACATGAAATCGTACGTGACGTTCGGCACGGCGCCCGTGACCTATTACAATAATACCTTCAAGAAATTCAACACCTATGTGATCCAGTCGCCGACAAATATCGGCGCCAGCAACAAGGGTGTGGAGCTCAGTTACCAGCAGGGTTTGTGGGGCGGCTTCGGCGTGGTGGGCAACTACACCTATACCAATGGCAAGGCCGACGATGGCGCCGCCGTGGTCGGCAGTTCGCGCGGCACCTACAACCTGGAAGGCTATTACGAGGATGAGCGCCTGAGCGCGCGCCTGGCCTACACCTACCGCTCCAGCTTCCTGGCCGGCCTGTTCAGCAGCTCGCCCCAGTATGTGCATGGCGTGGGCAACCTGGCCGCGTCGATCAACTACAAGATCGACGAGCGCTATTCGCTGACCTTCGACGTGCTGAACCTGAATAACCCGGTGCTCAAGTATTACGGCGCCAACCAGGACCAGCCGACGGCCCTGTATTCGAATGGCCGCCAGTATTATTTTGGCCTGCGCGCCAAGCTGTAGTGGATAAGGCCTGACGAAATTGCCGAGTGCCGGTGTCGTCAGGCGTCGTCATTTTTCAGGCTTTCCGCCACAAGCGGTGGGCCTGCTTTTTTCATTTGGAACTGTTTGACCATGACTATTGCTTCCCAACGCTACCTCGCCCTTGACGTGCTGCGCGGCATGACCGTCGCCCTGATGATCGTCGTCAATACGCCCGGCGACTGGGGCAGCGTGTACGCCCCTTTCCTGCATGCCGAATGGCATGGCTTTAGCCTCACGGATCTGGTATTTCCCAGCTTCCTGTTTGTCGTCGGCAACGCGCTGGCGTTCGCGCTGGGCAAGTATGAACACCTGGGACACGGCGCCGTGCTGGCCAAGCTGTGCAAGCGCAGCGCGCTGATCTTTTTACTTGGCTTCCTGCTGTACTGGTTCCCCTTCTTCAAGATCGATGACGCGGGCCAGTTCGCCTGGTCACCGCTGTCGCACACGCGCATACCGGGCGTGCTGCAGCGCATCGCCGTGTGCTACCTGGCCGCCGCCCTGATCCTGCATTACTGGAAGACGCGCGGCGCGCTCGTCTTCAGCGCCTGCGCCTTGCTCGGCTACTGGGCCATCCTGGCAAACTGGGGCGACTACAGCCTGCACGGCAATGCGCCGGCCAAGCTGGATTTGCTGCTGCTGGGCGACAGCCATGTGTACCACGGCGAAGGCATCGCCTTCGATCCGGAAGGGATACTCGGCACCTTGCCCTCGGTGGTCAACGTCATCGCAGGCTATCTGGCGGGCAGCTTCCTGCGCCGCACGGCGCCGGCGCAGCTGCGTTCCGCGCTGTATCGGCTGGTAGTGGCCGGCGTCATCTGCGTGGCCGTGGCCCTGTGCTGGAACGCGGTGTTTCCGATTAATAAAAAGCTGTGGACCAGCTCATACGTGATGCTCGGCATCGGCCTGGACTTGCTGCTGCTGGCGCTGCTGATGTTCCTCATCGACGTGCGCAAGGTCACGGGCTGGACCTACTTTTTTGAAGTGTTCGGCAAGAACACCTTGTTCATCTATTTGCTGTCGGAAGTGCTGGTGATCATCGCCTTTACCGTGCGCATCGGCGGCGTCAACCTGTACCAGTGGCTGTACCAGCAGTGGTTTACGGGCTGGGCGCCGGCACGCGTGGGCTCCTTGCTGTTTGCTGTCAGCTTCATGCTGCTGTGCTGGCTGATCGCCTACGCCATGGACAAGCGAAAAATCTACATCAAGGTCTAGAACTTCAGCTTCAGGCCGTAACGGGTCGCCAGTGCGGTCAACAGCAGCATCAGGGCGGTGACGGCGGCGGCATTCCACAGGCCGGCCGCGCCGCCCGTTTCCCAGCAGGGCCACCAGAAGCGCGGCAGGTGCAGCATGTCCGCCAGTTGCTGCCACAGGTCGGGCACGATGTAGGCGAACAGGGCATTGGTACCGGCCGGCAGCAGCGGCACCGCCCACGCGCGCCAGCGCCATACATCGATGACGACGTAAAACACGAGGAACAGGGCCAGGATGATGGCGCTGCAGACCAGCGTATACGATTCCGTCGCCGCGATCTTGTTGATGTGGTGATACGGCCGCAGCAGCATGCCGGCGGCAAACAGTCCCAGCGCAAACCAGGCCATGAAACGTAGCCTCTGGCCATGTGTCAAGGCGGCGCCGCGCAGGAACAGCTGGCCCACCAGGGTGCCGGCCAGCACATTGGCGGCCGTCGAGCCGAGCACTTGCGGCACGTTGACGAAGGCGTTGATGCGTGCCGGCAGGAAGTCCAGGCTGCCCGCCGTGCCGCCCATGTACAGCACGATCAGCAGGGCCAGCACGCCCATCAGCGCCGTGCTGCTGCCCCGGCACGCCAGGTACAGCAGGCTGCACAGCAGGTAGGCCCAGCCGATCATGCCGAGGATGCCCCACCACGACGGTTGCAGCCAGGGACTGGAAAACTCGGCATTCAGTTCTCCCCGAAAACCGGCCAGCAGGAACAGCATCAGCACGCCGCCCGCAGCCAGTTCCCGCTTGCCCGCGCCCTGGCGCCACAGCAGGATCATGGCCACATAAAACAGCAGGAAATACGCGGCGCGCGGCAGCAGCGCGGCCTGCGCATCGTAGCGGTAGGCATTGGCCAGCACGACGCCAGCGAGCATCAGGCTGCCTGAACGCCACAGCAAGCGCCCCAGCAAGGCGGGCGTGACCTGGCCGCAGTGGCGCTGCAGGGCCAGGGGGATGGCTATGCCGAGCATGAACAGGAAGCCGGGGAAGACCAGGTCCGGCACGCTGATGCCGTCGGCACGGGGCCCCGCATGTTCGAGCCAGTAGGGGATGGCGGGCATGCCGGCCAGGTAGTTGACCCAGATCATGGCGACGATCACGCAGCCGCGGAAGGCATCCAGGCTGGTCAGGCGTTCGGCGGCGGTGCTGGTGGCGGTGGAGGCGGCGGCTGGCGGCATGGGCGGCTGAAAAAGGTCGAAAAAAAAGCGGCCCCGGCGTTGACCGGGTACCGCTTTGCTAGGCTGTTGCAGGCAAGGCTTACTGTGCCGCTGCCGCTGGTGCCGCCGCTGCCGTGGCAGGACGGTTCAGCCAGAAGATCCAGTAGCGGGCCAGGTCGCCGACGCCGTCGCCGCCCTTGACGGTTTCCAGGATCTTGATGGCTTCATCTTTCTTGCCAGCCATGGCGTAGGAATAGCCGAGGCGCAGCTTGGCATCTTCAGGACGCTTCAGGCCGCCCTTGGCGATGCCTTTTTCGATCAGGTCGATGCCTTTGTCGAACTGGTCCATGGTGACGTAGGCGTAGCCCAGGTTGATCAAGCCCGTGCCGTCCTTGCTCTTCATGGCCGATGCTTCGCCGCTGGCGATGCTCTTCGCATCATCGGCGGCGCCCTTGTTGGCCTGGTCGCGCAGGCGCTTGTGTTTGGCAGCATTCGCGCCCGTGCCCAGCACGCCCTTGGCGTAGCCGGCGTCCAGCACTTTTTTCGCTTCCGTCGGGAAGGCATTTTGCAGGGCGATTTCAGCCATGTCGCTGTAATCCTGCGGCGGCATGGTGCCGACGGCCTTGAATTGCAGGCGCAGCACGTCCAGCGCGAAGCGGTCGGAATAGCCGGCCTTGCTTTGCACGCGGCCCAGCAGGTCGCTCCAGTAGTCGTCCGACGGGTAGTAGCGCACCAGGTTTTCCATGGCGATCAGGTAGGTGGCCGGATCCTTGCTTTTCGAACCCGTGTTGGCCAGCAATTGCAGTTCTTCGATGGTCGGCGTCTTGCCGGCCGCTTGCTTGGCCGTCAGGTCGCTCATCAGTTCCTGCTTGGCGCGCGCGAAATCATTGTTGAAGTAGTAGGCGCGGATGATGTACGGACGCACGCTGGCCACGTCGCCAGTGTCCGTTTGGTAACGGGTGAACCACTTGATGGCGTTCGTGTAATCCTTGGCGTTGTAGTGGTAGTTGGCCAGCGCCTGGATGAAATCGCCTTGCGATTTCTTGTCCAGCTTGCCCGATTCGATCACCGCTTCGAGTGCCGTCATGGCCATGGGCGCATTGTTGGTGGTCGAGGCCAGCGCCACGCGCAGGCGGTTGATCACGAACAATTCGTAGGGCGTCAGCGCCGGCGTGGCGGCGGCCTGGTCGATGCGGCTTTGCACGTCGGCGTAGTTCTTGGCATCCATCGACGCCTTGACGGCGGCCGGATCGAGCAGCTTGAAGATTTCAGGGCGCACCGTATCGGCTGGGGCAGCGGCAGGCGCACCGGCAGCCGGGGCGGCAGGCTTGGCATCCTGGGCGTGCGACAGGGCTGGCAGGACGTTCAGGCCGATGGCGGCCAGGAGCAGGCTAAGACGTGCAAGACGGAATTGGGACATGGGTTATCCTTCAATCAATAACAAAAATACGCCCCCGGTACTGGTTGCCGCAACAGCGCGCGGCGGCATTTGCCGGGGGCAGGGAATCTTAAAAAACACGTATTCTGCCATCCTGACCGCACAAGTCAAAGGGCGGCAGCATGGTAAACAACGGCTATTGTCACATAAACGGCTGGGCTGGAGCGCCAAACGTGCGCGCCAGCGCCTGGCCCGCCGCATCGAACAGCAGGCAATGCGCGGGCGGCAAGTGCAGGCGCAGGGCGTCGCCCGCCTGGCGCCGGCCGTCGCCGGCCGGCAGCTTGACGGCCAGCATCTCGGTCAGCATCCCGGCCACGCCCGGCATGCTGGCGTAGACGATGGCCACGTCGCCCAGGTATTCCACATGGCTGACGGCCGCCTCGACCACGTTATTGTCCGCTGTGCCGCCGCCGTGCAGGCTGACATGCTCGGCGCGCACGCCCAGTGTCAGCCGGTCGCCCGGCGCCACCTTGGCGCCCTGCGCGTCGACATCGAGCACGCTGCCGCCCGGCAGGCGCACGGACACCGAACCAGGCCCGCAGGCGACAGCCTCGCAGGCGATGAAATTCATCTTCGCGCGCGCGAGGAAGCCGGCGACGAACAGGTTGCCGGGGTTGTTGTACAGCGCGTGCGGCGTGCCCACCTGCTCGATGCGCCCGCCATTGAAGACGACGATGCGCTCGCCCAGGGTCATGGCTTCGACCTGGTCGTGCGTGACATAGATCATGGTGGTCTTGAGTTCCTGATGCAGGCGCGAGATTTCCACGCGCATCTGCACGCGCAGGGACGCGTCCAGGTTCGACAGCGGCTCGTCGAACAGGAAGACCTGCGGCTTGCGCACGATGGCGCGGCCGATGGCCACGCGCTGGCGCTGGCCGCCCGACAGGTCCTTGGGCTTGCGCTGCAACAGGGGCGTGATCTGCAAAATCTCGGCCGCGCGTTCGACGGCGGCGCGCACCTCGGCTTTTTTATGTCCTGCCAGGGAGAGGGCGAAGGCCATGTTCTCGAACACCGTCATGTGCGGATATAGGGCGTAGCTCTGGAAGACCATGGCCAGGCCCCGCTCGGCCGGCGCGATGTCGTTGGCCAGCTGGCCGCCGATATGCAGCTCGCCGTCCGTGATGTCTTCCAGGCCGGCGATCATGCGCAGCAGGGTCGACTTGCCGCAGCCGGACGGGCCGACGAAGACGACGAATTCGCCGTCGCGGATATCGAGATCGATGCCGTGAATGACAGGGTGCTTGTCGTCGTACAGCTTGACGATATTCTTTAAGACGATATGGGCCATGTGGTGTTTCTATCCTAGCTGGCGCTGGCTGGCGCCTGTGGCGACCCGGTCTTGGCTTCGGCCTTGCCCAGGTCAGGTTGGTCGGCATCTTCCTTCGGCCCGACGCGGATGAAGCGCGACAGCACCAGCACGGGGATGGCCGACACCAGCACCCACAGGAAGAAATTCTTGTAGCCTAGCGCCATCTGCACGTCGCCGCTGATCATCTTGAACAGCACGGAACCGAGCTGCATCACGCCGGTGGCGAACGCATAGTGGGCCGTCTGGTATTTGCCCACGGAGACCACCTGCATCATGTACAGGATCAGGCCGACGAAGCCGAAGCCATAGCCGAACATTTCCACGCTGAGCGCGGCGGTGATCAGGGCCAGGTCGGTCGGCATGCTGTGGCTCAGGTAATAGAACACCAGGTTCGGCAAGTTCATGGCCAGGATCAGGAAGAACATGGCGCGCTTGAGGCCCAGCCAGGAGGTGAAGTAGCCGCCGCCGATGCTGCCCAGCAGGAACGCGACGGTGCCGGCCGTGCCGTAGACGGCGCCCACTTCCGTCGTCGACAGGCCCAGGCCGCCCAGTTCGCGCGCTTCGCGCAGGAACAGCGGGCCGATGGTCTGCACTTGCGCCTCGCCGGCGCGGAACAGGATGATGAAGGCGATCATGCCCCAGATGCCGGGTTTTTTCAGGAAGTCGACCAGCACGTCCCACAGCGTGCGGCTGATGCCGGCCACGCTCTTGTCGGCCACGGCGGCGTTGCGCACCTGCGGCAAGGCCCACAGGTGATACGCGGCCAGCGACAGCATGATGGCGCCGATGATCAGGAAGATCACCGACCATGCCTGCTGCTTGCCGATATGGTCTTCCAGGTAGCCTGCCAGGATCACCAGGCCGCCCAGCGAGATGAACTTGCCGGCATTGAAGAAGGCGCCCTGCCAGCCCGCATAGGCCGCCTGCTGCTTGGCGGACAGGCTGGCGATATACAGGCCGTCGCAGACGATGTCGTGTGTCGACGACGCCAGCGCGGCGACAAACAGCACGGCGATGCAGGCGGCGAACCACAGCGGGGTGTGCAGGGCCAGCGCGATCAGGCCCAGGCTCAGGCCACCGAGGAACTGGAACAGCACCACCATGGTCTTCTTGCTTGACGCCAGCTCCAGGAAGGGACTCCACAGCGACTTGAAGACCCAGGCAAAACCGATCAGTCCCGTCCAGCGGGCGATCTGGTCGTTCGGCACGCCCAGGCTCTTGAACATCAGGCCGGCCACCAGGGCCACCGCGTAAAACGGCAGGCCCTGGGCGAAGTACAGCGTGGGCACCCAGGTGATCGGGCTGCGGGCGCGCTGGCTGTTATTGCTGCTCTTGTCGTTCATGAACACTTCCTCGGGTGATGGCGCCATCTGGCGATGGCGAAGGTACGGCTGTTATGCATGCGATTGTTCGTCAAGGTTGCCGCGCCAGCGCCGCCCTGCAGCGGCGCCAGCCTTCGGCCAGGATGATGCGGTCGGCCGCCTCCTGCACGTAATGCTGGGCGTGGGGCTCGGCCTTGGCCGGGTAGCGCCGCGCGTGTGCGGTCAGGCGCGCCAGCCGCGTGCCCG
>NZ_NRDQ01000074.1 GCF_002878455.1 Janthinobacterium sp. AD80
CCGCCGCCCCGGAAGCGGCGCCGGCGGCTGCCGCCGTAGCCGCCGACGCGGCTGACCCGGCCGATCCGGTCGACCAGTCCGACAAGCCGATGTTCGAGCGCCTGGGCGGCATCGTGCGCCTGCTGCACGATTCGCTGCGCGAACTGGGCTACGACAAGGCCCTGACGGAAGCGTCGTCGCAGATCGTCGACGCCCAGGACCGCCTGGAATATGTTGCCACCTTGACCGAGCAGGCCGCCAACAAGGTCCTGAACACGCTCGACGAAGGCATGCCGGCACAGGACGTGCTGTCGAAGAAGGCCAAGGACATGGACAGCCGCTGGACGGCCCTGTTCGACGGCAAGCTGAGCCTGGAAGAATTCAAGGCCTTGGCCGGCGACTCGCGCCAGTTCGCGCAAGCCGTGACGGAGGCAACGGAAGCGGAAAAAGCACGCTTGCTGGAAATCATGATGGCCCAGGACTTCCAGGACATCACGGGACAGCTGATCAAAAAAGTGGTCAATATCACCAAGACGGTGGAAAACGAGCTGGCCCAGCTGCTGCGCGACAACGCGCCGGCCGAAGTGCGCGAAAAACTCGCGCAGAAGCAGGATGCGCCGCTGATGCAGGGCCCGTCCGTGCCGTCGGTGGCGCTGGACCAGGATAATGTGGATGACCTTCTTGCGGATTTGGGATTCTAATGGACGATATGCTCAAGGATTTCGTCGTCGAGGCGATGGATCTTGCGGTTAATGTTGAAGAGCACTTATTGCGTCTCGAACGCGATCCGGATAACAAGGAAACACTGAATGCCGTGTTTCGTTCTTTTCACACCATCAAGGGCGGTGCCGGCTTCATGGGCCTGCCTGCGCTGGTGGCAGCCTGCCATCTGACGGAAAACCTGTTCGATGCCTTGCGCACGGGCGCCGCGCCCGTCACCCCGATCGCCATCGAGGCGGCGCTGCAAGCGTCCGGCTTTGTTGCCGACCAGCTTACGGAACTGGCTAACGGTTCCGCTCCGGAAAGCTTGCCGGCCATGCCGGAAGAGCTGGAACATATCCTGACGAACGCCATCGAAGGCAAGGGCATGGATGCGCCCGCCGCTGCCGCGCCCGCCGTGGCGGTGCAAGCCGTCGTGGCCGAAGTGCTCGTCTCCGCGCCCGCTGCTGCCACGTCCACTGCCAGCGCCGATGGCCTGGACTGGGAAGGCATGTATAACGCCGTCGTGCCGGCCGGCAGCCAGCTGGCCGTCGTGGCGGCACCAGCCGCCGCGGCCGCACCAGCCGCCGTGGCCGCCACGCCAGCCGCTGCCGCCGCCAAGCCGGCCGGCAAGAACTGGGATGGCGTCGATCGCCGCGAAGAGCGTCCCGACGTGCGCCACGCCGCGCCCGTCAAGGAAGACAGCATCCGCGTCGACGCCGTCAAGCTCGACGCCTTGCTGGAAGTGGCCGGCGAATCCGTGCAGGCCGCCAACCAGGCTGCCGTGCTGCTCGAGCGCTTGCTGCAATTCAAATTCGAAGGCCAGGCCGCCACCTTGATGGCGACCCTGGCGGAAACCCTGGAACGCGCCTCGCGCTACTCGACGGAACTGCAGCGGGCCACCCTGGCCACGCGCATGCAGCCCGTCGGCCGTCTGTTCCAGAAATTCCCGCGCCTGGTGCGCGAACTGGCGAAAGACCTGGGCAAGGATGTCGAACTGACCATCGAAGGCGCGGAGACGGAAGTCGACCGCGTGGTGGTCGACAGCCTGTACGATCCGCTCGTGCACATGCTGCGCAACTCGCTCGACCATGGCGTCGAATCGCCGGAAGCGCGCCTGGCCGCCGGCAAGCCAGCCAAGTCGTATATCTCGCTCAAGGCATGGCAGGAAGCCAACAGCGTCATGATCGTGCTGCAAGATGACGGCAAGGGCATGGACCCGGTATTCCTGCGCAGCAAGGCGCAGCAAAAGGGCCTGATCAGCGAAAACGCGCAACTCAGCAACGACGAGTGCTTCCAGCTGGTCTTCCTGCCGGGCTTCTCGACCAAGGAAGTCGCGTCCAGCGTTTCCGGCCGCGGCGTGGGCATGGACGTGGTGAAAACGGCCGTGGAGAAAAACCGCGGCGCCATCCATATCGAATCCATGCTGGGCAAGGGCACGAAGTTCGCCATCCGCCTGCCGATCGAACTGTCGATCGTGCCGACCATGCTGGTCTCCACCTCGGGCGCCGCGCTGGCGCTGCCGATGGCGGTGGTGCAGCGCGTCGTCGAATTGCCGGAAACCTTCATGGAAGTGGGCGGCGCGCCGGTCTTGAAAGACCAGGGCCGTCCATTGCCCGTGCGTTCGCTGGCCGGCGCCCTGGGCTACGAATCGTGCAGCGAGCGCGTCGGCATTGTTGTCGCCGCGCCACAGCCGTACATTCTTGCCGTGGAAGCCGTCGATGGCACGGCCGACCTGGTGATCAAGCCGATGACGGCCATCACCGTGGAAGGCATTACCGGTACCGCCCGCTCGGCCGAAGGCGAGCTGGTGCTAGTCGTGGGCCTATCTTTCCTGATGGATGGTTGCAGGGGAAGTGTGCGCATGGCTGCCTAGAAACACAGGCACGTACACCAAGCCCGCTGCGGACCTCTGCAGCGGGCTTTTTTTTCGGCTTTTTTCGATTTTTATTCGCCCCGCCGGCATTTTGGCGGATTTTCGTATCAGCAATTTTTTAGTCATATCCGCAAAGTGCGCCGAATTTTGTATCGCCCATCCTACGCTGGGGCGGCTTTTGGTTCTGCATTGCACAAAATATGGCATAATCATTGCCGATCCCTTCGATCAGTACGACAGATCACTTAAACAGGCTGTGGCAACGCTGCATATATCATGATGAAGACGCTTTACGACAAACTTTGGGAATCCCACGTTGTTCGGGCCGAAGATGATGGCACGACAATTCTGTACATCGACCGGCACCTGCTGCACGAAGTCACCAGCCCGCAAGCCTTTGACGGCCTCAGCGTGGCGGGCCGCCAGCCATGGCGCATTTCCGCCAACCTGGCCGTGGCCGACCACAACGTGCCCACCACCAGCCGCGTCGACGGCATCGCCGATCCGGTCTCGCGCCTGCAAGTGGAAACCCTGGACAAGAACGCCAAGCACTACGGCTTGACCTACTTCAACATGAACGACAAGCGCCAGGGCATCGTGCACGTGATCGGCCCCGAGCAGGGCGCGACCCTGCCCGGCATGACGGTGGTCTGCGGCGACTCGCACACGTCCACGCACGGTGCCTTCGGCGCGCTGGCGCACGGCATCGGCACGTCCGAAGTCGAGCACGTGCTGGCCACGCAGACCTTGCTGCAAAAGAAATCCAAATCCATGCTGGTGCAAGTCGACGGCGCCTTGCCGGCCGGCGTCACGGCCAAGGATATCGTGCTGGCGATCATCGGCAAGATCGGCACGGCCGGCGGCACGGGCTACTGTATCGAGTTCGGCGGCTCGGCCATCCGCGCGCTGTCGATGGAAGGGCGCATGACGGTGTGCAACATGGCCATCGAGGCGGGCGCGCGCGCCGGCATCATCGGCGTCGACGACACCACCATCAATTACGTCAAGGGCCGCCCGTTCTCGCCGGCCGGCCCGCACTGGGAACGCGCCGTGGCCTACTGGCGCACCCTGCACTCGGACCCGGGCGCGCGTTTCGACCTGGTCGTCACGCTCAATGCGCAAGAGATCGAGCCGCAAGTGACGTGGGGCACGTCGCCGGAAATGGTGATCGGCATCGATGGCCGCGTGCCGGACCCGGACAATGAAAAAGACAGCGTCAAGCGCGACGCCATCGAAAAAGCCCTCGTCTACATGGCCCTGAAACCGAATACGCCGATCACCGACGTGCGCATCGACAAGGTCTTCATCGGTTCCTGCACCAATTCGCGCATCGAGGACTTGCGCGCGGCCGCCGCCGTGGTGCGCGGCAAGTACCGCGCCTCGAACGTGACCCTGGCGCTGGTCGTGCCCGGTTCCGGCCTCGTCAAGGACCAGGCGGAACGCGAAGGCCTGGACCGCATCTTCAAGGATGCCGGCTTCGAGTGGCGCGAACCTGGCTGCTCGATGTGCCTGGCCATGAATGCGGACCGCCTGGAACCGGGCGAACGCTGCGCCTCCACCTCGAACCGCAACTTCGAAGGCCGGCAAGGGCAGGGCGGGCGCACCCACCTGGTGTCGCCCGCGATGGCGGCCGCGGCCGGTATCGCCGGCCACTTTGTCGACGTGCGGGCATTGCGATGAATTAAGGGAGTTGCGTGGTAACGCAGCCAAATTCCGGGGTCAGACCCGCCGGGGGAATTTTTTTTTTTTTTTTCCAGTGGAAAAAATTCCGAGCCGTAGGACTGACCCCAGCTTTAAGCCGCTGGGTTACACTGATGCTTCCGGCTTTCTCAATATACGCATAAAAATCATCATGAAAAAACTCTTCGCCCTCCTCATCGCCACCGTCATCCTGTCTGGCTGCAACACCGTATCCGGCATCGGCCGCGATGTGCAGAAAGTCGGCCAGGTTGTCACTGGCGCCGGCGGAAAATAAACCGTGGCGGGCCGGTGCAGCGCGCCGCCCGTCCTACCGAGTAGAAACAGCATGGATAAATTTACGATTTACGAAGGCCTGGTCGCCCCGCTGGACCGCGCCAACGTCGACACCGACGCGATTATTCCGAAGCAATTCCTGAAGTCGATCCACCGCAGCGGTTTCGGCCCCAACCTGTTCGACGAATGGCGTTATCTCGACCATGGCGAACCGGGCCAGGACAACAGCCGCCGCCCGCTGAACCCGGAGTTCGTGCTCAACGAGCCGCGCTACCAGGGCGCTTCGATCTTGCTGGCGCGCAAGAATTTCGGCTGCGGCTCCTCGCGCGAACACGCGCCTTGGGCGCTGGATCAATACGGTTTCCGCGCCATCATCGCGCCATCGTTTGCCGACATCTTCTTCAATAACTGCTACAAGAACGGCTTGCTGCCCATCGTGCTGCCGGAAACGCAGGTCGAGCACCTGTTCAATGAAGTCAAGGCTTTCCCCGGCTTCAAGCTGGTGGTGGACCTGGAACAGCAATGCGTGCGCACCAGCAATGGTTCCGTGTCGTATCCATTCGAGATCGATGCCTTCCGCAAATATTGCCTGATGAATGGACTCGACGATATCGGCCTGACCCTGCGCCACGCCGACGATATCCGCGCCTTCGAAGAACGTCACCTGAATAGTCAGCCCTGGTTGGCCAACGTAATCTAAAGATCACTCCATGAAAATTGCAATCTTACCCGGCGACGGCATCGGTCCTGAAATCGTCGCGCAAGCCGTCAAGGTACTGAATGTACTGGGCGAATCGTTCGAGCTGGAAAGCGCGCCCGTGGGCGGCGCCGGCTATGCGGCCCATGGCCACCCTTTGCCGGAAGGCACCCTGGCGCTGGCGAAAGCGGCCGATGCCGTGCTGTTCGGCGCTGTCGGCGATTATCAATACGACAATCTGGAGCGCCAGTTCCGTCCGGAACAGGCGATCCTGGGCCTGCGCAAGAACCTGGGCCTGTTCGCCAACCTGCGTCCGGCGATCCTGTATCCGGAACTGGCGGGCGCCTCGACCCTGAAGCCGGAAGTGGTTTCCGGCCTGGATATTTTGATCATCCGTGAATTGACGGGCGACATTTATTTTGGCCAGCCCCGTGGCGTGCGCGAGTGCCCGGACGGCCCGTTCAAGGGCCAGCGCGAAGGTTTTGACACCATGCGCTATGCGGAAGGCGAAATCCGCCGCATCGCCCACGTGGCCTTCCAGGCCGCGCAAAAGCGCGACAAGCGCCTGACCAGCGTGGACAAGGCGAACGTGCTGGAAACCTTCCAGTTCTGGAAAGACATCGTCATCGACGTGCACAAGGAATACCCGGACGTGGCGCTTGACCACATGTATGTCGACAACGCGGCCATGCAGCTGGTGCGGGCGCCGAAGAAATTCGACGTCATGGTGACCGGCAACATGTTCGGCGACATCCTGTCGGACGCGGCCGCCATGCTGACGGGGTCGATCGGCATGCTGCCGTCCGCTTCGCTGGACGCCAACAACAAGGGCCTGTACGAGCCGTCGCACGGTTCGGCGCCCGATATCGCCGGCAAGGGCATCGCCAATCCGCTGGCGACGATCTTGTCGGCCGCCATGATGCTGCGCTATTCGCTGAACCGCGAAGCGCAGGCCGACCGGGTGGAAGCGGCCGTGAAGAACGTATTGGCGCAGGGCTTGCGCACGGCCGACATCCATGAAGCGGGCACGACTTTGGTCGGTACCGAGGCGATGGGTGATGCAGTTGTAAAAGCGCTGGGATAAAATAGTCTAATGACGGCAGTCGCCGTCTCATCTTGAGGAATGGTAATGAAATTAGTTGGCTTGGTAGGTTGGCGCGGTATGGTCGGTTCGGTCCTGATGCAACGCATGCAGGAAGAGGGCGATTTCGCCCACATCGAACCGGTGTTTTTCACCACTTCAAACACGGGCGGCGCGGCGCCGGCCATGGCGAAGAATGAAACCATCCTCAAGGATGCCAACAACATCGCCGAACTGTCCAAGTGCGACATCATTATTTCCTGCCAGGGCGGCGACTACACGAGCGCCGTGTTCCCGCAGCTGCGCGCCAGCGGCTGGAACGGTTACTGGATTGATGCGGCTTCGACCTTGCGCATGGAAAAAGACGCCGTCATCGTGCTCGACCCTGTCAACCTGCACGTCATCAAGGATGCGCTGGGCAAGGGCGTCAAGAACTACATCGGCGGCAACTGCACCGTGTCGTGCATGATGATGGGCCTGGGCGGCCTGTTCCAGCACGACCTGCTCGACTGGATGACGTCGATGACCTACCAGGCGGCATCGGGCGGCGGCGCCCAGCACATGCGCGAACTGCTGACGCAGTTTGGCACCATCAACGGCTCCGTCAAGGCGCTGCTGGACAACCCCGCTTCCGCCATCCTGGAAATCGACCGCCAGGTGCTGGCCACCCAGCACGGCTATTCCGCGGATGAAATCAAGCAGTTCGGCGCGCCGCTGGCCGGCAACCTGATTCCATGGATCGACAAGGACCTGGGCAACGGCCAGTCGAAGGAAGAGTGGAAAGCCGGTGCGGAAACCAACAAGATCCTGGGTCGTGGCGTCGATTTCGGCACCAAGGAAATCCCTGTCGACGGCCTGTGCGTGCGTATCGGCGCCATGCGCTGCCATTCGCAGGCGCTGACCATCAAGCTGAAAAAAGACGTGCCGCTCGATGAAATCAACGACATCATCGCCAGCAACAACGAGTGGGTGAAATTCGTGCCGAACACGCGCGAAGCGTCCGTGCGCGACCTGTCGCCAGCGGCCGTCACGGGCAGCCTGACGATCCCTGTCGGCCGCGTGCGCAAGATGAGCATGGGCGGCGAATATCTGTCCGCCTTCACCGTGGGCGACCAGTTGCTGTGGGGTGCGGCCGAGCCGCTGCGCCGCATGCTGCGTATTTTGCTCGACGCGTAACAAGAATAAATCAGCAAATAATTAGCAAATGATCAGCTATAAATCAGCAATAAATCAGCAGTAAAGCGCTGATGAGTATCAAGCCGGGGTGGTTTTCCCGGCTTTTTTTTCGTCCTGAGCCCGTCAAGGCTCAACCATGCGGAGCTTGCATAGCTCTGGGCATGATGATATGTTGATACCTCTGGAAAAGTAACAGTTTTCCCATGTCAACTAAGATGCCGCCAACTATGCCTGTACACACTCGTCCCCGGGTCGCCTCCCTTGCCATCAAAACGCTCAGCAGCGCTGTTGCCTGCGCAGTGTTATTGTCACCGGCGGCATACGCGGCCGAACTGGGCAAGATCACGGTGCTGTCCGCCGCCGGCCAGCCGCTACGCGCCGAGGTCGAGTTGTCGGCCATCAAGCCGGGCGAAGCTGCCAGCCTGCTGGCCAAGCTGGCGCCGCCGGATGCGTATCGCCAGGCCAATGTGGAATTCAATCCCGCCCTGAATGCCCTGACGTTTGCCGTGGAAAACCGCAATGGCAAGCCTTTCATTCGTATCAGCTCGGCACAGCCGGTGGCTGAACCGATGGTCGACCTGCTGCTGGAACTGAGCAGCAAGAGCGGGCGCCAGGTGCGCGAGTATGCGTTCGTGCTCGACACGCCGGAAGCGCGCCAGACGCGCGGCGCGCAGGTGGCGGCACCGGTAGAGCCAGGCAAGGCCAAGGCCGCCGCTGCCGCTGCCGCTGCTACTGATGCCGCACCGGCCGCGGCGAAAAAGGCCGCCAGCGAATACAAGGTCAGGACGGGCGACACGCTGAGCCGCATCGCCAGCGAACTGAAGCCGTCGGGCGTGTCGCTCGACATGATGCTCGTTGCTCTGTACCGCGCCAATCCCGATGCCTTCAAGGGCGAGAACATGAACCGCATGCAGGCGGGGCGCATCCTGGCCGTGCCGGGCGCGGACACCATCCGCGCCACCAGTGCGGCCGAGGCGAAGGGCGTGGTGACGGCGCACGCCATCGATTTCGAAGCCTACCGCAACAAGCTGGCGGGCCAGGTGGCCCAGAGCAAGCCGGCCAAGGCGGCGCAGGCGACGCAAAGCACGGCCGGCAAGATCGGCGCCACCAAGGTGCAGGAAAAGCCGACGGCCGTGAGCGAGTCGCAAGACAAGCTGAAACTGTCGAAGGCGGAACCGGCGGCCAAGGCCCCTGGCAAGAGCGCCGTGGCCAGCGAGGAAGACAAGATCGCCAAGGTGAAGCAGGTCGATGAAGCGGCCGCCCGCGTCAAGGAACTCGAAAAGAACGTCAGCGACCTGGAAAAGCTGATGGCCGTGAAGAGCAAGGCCAT
>NZ_NRDQ01000075.1 GCF_002878455.1 Janthinobacterium sp. AD80
CGCGAAGCCCGGTGCGGCCGCCAGGGCCAGGCCGCCGGCAGCCGCCTGGACGAAGTTGCGGCGTGAAAAATGCCGTTGCGGGAGGATCGGTGTGCGCATCAGAAATCCGCCGTCAAGGTCAGGAAGCCCTGGCGCGGCGCGATCGGGAAGGTGTTATACGTCTTGTCGGCCGCGCCCACGACCACGTTCAGCGATCCCTCGCGGTTGGCCAGGTTGCTGACGTTGAGTCTCCAGCGCGGATTTTTCAGCCAGCTGGCCATGGCCGGCAGCTTGCCCGACACGCCCAGGCCCATCAGGAAGTAGCTGGGCACGGACAAATCGTTGGTGTACGTCGCGTAGCGCTTGCCCACATAGTCTCCCGTCAGCTGCACTTCGATATCGCCGAACGTGGCCGAGGCCACGAACTTGTTCAGCCACTCGGGCGAGCCCGGCACGTTCTTGCCCGCCGTCATGACCAGTGCGGCGCCATTGTTGTAATTGTCCGCGTACTGCGAGCGGTTGTACGACAGGGCATTGTAGAACGAAAAATTGCTGCCGAAGTGCACGGTGCCGGCGATATCGATGCCGTCCGTGCGCACGCTGCCGACGTTGGCCAGCACGGGGTTGCCGCCTATGATGGAGGAAATCACCGGTGTCGGGCTGATCTGCAGCAAGCGGTTGCTGAAATCGACGTGGTACACATTCACCTGGCCATCGATGGCCGTGATGGCGCCCAGGTTCAGCGCGTGGCTGCCGCGCACGCCCACTTCATAGGTGAGCGCCGTTTCCGGCTTGGCGTCGCGCTTGAACAAATCAAACGCGGCCTGGCTCGACAAGCTCCATGGCGAGGCGCCGCCACCGCCATAGGTGACGAACTGGCGCATGTTTTTCTGGATATTGAAGTACAGCTGGTCTTGCGGCGTGAAATCCCAGCGCGCGCCCACCTGCGGCAAGAACCATTTTTTCGTCGTGATGGAACCGACGGGCAAGGCCGTGGAACCGCCGGCAATGGCGCCCTTGGCCGGCTGCACGGGGAACTGGCCATCGGCGAACTGCAGGCTGGACTTGAAACCGGCCTGCAGGGCGATCTCAGGGCGCAAACGCCACTCATCCTGCAGATGCAGCTGCACCACCTTGTTGTCGATCTCGCTGCCGTACTGCGTGATCAAAGGATTGCTGGGACGGTCGTAGGGCGAAGTCGGGTTGTTCACGTCCAGCGCATACCAGCGGCGGTAGGCCGATGAACGGTTCTGTTCCAGCCACAGTCCCATCTCGACCTGGTGTTCGCCGATTTCCTTGCGCAGGGTGGAAATGACGCCGCCGCGCTTGATGTCGTATTCCGTGGTGCGCACGGCATAGCCCGAGTTGCCGAAAACTTCCTTCAAGTTCTGCTTTGGGTAATACACGCTGAACAGGCCCGGCAAGCCGGCCACACCGATGGGGCCGGCCACCACGCCGGCGCCGTCATCCTTGTGGTAATACACCTGGTTCGACCAGGTCGTGCCTTCGGACAGGTTGGCGTCGAACTTGGCGTATGCCAGGTAGTCGGTGCGCTGCGCATCGCTGTAGTAATTGCGGTAATTGTTGCCATCGGCGGCCGGCGTGGCGCCCGTTGGCGACAAATAATTGAGAGCCGCCTTGAAGTCCGGATACAGGAAGGGGCGCGTGTAGGGCGCGCTCGTCTCGCCGGCCACGTGCACGGTGCTGTCCTCGTTCGGCTCGATCTTGTCCGAGTAATTGAAAAACAGGGTCAGCTTGCCAGCGTCGCTGCGGTTGACGTACTTGGCGTTGACCTGGTCGCCGCCCTGGCGCGCGTCGAAGTCCCAGGCGCGCGCTTCATGGTGCAGCACGGAAACGTACGCGCTGCTGCCATCGCCAAAGGCGCCCGTGTCGTAGCGGGCAAAGGTGCGCGAGGTGCGGTGGCTGCCCACGGTTAGCTGCACGCTGGCGCCCTGCGTGGCCAGCGGGTCGCTGGAATAGGTTTCGATGGTGCCGCCCAGGTTGCTGGTCGAGGCCGTGGCCAGGTCGCCCGCGCCCGACGACAGCACGACGCTGCGCACGTTTTCGCTGATGACGGCGCGCTGCGGCGACAGGCCGTTGTAGTTGCCGTACTGCTGGTCGCCCAGCGGCACGCCATCCATGGTGTAGCCCAGCTGCTGGCCGGAAAAGCCATGCACGAACAGCGACAGGTTCTGCTCGTTGTTGCCCCATGGATCGGCCGTCTGGAAGCTGACGCCTGGCAAGGTTTGCAGGGCTTTCAAAGGATTCGTGCCGGGCAGGATTTTCTGGATCTCATTCTTGCTCAGGGAGACGGACGAGCGCGTCTTGCGCGAGGAAATTTCCACGGTGGCCATCGTCGCGCCGTCGTCAGCGGCGGCGTTTGCGGGCGCGGCCATGTCGGTGGCGGCGGACGCCACGGCGGCGGCCACGGCCGTTTGCGCCAGTGCCGGCAAGGAGAGGCCTGCGGCGCAGGCGCCCAGCAAAACGTGGAAGGAACGGCGGCGCAGGGCCAGCTTCAAGTGGGAGTTCATCATCAGCCTGTGGAAAGTAGTGTGGGTAAGACAAGCTGCGCAGCGTAACGGCGCCGCATGACGGGCTGATGACGAACTGATGACGGGAGAATGACAGCAGAAACAATTGCGCCGCCTCAAGGGCGGCGCGGTCGATGCATGACGAAACTGTAATGCTGGGTCGAGCTTAATTGATGCTGGCTGCGGGCGGTATTAACACTTCAGCTGGCGCATCCGTGATGAAAAGCTGCGCGCAATCGACCTTGTCGAACTCGTAGTGCTGGCCGCAGAAATCGCAGTTCACGCCCACTTGTCCCACTTCTTCCAGAGTGCTGTTGACTTCCTCCTCGCCCAGCATCTTGAGCATATTGCCCACTTTTTCACGCGTGCAGGTGCAGTGGAAGCTCGGGTGCAGCGGGTCGAAGACGCGAATCGTTTCTTCCCAGAACAGGCGCTGCATCAGGGTGTCGATATCGGTGGCGAGGATTTCTTCCTCTTTCAAGGTCGATGCCAGCATCACGGCGCGGTTCCACGTATCGAGTGCGTCTTCTTCCGAAACGGGCGTCGCTTCGGCCTTGCCGCCATGGTGCGGCAGCTTTTGCAGCAGCAGGCCGCGCGAGACGCTGTCGTCCGTGGCCAGCCACAGGCGCGTGTCGAGCTGTTCCGAGCGCAACATGTAGTTTTCGATGACGGTGGCCATGTCGTCGCCGTCCAGCGGCACGATGCCCTGGTATGGCTGCTGGCCTGGCACCTTGTCGGCCGGGTCCAGGGTGATGATGAAGCGGCCCTTGCCCGTGGCGTTGAGCAATTGCGGCACGGTGGCCACGTCGGGGATGGTGGCGTCCGGATCCAGTTTGGCGGTGGCGCGCAGGCGCAGGTCGGAATCGCACTCGACCACCATCAGGCGCACGGGACCGTCACCGTGGATCTGCATGATGATGGAGCCGTTGAATTTCAGGTTGGCCGACAGCAGGGCGGCGGCAGCCACCATTTCGCCCAGCACTTTTTTCACGGCCAGCGGGTAGGCGTGGCGCGCCACCACTTCCTGCCAGGTGTGGGACACGTCGATGAACTGGCCGCGCACGGCGGCGTTGTCGAAAATAAATTTTTGCAGGGTATCCTGGCCGGTGGCGGCAGCGCTGACGGCGCCCGTGGTTTCAGTCGTCATACTTTTATCCAATCTTCTTGAGTTGCGTATTAAATAGCTGGCCGCGTTGTACATAATTGACGGCGTTGCCTTGTAGCCTGGTGATATCGTCTGCCGTCAGGGCCCGCACGGCTTTTGCCGGCGAGCCGAGGATCAGCATATTGTCGGGAAATTCCTTGCCTTCCGTGACCAGCGCGCCCGCGCCGACCAGGCAGTTCCTGCCGATCTTCGCGCCATTCAGGATCACCGCCTGGATGCCGATGAGGGCGCCGTCGCCTATCGTGCAGCCATGCAGCATCGCCTGGTGGCCGATGGTCACGTTCGCGCCGATGTCGAGCGGGTAGCCGGGGTCCGTGTGCAGCACGGCGCCTTCCTGCACGTTGCTGTTGGCGCCCACGGTGATGCGTTCGTTGTCGCCGCGAATGGTGGCGCCGAACCATACCGAGCTGTTCGCTTCCAGGGTCACCTTGCCGATCACGTTGGCCGTGTCGGCAACAAAAGCGGAAGCATCAATCTGCGGCGCATCGGCGCCCAATTGGTAGAGTGTCATCGTTAGCCTGTGGCGGTGGTGGAAGCGCCGGGCATGGCCGGACGCGGAAGTTTTGCGCTATTTTACGCTGTTGCAGGACAAGTCCGAACGCCGGCCATCTATCCGGTATAATTATCGAACGGTCGTACTTTTATATCCGCACTATCTACAGACACAGCATGTGGCGCCATCCGCGCCACTTTCAAGGCAGGCATCCGATGAAAAACATGAAACTTTCCCGTTCCGAATTCATCAATATCCGCGGCGCGCGCACCCACGTGCGCCACTGGGGCCGCGAAGGCGCGCCCATCCTGTTCATGCTGCACGGCTGGATGGACGTGGCCGCCTCGTTCCAGTTCGTTGTCGACGAGTTGCAAGGCGACTGGCACGTAATCGCGCCCGACTGGCGCGGCTTCGGCCTGAGCGACTACACGCAATCGGACACCTACTGGTTCCCCGACTACCTGGCCGACCTGGACGCCATGCTGCTGCATTACTCGCCGGACGCTCCCGTCAATCTGCTGGGGCACAGCATGGGCGCCAACGTGGCCGGCCTGTACGCGGGCGTGCGCCCGCAGCGCATCAGCCGCTTCATCAACCTGGAAGGCTTCGGCATGATGGCAAGCAAGCCTGAGCAGGCGCCGGGCCGCTATGCCAAGTGGCTCGATGAATTGCGCGAACCGCCGCAGATGCGCAGCTATCCCACGCAGCGCGCCGTGGCCGAGCGCCTGCAAAAGACCAATCCGCGCCTGCCGGACGAGCGTGCGGCGTTTCTCGCCGAACACTGGTCGGCGCAGAACGAGGCGGGCGAGTGGGACATCATGGGCGATCCGCAGCACAAGAGGGTCAATCCCATCCTGTACCAGGTGGAAGAAGTGATGGCGTGCTGGCGCCGCATCACGGCACCCGTGCTGTGGGTGGAGGCCGATGACACGAATATGTGGCAATGGATGGGGCCGAAGGAAGAGGCGCGCATCGAGATCGACCGCCGTTTGGCCTGCATCAAGGATGTGCGTTGCGAAATGCTGCTGGACGCAGGCCATATGCTGCACCACGACCAGCCGGTCGCACTGGCGCGCCTGGTGGAAGCGTTCCTGGCGGCGTAGCTGCGCAGGCGCTACTGTGTCGCTAACGCGACTTCCTCATTTGACAAGCAGCGTACAATGAAAACTTCTTCCATGCTGAGCCCGTGCAGGGTATTGTTTTTGTATGCTTAAAGTTGACCTGCATTGTCATTCGAATATCTCCGACGGCGTATTGTCGCCTGCCGCCGTGGCCGCGCACGCGCGCAAGGCTGGCGTCGACGTGTGGGCGCTGACCGACCACGATGAAGTATCGGGCATCGCCGCCGCGCGCGCGGCCGCGCTGGACCTGGGCATGCGTTTCGTGGCCGGCGTGGAAATTTCCATTACCTGGGCCGGTGAAACCGTGCACATCGTCGGCTTGCAAGTCGATGAAAACAATCCGGGCCTGGTGCAGGGCTTGCAGCAGACGCGTTCCGGGCGCGATGCGCGCGGCCGCGAAATCGCCCGCCAGCTGGACCTGGCCGGCATTCCCGGCGCCTATGAAGGCGCGCTGAAATTCGTCGGCAACCCGGACCTGATGTCGCGCACGCACTTCGCCCGCTACATCGTGGAAACGGGCAAATGCGCGAACATCCCCGACGTGTTCAAGAAATACCTGTCTGATGGCAAGCCTGGCTACGTCGAACACCGCTGGGCCACCCTGGCAGACGCGGTCGGCTGGATACGCGGCGCGGGCGGCGTGGCCGTCATCGCCCATCCGGGCCGCTACCGCTTCAGCTACACGGCGCAAGGCGTGCTGTTCGATGAATTCAAGCAACTCGGCGGCGTGGCCATCGAAGTCGTCACGGGCAGCCACAGCCCCGACCAGTATCCGGAATACGCGCGCCTGGCGAACGATTACGGTTTCCTCGCCTCGCGCGGCACGGACTTCCACGCGCCGGGCGAATCGCGCGTGGATTTTGCCATGCTGCCGCCTTTGCCGTCGAATGTCACCCCGATCTGGCACGACTGGTTTTAGCTGGTAGTCAGGCAAATCTGTTGCGCGGCGCCACTTGCGGCTGGCGATGCCCGCTGTGCTGTGGCACAGCTCCGCTTCCCGGCCACCATTGACTGCCGCTCGCGACGATTTTCTCAGGCATTCAGCGCAGTACGCGCGCGGGCATTGAAAATGCGTCACCTCGCACTTATCTTTTAGTTATTGTTATTCCTCTTCATCCGGAGCCAACGCCCATGAAACGTATCGTCCTTTTTATTGCAACCAACCTGGCCGTGATGCTGGTGCTGTCGCTCGTGCTCAGTTTGCTGGGCGTGGGCAATCCGGCGCGCGGCAGTACCCTGAACCTGGGCAGCCTGCTGGTGTTTTCGCTGGTGGTCGGCTTCACGGGGTCGATCTTTTCCCTGTTGATCAGCAAACCGATGGCCAAGTGGAGCACCGGCGCGCGCGTGATCGACAACCCGACCTCGTCCACCGAACTGTGGCTGGTCAATACCGTGCGTGCGCTGTCCGAGCGGGCCGGCATCGGCATGCCGGAAGTGGCCGTCTACGAGGGTGACGCGAACGCCTTCGCCACGGGCGCATTCAAGAATTCGGCGCTGGTGGCCGTCTCGACGGGCCTGCTGCAAAGCATGAACCGCGATGAAGTCGAAGCCGTGCTGGGCCATGAAATCGCCCACGTCGCCAATGGCGACATGGTAACGTTCACCCTGATCCAGGGCGTGGTGAATACCTTTGTCGTCTTCATGGCGCGCGTCGTGGGCTTCTTTGTCGATAATATGCTGATGAAAAATAATAACCGCGAAGGCGGCGGGCGCGGCATCGGCTATTTTGTCACCGTCATGGTGTGCGAAGTGATCTTCGGCTTGCTCGCTTCCATCATCGTCGCCTGGTTCTCGCGCCAGCGCGAATTCCGCGCCGACGCCGGTTCGGCCAAGCTGCTGGGCAGCCCGACGCCGATGATGCATGCGCTGGCCCGCCTCGGTGGCGTGCAGCCGGGCGAGCTGCCGCAATCGATGCAGGCGCTGGGCATCAGCGGCGGCAATGGCGGCTGGGGCGCGCTGTTCGCCACCCATCCGCCGATCGAGCAGCGCATCGCTGCCCTGCGCGGCGTGCAATAATGATAACTGTCTCAATATGAAGAACGTGTAAACCATGAGTCAATTTTTCCAGATTCACCCTGACAATCCGCAATTGCGCCTGATCAAGCAGGCGGCGCAGATCATCCAGTCCGGCGGCGTGGTGGCCTTGCCCACCGATTCCTGCTACGCATTGGTGTGCCAGCTGGACGACAAGGGCGCCGTCGAGCGCCTGCGCCGCATCCGTGGCGTGGATGAGAAGCATCATTTGACCCTGCTGTGCCGCGACTTGAGCGAGCTGGGCGTGTACGCGCGCGTCGACAACCGCCAGTTCCGCCTGCTCAAGGCGGCCACGCCGGGTGCCTATACGTTCATCCTGGAAGCGACCAAGGAAGTGCCGCGCCGCCTCAGCCACCCGTCGCGCAAGACCATCGGCCTGCGCGTGCCGCAGCACCGCATCGTGCAATGTTTGCTGGAAGAACTGGGCCAGCCCCTGCTGGGCGCCACCTTGACCCTGCCCGGCGACGAAGACAGCCTGACGGATGCGGACACCATCCGCGAGCGGCTGGAAAAGCTGGTCGACCTGATCATCGATGGCGGCGTCTGCGCGCACGGTCCCAGTACCGTGATCGACCTGACGGGGCCGGAGCCGGAAGTGGTGCGCGTGGGCCGCGGCGACCCGGCCGTGCTGGGCCTGTAGGCGGCATGGCGGGGCGGGTGCCGCTGCCGTTTTTAGCTGTCCTGATAGCGTGTGCCGGTAGCGCAATGCGGCTGCGGCAGGCAAAAGATGCTGGCTGCCGCAATGGGGTCTTAATGGCAACATAAGCAAGGACAGCGGGTGCCTCTGTTAAAATCGGCGCCATGAATGATATCAATGTGACGGTCCAGACGGTCGCGGTGTATCTGGTGCCCGTGCTGTTTGCCATTTCCCTGCATGAAGCGGCGCATGGCTACGCAGCCCGGTATTTTGGCGACCCGACGGCCTCGAACGAGGGGCGGCTGAGCCTCAATCCCATCCGGCATATCGATCTTTTCGGCACCATCCTGCTGCCCTTGACCCTGTATTGGGCCATCGGCGTGCCGTTCGGCTATGCCAAGCCGGTGCCGGTCGATTTCAGCCGCCTGCGCAAGCCGAAGGAGCAAATGGCCTGGGTGGCGCTGGCCGGGCCTATGGCCAACCTGGCCATGGCGTTTGGCTGGATGATGCTGCATGTCTTGCTGGGCGCGATGTCGCCAGGTTTTGCCATGCGCAATTATCTTGACGAGATGAGCCTGGCTGGCGTGGCCGTCAACGTCGTCATGTTCTGTTTTAATTTGATACCCGTGCCGCCCCTCGATGGCGGGCGTATCGTCGCCGGCCTGTTGCCCGGCAGCTTGTCCAGGAAGTACGCCAGCATCGACCGCTACACGCCGTTTGTCTTCGCGCTGCTGATCTTCCTGAGCTATAAGGGCTACCTGGGCCTGGCGTTGAGCGGGGTGCTGCAGCGGGCGGTGGAAATCCTGTACGCGATGACTTTGCCGCTGCGCATGCTGCTGGGCTGATACCGCCAAATACGACATTAACTGATGGAAGTACCGATGCAAGTAACTGAACACGTAGTAGACACTGACACGATTTCCGGCTGGGTGCGCCGTTGGGCGCCTTTGATCCCCGGTGGCGAGGTGCTGGACCTGGCTTGTGGCGCAGGCCGCCACGCGCGCCACCTGGTGACCCTGGGCCATCCCGTGATCGCGCTCGACCACGATCCGGAAATACTGGAAAAGGCGGCCGGCCCCGGCATCGTCACGTCGCTGGTGGACCTGGAGGCGCCGGGCGCCGTGTGGCCGTTCGCGGCGGGGCGCTTTGCCGGCATCGTCGTCACCAACTACCTGCACCGCCCGCTGTTTGAAGCGATGATCGCCAGCCTGGCGCCCGATGGCGTGCTGCTGTACGAGACCTTTGCCGAAGGCAATGAGCAGTTCGGCAAGCCGTCGAACCCGGCATTCCTGCTGAAGGAGGGCGAGCTGCTGGCCATGGCGCTGGAACACGGCTTGCGCGTCGTCGCGTATGAGGATGGCCGCGTGGAGCAGCCAAAAGCTGCTCTGGTGCAACGAATTTGTGCTGTCCGGCCAGATTTTCCACGGTTGGCAGCCTTGCTGCCGACGTTTTGAACGGGCTTTCCAAGTAGAATGCACCACAGGCGCGGGCTATCCGCTACAATCGTTGTTTTATTTATCGGCGCTATAAACTTACTATGATCAAGGGCAGCATTGTAGCAATCGTCACCCCGATGCACGCGGACGGCAGTCTGGACTTTCCAGGTCTGCGCAAGCTGATCGACTGGCATATCGCCGAGGGTACGGACGGCATCGTCATCGTTGGCACCACGGGCGAATCGGCAACTGTGAGCGTGGAAGAGCACTGCGAACTGATCCAGTTGACCGTCGAGCACGCCAAGGGACGCATTCCTATCATCGCCGGCGCCGGTGGCAATTCCACGGCCGAGGCCATCAAGCTGACGCGCTACGCGAAAGAAGCGGGTGCCGATGCTGTCTTGCAAGTGGTGCCGTACTACAACCGTCCTACCCAGGAAGGCATGTATCAGCACTTCAAGGCCATAGCCGAAGCCGTCGACATCCCCGTGATCCTGTACAACGTACCGGGCCGCACGGTTGCCGACATGAGCAACGAGACCATCGTGCGCCTGTCGGCCATCCCGAATATTGTTGGCGTGAAAGATGCAACGGGCAATATCGGCCGCGGCATCGACCTGCTGCGTTTGGTTCCAGCGGACTTCGCCGTGTACTCGGGCGACGATCCGACCGCCATGGCGCTGATGTTCTGCGGCGGCCACGGCAATATCTCCGTGACGGCCAACGTCGCGCCGCGCGCCATGCACGAACTGTGCGTGGCCGCCATGGCGGGCGAGCGTGCCACGGCTATCGCCATCAACAACAAAGTGTTCCCCCTGCACCAGAAATTGTTTGTCGAGCCCAACCCGGTGCCCGTCAAATGGGCGCTGGCAGAAATGGGCCTGATGCCTGCAGGCATACGCCTGCCACTGGTGCCGCTGGCTGAAAATTGCCACGCTACCGTGCGCGACGCCTTGCGCGACGCTGGTGTCCTGTCTTAAGGCCGGACTTTAAGCCCGGACTCGACCAGTCCGGACCCTCCCTGATTTCAGCTGCTACTTAGCTTCCTATCCCAGTTACGACATGACTAATTGCAAGAAAACCCAATCGGCGCCTGCCACCATCGCCCTCCGCGGCATCGTCATCGGCGCCGTCGCTGCCAGCCTCGCGGGCTGCGGCATGATCAGTTCGGTGGTCGGTGGCGACAAGGTCGACTACAAGTCGGTCAAGAAAGCCAGCACCCTGGACGTGCCGCCTGACCTGACGCAATTGCAGCAGGACAACCGCTACTCCTTGCCAGATTCGAAAAACGGCGTGGCCACGGCTTCCGGCTACAACGCCCAGCGCAGCGCTGCAGCGGGTGCGCCCGTTGTCGTGGGCGCCGATGGCGTGGTAGGCGTGGTGCCTGTCACGGCGGGCGGCGTCAAGGTCGAGCGCGCCGGCAACCAGCGCTGGCTGGTGGTCAAGCAGTCGCCTGAGGTGCTGTGGCCGCAATTGAAGCAGTTCTGGGAAGATGCGGGCTTTACCATCGCCATCGACCAGCCGACGGCTGGCATCATGGAAACCGAGTGGAACGAAAACCGCGCCAAGATCCCGCAAGATATCATTCGCAGCACCATCGGCAAGGTATTCGACGGCCTGTATTCGAGCGGCGAAAAAGACAAATACCGCACCCGCGTGGAACGTCTGGCCGATGGTTCGACCGAGATCTACATCAGCCACCGCGGCGTGGAAGAGGTTGTTACGGGCCGCGACAAGGAAACCACCACCTGGACAGCGCGCCCCAACGATCCGGGCCTGGAAGCGCAATTCCTGGCCAAGCTGATGACGCGCCTGGGCGCTGCTGGCGACGAAGCGCAAGCCAAGACAGCTGTCGACGCCGCCATCGTGCAGCCGCAGCATGCCAAGTTGGTGGGCGATGCCGCCACGCCGGCGCGTGCCATCGAAGTCGATGAAGGTTTCGACCGCGCCTGGCGACGTGTCGGCCTGGCGCTGGACCGCGTCGGCTTCACCGTGGAAGACCGCGACCGCACGCAAGGTACGTATTTCGTGCGCTACGTCGATCCGGACGCGGTCAAGAAAGACGGTTTCTTCTCGAAACTGTTCAGCTGGGGCTCGTCGTCGGACAAGGACAAGGAAGCGCAGCGCTACCGCGTCCTGGTCAAGGCCGGCAATGGTTCGACCAGCCTGGTCAGCATCCTCGGCAACGAAGGCCAGCCGGATACCTCGCCAGTGGCCGAGAAGATTCTGGGCTTGCTGAACGATCAGCTGAAATAACTACGGTGATCGCGGCAGGCATGAAAACCTGCCGCAGATTAAAAAAGGCTGGCCCGGGAAACCGGGTCAGCCTTTTTTGTTGCCGACGTCCGGTGTTTATCCTGCGAATAAAACACCGGACGTAAAAAAGCCGGCCCGAAGGCCGGCTTTCTCTAGTGCAGGGTGCTAAATTACTTAGCAGCCGATGCAGCAGCCGAAGCAGCCGAAGCAGCGTCGGTAGCGGCCGAAGCGGCAGCCGAAGCAGCAGCAGCAGCGTCGGTAGCGGCCGAAGCAGCAGCGTCAGCAGCAGCAGCTGGAGCAGCTTCAACTGCTGGTGCTGGTGCTGGGGTTTCAACTACTGGTGCTGGTGCAGGAGCTTCTTCTTTTTTGCTGCAAGCAGCCAGAGCAACAACCATCAGGGAGGCGATCAGCAGGGATTTTTTCATTTGTTTTCCTTAATTATTTCAAAAATAAATCAACATTGTTGCGATGAATAATTACCGGTAATTATCGCTCGTTAGGTCGTCTTCGAAGGCTTTTCGTACCAGGTGGTGCCTGCCAGACAACGGAAACTTCCTAACCGAATATTATAGCGATTTTTGGTGCGTCGCAATAGGAGCAAGAGGCAAATTCGCAACTTTTTTGTGATATCGCAATAATTGCCGCAGCAAATTGCAAGCAAGTGTAAGTGTTTTGCGAAAGCGCGACAAAACGATATAAAAATAATATGTTTTATTGCGCTAGCGCAGATTCACAAACTCCCACTACGGTAAGACCACTTTTGTTGCGGCGCGCCTGCTTACGCCAATTCGATCCAGCCATCCTGATACCAGGTGTACAGCGCATCCATCACGTCATCCGAAGCCTTGGCGACGGCGGCACCATCAAGGGCGCGGTCGTTGGCCAGGGTTTCCAGGGTCGCTTTATCGGCCCTGCCAATGGCAAACGACTCGCCATTGATGAAGACATTCTTGCCACGATACAGCATCAAGGTCTTGCGTGACAACACGACACCTTTCTTTTGTGCGGCGTCCGTGAAGCGGCCCACCGTCAGCGGCTTGGACAGTGGCGTAAAGAATACGTTGTGCTTCGGTTCCGACAGGTGTTCGCCCAGGAAAATGGTGACGTCTTCTTCCGTGAAGCGCACCTTGTTCAGTTCTTCCGTGATGGTGCTGAGCATGTCGCGGGGAATCTCGGCCGGCTTGGCAGAGGCTTTCAAGTCAGGATCGCTGTAGATGCCTGGCAAGTCGATCGAATCAGCCATGAATTGCAAAAATGCTTCGCCCAGTTCCTGGAACGATGGCGAACGGAAGCCGATCGAATAGGTCTGGCAGTCGCCGATGGCCACGCCGTCGTGCGCGTAGTGGGGCGGCAGGTACAGCATGTCGCCCGGTTCCAGCGTGAATTCTTCGTCCGGCGTGAAGTTGCTGAGGATTTTCAGCGGCAAGCCGTCGATCAGGCTCAGGTCCTTCTGCGCGCCGATGCGCCAGTGGCGCTTGCCCTGGCCTTGCAGCAGGAACACGTCGTAGGAATCGAAATGCGGGCCCACACCGCCGCCATCGGTGGCGAAGCTGACCATCAGGTCATCCAGGCGGGCGTCCGGCAGGAAGCGGAACTGGCGCAGCAGCTCGTCGGCCTTGGCGCTGTGCAGGTTGGCGCCCTGCACCAGCAGGGTCCATTCCTTCTGTTTCGGGGAGGGCAGGCTGGTCAACGGACCTTGCTGCATATTCCAGTGGCCGTCGGCATGGCTGACCAGGCGCGATTCAACGTGGTCCAGCTTGGCTAGCTCGGCCAGCGCCTTGAAATCGAACAAGGCTTTGAAGCCGGGCACGGCCTGGCGGATCAGCAGGGGTTTTTTATGCCAGTAGTCGCGCAGGAATTGCGCTGGCGTGATATCGCCGAGGAGAGTTAATGTTTTCATGCGCCCATTATAACAACCGGAAATGCAGGAATGCGCCTGCCGTTGGCGACGTGAAGGTATAATTTGCCAGCTTATACAATGAAAGGAAGCATAATGAAGATTGCCAAGAATACGGTCGTGACTGTCAACTACAAACTGTCAGACGCGCAAGACAATCTGATCGAAGACGGCCGCCAGCCGATGGTCTACCTGCATGGTGATTATGAAAACACCCTGCCAAAGATCGAAGAAGAGCTGGACGGCAAGGAAGTTGGCTATTCCAACACGATCCAGATCGAACCGGACGATGCTTTCGGTGAATACGATCCCGCCCTGGTCAAGGTAGAGCCGCGCAATCGCCTGCCTGAGCCGCTGGAAGTGGGCATGCAGTTCGAAGGCATGCCGGAAAGCGATTCGCCGGACGAAGAAGCGATGATCTTCACGGTCACCGATATCGCCGACGACAAAGTTGTTCTGGATGGCAACCATCCACTGGCCGGCATCGCGCTGCGCTTCTCGCTGACCGTCGCTGACGTGCGCGAAGCCACCGAAGAAGAAATCGCCCATGGCCACGTGCATGGCGCACACGGCCATGACCATGGCGACGATGAAGGTGACGAGGGCGAAGACGGCGATCACTTCCGTACTCACCCGATTCATTAACACCTGACCAAACCTGCTGCGCGCAGCGGGGCGCGGCCGGCGATGCTCACCGTACTCTAGTACGGTTGCGCTTCTCGGCCACGCCGCGCAGCTGCTCGCTACGGTTTTGTCAGGCGTCGTGACGTCTGTTGGGCGTGACGCTGCTTGAATGAAAACAGGCCGTCTACATGCCGGCCTGTTTGCTTATGCGCTAACGGCGCAAGGTCGACGCCTTGGCCCTGGCTTGCGCCGATGGCCGGGTAGCCCGTTGACGCACCTCAAACAAGGGTGTTTTACCCGGCCGTACGGCGATGGCGGACCAGTCGTTGTCGATGCTGACGTGGCCCAGGTTGCCTTTCCAGCTGATTTTTGGCGCGCCCACCTTGGCGGCGGCCTTGCGGTTCCTGCTTTCCTTCCCCTCCGCCTCGTTGTCGCTGTGCGTATCGACCAGCAAGACCTTGCCGCTGAATTTCTTTGCCAGTGTGCGGATCTGCTTGCGCGGCCCCATGAAGCCATCCTGTTTCGAGCTGAAGCTGGGCAGCAGCGAATTGTCGTCTTCGTCCAGCACGCCCACCTCGCCGTCGGAAAACAGCACGATGCCGTCGAGCTTCTTGCGCTGGGCCATGGCGAACAGGCGCTGCAGCCACGAGCGGTTGGCTACCAGGCGGTCTTCGAACTCGCTGTTGCGGCCCGCTTCAGGCAGGAAATGGTTGTTGTTTGCCGGCAGATTCACGGTGGCAAACAGCACGCCGCCGTATTCCCAGTGCGCATTTTCCGCATAGCTGCGGAACTTCGCCGTCGATGACAGCCGCGACAAGGTCAGCTTGCGCTGGCCCAGGCTCTGGTCGTCGGCGAAATACACGTCACGCAGGCGGTTCAGGCGCTCGATGGCGTTGACCCTGCCGCGTGAATTGCGGCAATACGCCCAGTCGCTGGCCGATAGCGAGACAATCAGCGGCGGCCCGCTGGCGTCCAGCAAGTCCTTGCGCTGGCTGTACAGCTTGTCGCTGCACGACTCGCTGGCGGCCTTGATGCCCGTTGCCACGACGAAGGCGGCATTGAAGGCGCTGGTCTCGGCGATCGCCTTTTTCAGTGGCGCATCGTCGGGCCCGTCCTTGAAGGAGTGGCCCAGCACGGCAAACTCGAAGCCGGCCTGGTCCGCCGGTGCGGCCTGTGCCGCTTGCCATGGCAGGCTGGCGGCCAGCAGGCCTGCCGCCAGCAGGCGCAGGGTGCTGCGCCGGATCGTCATGCGGCGGCCAGCCGTTTCAGCTGATACAACTGCTCCAGCGCATCGCGTGGCGTGAGCGCATCGGGATCGAGGTCGGCGATGGCGTCGAGCAAGGCTTGCTGCGCCGCGTTCAGCGCGGCCAGCGGCGCCGATGCTTCCTCTTCTTCCTCCTGCGCATACGGATCGGCCGATGGCAGCGCGAACAGGTCGCGCTGCGGCGTGGCGTCGAGCGCCTGCGCTTCCAGGCGCGCCAGGTGCTTGCGCGCCGCCTTGATCACGGGCTGCGGCACGCCAGCCAGTTGCGCCACCTGCAAGCCATAGCTTTGCGAGGCGGGGCCCGCTTGCACGGCGTGCAGGAAGACGATGCTGTCCTTGTGCTCGACTGCCGACAGATGCACATTGGTGGCGCTCGGGTGGCTGTCCGGCAATTGCGTGAGCTCAAAATAGTGCGTGGCGAACAGGGTGAAGCTGCGGCTGGTATCGATCAGGTGGCGCGCGATGGCCCAGGCCAGGGCCAGGCCGTCGAAGGTGGAGGTGCCGCGGCCCACTTCATCCATCAGCACCAGCGAGTGCTCGGTGGCGCCGTTCAAAATCGCCGCCGATTCCGTCATTTCCACCATGAAGGTCGAGCGTCCGCCCGCCAGATCGTCGGTGGCGCCGATACGCGTGAAGATGCGGTCGATGGGGCCGATGGTGGCGGACGCGGCCGGCACGTAGCTGCCCACGTAGGCCAGCAGGGTGATCAGCGCCACCTGGCGCATGAAGGTGGATTTACCGCCCATGTTCGGACCGGTAATCAGCAGCAGGCGGCGCTCGTTGACGAAGCGGCAATCGTTGGCGATGAAGCGTTCGATCTGCTTTTCGACAACCGGGTGGCGGCCTTCGACGATGTTGATGCACGGCTCGTCGACCAGTTGCGGCGCGGCCCAGTTGTGCTGCTGCGCATGTTCCGTCAGCGCATTCAGGGTATCGAGCTGGGCCAGGCCCTGCGCAATGGTCTGCAAGGTCCCGATGTGCGGCGCCAGGTCGGCCAGCAGCAGGTCGTACAGCAGCTTTTCGCGCACCAGGGCCTTGTCTTGTGCCGACAGGGCCTTGTCTTCGAAGACCTTGAGTTCCGGCGTGATGTAGCGCTCGGCGTTTTTCAGGGTCTGGCGGCGGCGATAGTCGTCCGGCACCTTGTCCGTCTGGCCGTGCGTCACTTCAATGTAGAAGCCGTGCACCTTGTTGTATTCCACGCGCAGGTTGGCGATGCCGGTGCGCGCCCGTTCGCGCGTTTCCAGGTCGAGCAGGAACTGGCCCGCGTTTTCCGACAGCGCGCGCAATTCGTCGAGTTCCGCATCGAAACCGGTGGCAAACACGCCGCCGTCGCGCACCATCGCGGCCGGTTCCTGCGCCACGGCGCGCACCAGCAAGTCCAGGCAGGCGGTCGGTGTGGACAGGGCCGCGTGGATGGCAGCCAGCAAACCGGTTTCGCCGCCCTGGCCAGGTCCGTAACAGCGCACCACGTCGCCGCGCAAGGCCGGTAGTTGCAGCAAGCCGTCGCGCAGGGCGGCCAGGTCGCGCGGACGCGCCGACAGCAGCGCGATGCGCGTGGTGATGCGTTCGATATCGGGCACTTGCGCCAGGGTGGCGGCCAGCGGTCCCGCCGCTTCGCTTTGCGCCAGCGCGGCGATGGCTTCATGGCGCGCGCGCGCCACGTTCTGGTCGCGCCGCGCGTGGTGCAGCCAGTGGCGCAGCATGCGCGAACCCATGGCGGTGCGGCAATGGTCGAGCAGAGAGAACAAGGTCGGTGATTCCTGGCCGCGGATGGTTTCCGTCAACTCCAGGTTGCGCCGCGTGGCCGCGTCCAGGCCGATGAATTCACTTTCCGTTTCCGTCGTCAATGAACGCACGTGCTGCAGGCCGCGCCCCTGCGTCGATTGCGCATAGCGCAGCAGCGCGCCGGCCGCGCCGAACGCTGCGCCGAGGCCATCGGCGCCAAAGCCCGTCAAGGTCGCCACGCCCAGTTGATCGAGCAGGGCCTTGTGGCCGCCGACCACGTCGAAATGCCAGTCCGGTACGCGGTTGATGTGCGTGCCCGCGTAGTCGTCGAACAGGTTGCCATTGTCGCCGCTCAAGATTTCAGCCGGCACGATGCGCTCGAGCTCCTGCTGCAGGCGCACGGCCACGGTGCTGCTCTCGCCGGAAAACTCCATCAGCTTCAAGGCGCCGCTGGCCAGCGACAGCCAGGCCAGGCCCGTGGTGACCGTCTTGCGCTGCGTGATGCTGCACATGGCCAGCAGCGGGCGCTCAGCCTTCTCAGGCAGCAAGTCCGCATCCGTCAGGGTGCCGGGCGTGACCACGCGCATGACCTTGCGTTCGACGGGGCCCTTGCTGGTGGCCGGGTCGCCGATCTGCTCGCAAATGGCCACCGACTCGCCCAGCTTGACCAGCTTGGCCAGATAGCCATCGAGCGAATGAAACGGCACGCCGCACATCTTGATGGGGTTGCCACTGGCCACGCCGCGCGCCGTCAGGGTAATGCCCAGCAGGCGCGAGGCTTTTTCCGCGTCCTCGAAAAACAGCTCATAGAAATCGCCCATGCGGTAGAAGACCAGCATCGTCGGGTGGTTTTCCTTGATGCCCATATATTGTTGCATCATCGGCGTGAGCTTTTCAGCCGAATTCTTCTTTGCCGCGGCGGCGTTGATTTCTTTTGGGACGGTGGTCATGTGTTCTTTGTCGTTGGTCCGGCGGCAGGAAAGGCATGCCTGCCGGGCTGTGTGTGATGCTGTGTGCGTTCAAGGCCGCGCCAGAGGGCGGAGCTTGGGTTAAGGCCGTCATTTTACCGCTTTCGGCGGGCGGGGCGGGGTATTGCGTGCGGGTGCGAGCAAGCAGCATGTTGCGCCGGTGCTGTTGAGACGCTTGCCAGGCGGAATTGCTTTGGCTGCCTTTGTCGGCTGGGAATCAGGTAGCGCGGTAGTGTGGGCATGGCCAAAGATATAGGCCGCTTATACAGCGACACCATAAACTGCCGCTTGCAAGCTTGCGACCGCATATTCGCAGTTCACCCTGTCTGATTCACTGAAGGTGCTGCAAGAATGAAGCATATGCATCCCGGCCCTGGGCACGGTACCGCTGGCTGGGATGGAATACTGGCACGGTTACAGGCTGCCGTTGCCTCCAACAGAGCTTTCCGGGTCGAAGGAGAAAACGCGCAGCTCTGGCTGGACGTCTTCGCCGCGCATAATGCGTACGGTCATGACAAACGACAATTCCCAGCGGCCGCTTGCGTAACCCACGTCCAGGTTGTGCTTCCATTCCTGGCGAATGTGGTGCAGATTCGGCGGTTCTTGCTCACCCAGAAGTTGCTGGATTTCGAAATCCAGCGGCAGCTGATAGGTGGCGCCCACGGCTTGCAAAAATGGCGATGGTGGCGAGTAGATAGTCGGTACTTTCGGGCCGATCTGCGTCAGTTGCGGTACGGTGATGATGCAGCAGTCGACAATCTGGAACGAGGTGAAGCCGCTGTCCTTGGAGCCGCAGCAAGTAACGTCGAGATAGACATGCTGGCCCTTCTGGAAATGCACGCCGCCCATGTAAGGACCATGGCGTGGATCGGCCGTGCCATCGCATGAGGTGAAGCTGTAGTCGAGCTGATTGGTAATCTGATCTGCATCAAAATGCACGGATAACTTCATCCAAGGGCTTACAGGCGTCATTTTTTACTGTCTCTTTCCAGGTTGATAAAAAGTTGTTGATAGCGGGAATCACGTCGCAGATTCAAAAGATCGGGGGCGGATTCGATCAAGTTGCGTGGGTAGCCAAGTTTGCTGGCTTTGAGCAATGCATCAAGCGCTTCGCTACGGTTGCCGATCAGTTCATGGGTGAGGGCGGCACGAAATTGCACATCCGCTACTTGTGGCGCCAGGCTGAGTGCATGCCGCACTCCGACAAGCGCCTGCTGCTTTTCCTCCGCGTAGGCCTGGTAGAGCGCCATTCGCGAATTCAGTGTGATGTCGTTTGGCATTCGTTTAAGCATCGGCCCTATTAGCGCAATGGCACGCTGATACGATTGTTTCGAGGCCCGCACTTGGCTGGGCACCCAGCGCTGGGCGTCGGCTAGATTAGCCCACAATAAATAGATACCGGGCCCACCTTTTCGTTCTGATACGGCACTCTCAAATGCTTGGACTGCGCCCAGATAGTCACCTTTTGCAAACAGGGAGGTGCCCAGGTTGGAATAAAGTTCCCAGTAGGGGCTGACTTGCAGACCTTGTTGCAGCACTTGCAATGCCTCATCATCGCGATTCTGGCGTAGCAGGGCGGCATTCAGATAAGCGTAGGTCGCGGGGGAGCGCGGGTTCATGCGTATGCTTTCACGGAAAGCTTGTTCCGCACCAACGTAATCGCCTTTCTTGTAGTGCATGTAGCCCAGTAATGTAACGAGCAAGTACTCCTGCGGATGGGCAAGAATGGCCTGGTCTAATACCTGCTTGGCTTGCTCGAATTTGTAACTGACGATATACAGGCGTGCCTTGCCGTACAGTGCTAAAAAATTATTTGGTTCCAGATTCAATGAAATGGTTGCTTCACGTAGCGCATCCTCATTCTTGCCATGGTATTCGTGGACCCAGGCTTGGGCCACGTGGGCAAGTGCCAACTGGTCATCCGCAGCCAATGCCTGTTTCGCATTGACATCTGCTCGCTGTAGCCAAGTCTCATCGCGCCCATCGCCCAAGTAGCGTAAAGTCGATGCAATCGATAGTCCTGCGGCAGCGGTCGCATTGGCCGGATTATGTTGTAGCACGGCAGTAAACTGCTCAATGGGTATTTTCTGACTGCTGTCGAGGTCAAATGCACGCAAGGCATCCATGCCAGCTTTCATCGCAGCCATTTCCGAAAACTGCGCCGAGGAGTAATGGCCACGCAAAGCTGCAAGCAGGGCAGGGCCTTGCCACGCTGCCAGAGCCAATATGGCAACGGCACCAGCGGTCACCGCGGCGCGCTTGACCGGCACCTGCAGGCGGATAGCAATCGAGGCAGGAGGCTTGGCGGGGGGCGTCTCGACGGTCAGTATCGGCGCCTGGACCGCCAGCGTCCGCTGTCCGTCGATCGCCTCGCGCACGTCACGCATGGTGCGCGGCCGTTCGGCCGGGTCGTGCGCCGTCATCGCGCGCACGAGGGCGTTGATGGTGGGGGGCACCGTGTCCGGCAGGTCGGGCCAGGCTTCCGTCGCCTGCATGTGGGCGGCGGCCAGGGCCAGGCCGTTCAGGTGGGCGAAGTGGCGCTGGCCGGCCAGCATTTCGTACAGCATGGCGCCCAGCGCGTAGACGTCGCCGCGCGTGTCGGGCAGGCGGCCCATCAGGCGCTCGGGTGCCATGTAGGCGATTGTGCCCTGCAGGTCGCACAGGGTGGTCGTTTGCGTCGCTTGCGGGTCCATGTGGCGCGCCAGGCCGAAGTCGAGGATGCGCACCTTGCCGTTCGCTTCGAGCATCAGGTTCGACGGCTTCAGGTCGCCATGCACGAGGTCCATGGCATGCGCTTCGTCCATGGCGTCGGCGATCTGGTAGGCGATGTCGAGCGCGGCCTGCAGGTCGGCCTTGCCGCCGTGCATGAACTGCCCGAGGGTCTTGCCTTCGACCAGTTCCATGACGATGGATTGGCCCGTGCCCTGGCCCTCGATGGCGAAGATGCGCACGAAGGCGGCATGTTTGAGCGACGCGGCCAGGCGTGCTTCATTGATGAGTTTTTCCGGATGCGGCACATCGGCTTGGGGCTTCAGGCGCTTCAGCGCCACACTGCGGCACAGCTTGGCATCCCAGGCTTCGAATACGTGGCCGAAGCCGCCTTCGCCCAGCAAGCGGCGCACTTCATAGTGCTCGCTGATATTGTCGTCATGTAGCGGGGACGGACGCAGGGAGTCGAGCAGTTCCATATACCTTGGCGTGAGAGGCATCAACGTGGGCATCGAGCATCGGCTAGGGTAAAGGCGATGCTGGCGTACGCAAGATGATTGATTTTGAGTAACTTCCTGATTTAAAACGATTGTTTCGAATAAGTCAATTAATATTGGCAAGGAATGAACAAAAGTAGCGGTGATGCCGTCCGAATGACATCCCTTGCGTGCTCATGCCTGCAATCTTGTCCAAACTCAATTTTCCTTTTCCACCTTCACCAATAATGCAGATGGGCTCTACCGGCAGGTGCCGGCGCCCGGCCTGGTGCGGATCAGGGGGAGGAGGCCGGCATGGACGAGTTATTGCAGCACTACGAGCGTGAACTGGGAACGCTGACCGCGCACAACCAGGCATTTGCCCGGCGTTATCCCGCCATCGCCGGTGCGCTGGGCACCATGGGTGGCGACTTGGGAGACCCGCACGTTGCGCGCATGGTGCAGGCGTTTGCCATGTTCAACGCGCGCACGGCCAAGCGATTGGAGGATGGTTTTGGCGTGTTCAGCGAAACTTTGCTAGAAGTTAATTTCCCCCACTATCTGCGCCCCTTTCCTGCCTGTTCCATTGCGCGCGTCGATAACGACGCCGGGACGGCGACCGAAGTGGCGATCATTCCACGCGGCACCATCATGCATGCGGTGGAGCATCAGGGTGTCGCCTGCAAGTTCACCACCGCCTACGATGTTGCCGTGGCACCGCTGCGCCTGGCTGAGGTGCGCTTCCAGCCCATCATGTCAACGCCCACTGCGCTATGCCTGGCGCCGGACTTGGGGGCGGCGATCAGCATCACGCTTGAAGCGACCGGTGCTGCGTCAACGCTGGAGGCAATCAAACTGCCGGTACTGCGCCTGTTCCTGGATGGCGAGCCAGCGCTGTGCGCTGCGGTGCGTGACAGCCTGTTCATGCGCGCGCCCTGTGCCTGTGTGGAAGTGCGCGATGATAGCGACGCGGGAATCTGGCAGGTGCTCGAGGTGTTTCCCGTGCGCCCGGCTGGTTTTTCTCCCGAGGAAGCATTGCTTCCGCTTCACGCTGTCTCCCATCCCGCCTACCGCCTGCTGGGCGAATGGTTTGCCTTCCCGGAAAAATTCAATTTCATTGACCTCGACCTGGCCGCGCTGCAGCTCCACCTCCCACCTGACTGCCGGCGTTGCACAGTGCATCTGATGCTCGCTGGCGTGCATGCGGATTCGGCCGTCGCACGCAGCTTGCGGCCCTTGTCGACCAGGCATTTGTTGCTGGGATGCACGCCTGTCGTCAACCTGTTCCACCAGGCCGCCAGTCCCATCCGTCTGACGCAGACGAGTGCCGAGCATGTATTGTTGCCATCGGTCCGGCAGGCGCATCTGTATGACATCCACAGCGTCGATAGTGTGACTGTCCTCAGCGAAACAGCGGAGGGCAGCGCGCTCGATGCCTTTCACCCGTTTTACTCGATGTGCCATGGCGAGGCCGGCGGGCGCCTGGGGCGCTACTGGGTCACCCGGCGCGACGAGAACATGGCGCTGAGTAATCCCGGCTACGACATGCGCATCGCTTTTGTCGATGGCGCCATGCAGCCCTTGCACGACACCACGCAAACGGTTTCGATCATGCTTACTTGCAGCAACCGTGACTTGCCTGGCCGCCTGGTGTTCGGCAGCGCAGCCGGTGACCTGCACCATGATGGCGTGGCCAGCGCCTTGCCCGTGCGCCTGCTGCGCAAGCCGAGCGCGCCAAGCCGTTTCCCCGCAGGCGCCGCTTCCCATTGGCGGCTGATCGCGCAATTGTCGTTGAACCATCACTCGCTCAGCGAGCAGGGTTTGCCGCTTTTCAAGCAGATACTGGAGCTGTACAACTTGCCGGGGTCGGCCAGCGCCGCGCGCCAGATCGCTGGCATCACTTGCTTGCGCCAGCGGGCCGCCAGTACCTGGCTGCCGGACGCGGCGGGGGGCAGCCTGGTGTTTGGTATCGATGTCTTGCTGTCCATCGATGAGGAAGCTTTTGTCGGCAGCGGCTTGCACGCGTTTGCGCAAGTCATCGAGCATTTTCTGAGCTTGTATGTGCACATGGGCTCGTTTACCAGGCTGACCGTACTGTCGCATCAGAATGGAAAGGAGTTGCTGTGCTGCCTGCCGCGCAATGGAAACCAGGCGCTGGTGTAATCGCGCGCCTGCTGGAAGAACCGTCCCGCACCGATTTTTTTCAGGCGGTGCGGCTGCTCTGCGTCTGGCTGGTGCAGCAGGGCATACCGCAGGAACAAGTGTTCCGTGATTGCCTGCGATTCCATGGCAGTGATTCGCTATCGTTTGCCCCTGCCGAAATCGAACAGCTGTGGCTGGCGGCCGACGATGACGGTGGGCGGCAGGTCCACGTGCAGGCGGCCATGATCGGTTTCCTGGGCGTGCATGGCACCTTGCCGCTGCATTACACGGAAATGCTGGCCCGCCATGAGCGGCTGAAGGGCGACGGCGCTCCTCGCGCCTGGCTCGATACGCTGTCGCAACGGGCGCTGGCTCTGTTTTACCAAGCCTGGGCTCGCTACCGCATCGATTGCCAGACGGATGCCGATGGTGGCGATTTCCTGCATCTGCAGCTGGCGCTGGCGGGCACCTGGCCAGCCGAGCTGGCCAGACAGCCGGGCGGCTTGCCAGCGCATGTGCTTGCCCATTACGCGGCCCTGCTGCGCCACCGGCCGGTGGCTGCCGAGGTGATGCGGGCGGTGCTGACACAGTATTTTGGCGTGCCGGTGCAGTTGCAGCGCTTTATTGGCGCCTGGTTCCGGCGTGCGCCGCAGGAGCGCAGCTTGCTCGCTATCGCGCACGCGGGGCTGGGGCAGGGCGCCATGCTGGGTGAGCGCTGCCGGCGTGCCGACTTGCGCGTTCGGCTCATCCTCGGGCCGTTGACGCGTCATGCCTATATAGATTTTTTGCCGGGCCGGCCAGGTGCCGTGGCCTTGCGCCAGATGCTGGGATTGTTTGGCTTGCCCGGCGTGAGTTTCGAGATACGGCTGGTACTGCGGCGCGACGCGGTGCCTAGCTGCATCCTGGGCCAGGGCGCCAGCCTGGCGGAGGATGCCTTTTTGGCCAGCAAGCTTGCCGACCGTGACCGTGACGACATGCATTACGACATCCGCTTCGACGGCTCCGCCTGAGTTCGCCGTGAAATCGAGGCACCGAGTGCAATGCAGCGCTGACTGCTGGAAGGAGCAAAACATGGACGACTTTGCGCAATGGCTGGCCGTAGACAAGGCCCTGACTGCGGCTAACCGCCCCTTGCGGCTGCGCCTGGCCTATCCGGATGGGATCAACGACGATGTTTTGCTGCCGCAGCGTATCAGCGGCAGCGAGACCATCTGCGGCGGTTTCGAGTACCGCATCCTTTGTGTCGCCACGCAGGTGCAGTTGCCGCTGAAACAATTCATCGCCGTGCCGGCCGAACTGCAGATCGTGACCGATCGGGGACAGCTGCGCAGGGTCTGCGGCATCGTGGCTGAGGCGTGCGCAGGGCAGAGCGATGGCGGGCTGGCAACCTATCAGCTGGTGCTGCGTGACGGCTTGGCCGTGATGGAAAAGCGCATCAATACGCGGGTGTTTCGCAACAAGCACGAATTGCAGATTGTCCAGATCCTGCTCGACGAATGGCGTCAAGGCAATAGCGTGCTGGCCGCCAGCCTGGACTGCGCCATTGATCCGGCGCTGGCCGCCCGCACTTTGCCAGCGCGCGATTTCACCATGCAGCACAACGAATCCGATGCGGCCTTTATCCGCCGCTTGCTCAGTCGCCGCGGCATTGCCTGGTGTTTTCAGGCGGGTGCTCCGGGCAGCCAGCACGCCGCTTCCACTCCCGTGCATACCCTGCTGTTGTTCGACGACGCCAGCCGCCTGGTGGAAAACGCGGCCGGCCAAGTGCGCTATCACCGCGATGATGCTACTGAGGAAAGGGATACGGTGACGGGCTGGAGTGCCGTACGCCGCTTGCAGCCAGGAAAAGTCGAGCGCCATAGCTGGGATCATGGCCACCCGCACAGTCCACAGTTCATGAGCACGCAATCGTACAGTGGCGCGGAGCAAGGCGAGAATGGCAATCGCCTGGCCGCCAGCCTCAATGACTATATCGTGGGGACGCCGCTGGCAGGTAGCGCCAGCGATGATCTGCGGCAGTTGGGACAGCTGGCGATGGCACGCCATGATCTGGAGAGCAAGTGTTTTCAGGGCGAGGGCTGCGTACGCGACTTTTGCGTGGGACAGTGGTTCAGCCTGGCAGGACATGCGGAGATCGACATGCACCCGGCGGCCGAGCGCTGTTTCGTTATTACGGCCTTAAACGTATCGGCCAGCAACAACTTGCCGACAGGATTGGATGCGCGGGTGGAACGCCTGTTTGCGCAGAGCGGCTGGCAGTGCGATGCCGGTGCCGTGCGGCAGCAGACGGTCAGCGATGCCCAGTCAGTCCTGCGCTATCGCAATCGTTTTACCTGTGTCCGGCGCGGCATTGAACTCGTGCCGGGTTTTGATCCGCGCAGCGACCTGCCGCAAGTCCGCCTGCAAAGCGCGCTGGTGGTGGGGCCTGCCGGTGAAGAGGTGCACTGTGATGGGATGGGACGGGTCAAGATCCGTTTCGGCGCCACGCGCGCGCAAGATCACGCGCATGCCAACGGTTCGGGCGCCTCCGACACGGAGCGCGATTCCGCCTGGGTGCGCGTGGCGTCCAGCTGGGCCGGCAACGGACCTGGGCCTGGACAGCAGTGCGGTACCTTGAACTTGCCGCGCATCGGCTCGGAAGTGCTGGTCGACTTCGTCGGCGGCGATCCGGACCGGCCCATCATCGTTGGTCAGCTATACAACGATGTGGGCGTGCCACCCGCGCTGAGTGCGCGCGGCAGCCTGCCGGGCAACCGATATTTGTCTGGCATCCGTAGCCGTGAAGTGCGGGGTGGTCGCGGCAACCAGCTGTGCTTTGACGATACGCCCGCGCAAATCAGTGCGCAGCTGGCCAGCGACCAGGCGGCCACCCAATTGAACCTGGGTTGCTTGACATCGCCGCGCAGCGACGGCGCCGGCCAGCAGCGCGGCGATGGTTTTGAACTGCGCAGCGATGCCAGCGGCAGCGTGCGCACGGCCCGCTCGCTGCTGATTTCGGCCTGGAAACAGCTGGGCGCCAGCGGCAAGCAGCGCGACAGCAGCGAGCATGCCGCCGTGATGAAGGAGTGCCTGGAATTGTTTAGCTCCTTGGGTGAGTTTGCCGCCCAGCACCAGGCGCTGGCGCTGGACGCAGCCGGCAGTGAGGCGCTGGGAAGCGCCATTGCGGCCGACCAGCCAGTCATCAGCATCACGGCGCCCGACGGTTTGGCGCTGAGCACGCCCAAGACCATCGCCAGCAATGCGGGTGCAAATATCGACATGGTGGCCCAGCAGCATTTGCAACTGAGCGCGGCGCAGCGCTGCAACGTCAACGCGGGCAAGGGCATTTCCCTGTTCGCGCACAAGGATGGCATCGTGCAGGTGGCCCATTTTGGAAAATTCCTGCTGCAAAGCCAGCACGACTTGATACAGGCAGATGCCGCCAAGGAAATCCGCCTGACGGCAGGCACCCGCCTGGTCGGCATCGCACAGGACGAGATCACTTTCATGACGGCGGGAGGCGCATACCTGAAGCTGTCTGGCGGCGCGGTGGAGCTGGGCGGGCCGGGCGCGCTGACTGTCAAGACAGCTGGCCACCACTGGAATGGCCCCGGCAGCATGAAAGGCGAACTGCCCAGCTTCAGCGAAGGCGACCTGGGCCGTGTGCCGCGATTGCTGCGCCCCACCGACGGCCTGCCTGTTGAAGGTGCGGAAGTGCACATCGAACGCGAGGGCGACAGTCCGCTGACGGGCGTCAGCGATGCCGATGGGCGAGGGCCGAAAGTGCAGACCGACCATCTGCAAAGACTGAAAGGCTTTTTCTTCCGCCGCCGTTCCTGATTCCACTGCACCGGAGAGCGCACCATGTCATTTGATACTCACCCACCGCTATGCGACGACCCGGAAATCGATATCCTGGGGGAGTTTTCCTGTAGTGCCAATTTCCGGCATAGCGACCACAATGCGCTGCAACAACTACCGCTGCCAGGCATTATCATTTTTGTCCACGGCGTCAACTCCGATGGCGAGTGGTACCAGGCGGCGGAGGACGGCCTGTGCAGCGGCCTCAACGAGCGCCTCAAGCGTTCCTGCCACCATTTGCAGCACCTTGGCGTGGAGGGGGGAGAGCTGAAGGCAGTCAGCTACGGCGCCGAAATCACGGAGGACGGCTTTCTCAATCCGGAAACGTCGGCCGACACCTTGATCCACGATGCGGGAGCCTTTTCGCCTGTGATTCGCTTTCGCTGGGGCTACAAGGCCTGCGGCGAGGAACTGCAAAAGTACGGCAAGGGCATCTATCTGAACGAGGAGGATTATTGGGGCGGCGGGCCGTTCGCCAATGGCTGCAGCGCGCTGGCGGATTTGTGGAAGGATGGCTTGAATGACGGACTTTTCTTGTGGAACAAAATCCAGCATCTGAATCCTTTCCCGGAACGGCAGGTGTTCAGCTGCCCGCCCCGCCCGTATTTCGTGCTGGCCGCCTACCGCCTGGCCTGGCTGGTCGAATCCATTCGCCAGCAACAACATGATGCGCCAGTCACCATCGTTTGCCATAGCCAGGGGACCATGGTGGCGATGGCGGCGGCCTTCCTCGGCGCGCGCTTGCCGGCGGTGCAGTCGATCGCCTGCGTCGCTGACAACTATGTGATCTGCAATTCGCCATACAGCCTGCGCGACAGCAATGGCACGGAAAATTGGGTGGAAAGCAATTTGCGCGCAGCCAATGGTTCGACAGGCAGGGTGACGGGCCAGGCGCGTATCGAGACCTTGAAGAATTTCTTCGACATCATCCGCAAGCAGGCTGGCCTGGGACTATTGCAGACGGATGAACGGATCAATGCTTGCATGGCCAATTCTCAACATGGCTTTAGCGCCGACGTGGACCGGGAGGCCTATGGCATTGCGGGCGAAGGCCGTGGCGGCAAGAAATCATCGTACGGCAGGGTAACGGTCTACTGTAATCCACACGATCAGGTGGTGTCGTCTGTTGCCATACAAGGCATAGGCTGGCGTGGCCTGTCGGGACCGCCGGGCAAGGAGAGCAAGAACCCTGACGAGTTGGCCGCCACCCATGCGCAAGGCGTCTATGTGCAGCGTGTGTTTGCGCAAGGCTGCACGGTGGGCAAGATGGGCCACTACCATTACTGGGCTGATCATTGGCGCAAGCCCAAGGCTGGTGGCAGCGATTTCTGGTTTCCAACCCAGAAATATGCGAGCTACTTCGTCAAGCAAGGCATAGCCGCCAGCGAAGGCGTGCTTGCCGTGTTGCTGACCGTGGCCGCCGCACCGGTGATGATTGTTGCCACAGGCCTGGCCAGAAGTCCTGCCAATGCCTCACCGGATGAACACTGGCAAATCGAACTGAGCGCTCCTGCATTACCTGCAACCTTTACACCGCAGTCCCTGCGCTTTGGCGTCAAGAGCGAGCAGTTTGATGAAGGCTATGCCCCACCCGGCGAGTCGCGGCAGAAGGGTAAGCCGCGCGCTTCCGGCGAAGATTACTCTGTCGACCATGAAATTCCACCTGGCGGCTTGCAAGGGCAAGAAGGCAAGAGCGAAGCCAAACGGATGGACAGCGCCAAGGGCACGGCGGAAGACGAGATGCGTTTGAAATACGAGCAGCGGGCGGTGATACGCAACCTGGCGCAGATCGAAAATAAAAGCCCCAGCGGGCAAAAAGTGCAGCAAGAGCTGCGCAATGCCACGCCAGACGCCGACTACCTGAAATGGCGCGGCACGCGCATTGAAGAAATGATGGCCAGCCAGGTCGACGCCTATGCCACCGACCATTCCAGCATCATGACCAACCCCATGCACGCGGAGCGGGCGCTCGCGTACGACGTGGCGGTGGGCGAGTGCCGTATCAAGCCGGACCAGTTGCGCAAGTTGCGGGTGGCGGCGGATTGGAGGTTGTTGAAAGCACTATACAGAAGCGACGCTGCTAAGTGTTTTGAAGAGTACTTCAATGATGGAAAATTCTCTGGTTTGACCACGGCTCAATGGGTTAAGACAGCGGGCGGAGGAGGTGAGCTACCTATGTTCATCATTGATATACGAGAAAATCCTGTTCCTGGATCACTTCCCAATTCTGGCGAAAGGGCATTTGAATAAGTCGATATTAATACTTGCCTTATCGAATTTTAACTCACTTGTAGTAGGATTATCTACGGGAGTCTTTTTATGTCTAGATCTTTTTTTCTATCTTTGCTCGGCGTATTTTTGACTGTCTTAGTTCTGTCTGCGTGCGCGCGCATGCGTACATCTACAAACATAAAGATTTCATCTAATTCAGTTATTACTACCACGCCTGAAAAGTTACCATATATGGCCCAGGTTGTTGGATTGCAATGGCTGAATCCTCTGCAGCGTAAGGACTATCCAACAGAGTGGCAGTTGCTTTGGGCGCTGGGGTTAGCGAGGCCAAATTTGAACGATGATATGCTTAAAAAAAGACCCGAAAAATACTCCAGATTACAAAGCATTGCCTCGGTTGCAATAGGAAATGAGGGGGCTGAGAGTTTCGATGGCTACCATGAAAAATATGTCAATGAGTTAATGAATCTATTCCATGGAAACTATTACTCTGATCCGGAATATTTTTATAACGTTCATTCAGCCGAAGATAAATCACGCTGGCGTGAACTGGCGGGCATCCACATAGAGTATGCTTTGCCGGAAGGTAAACTGAATTCAGTCGAGACGACGGAATTCGTTCGTCAGCGTGTTGCAAGAACTTTTAGCATCGGTAACATCCACGCTCCCACCCTCTGGACCCGTTCCACCCCACCCGACGTCCGCGTCACCATGGGCGGCCCCAACGCCGGTTTTACCTCCTTGGCCGCAGCGCTTGACTATCTGCAAAGCCATCCCAAAGAAACCGTATGGGTCATGAACTGGGATGCGCCCAGCCGGCCCAAGGACAGGCAGATCAACGAGAATCTGGTGCTGCTGGTGCTGGCCGGCCCCGACTACAAGACGGAGCGCGCACCGCTGGCGTGGCTCGGCTATCCGAGCACGAAACGGGCGGCTGATTTTGAGGTGAAAAAGGGTGAGCCGCCGCGCCTGGTGCAGGCGTGGGCGGCCGCCATCGACGATGCCGCAGGCAAGGCCAATAAGACGGATACCGAGATTGGCTACGTCATTCACGATGCCGGCAATACGCACCAGGACGCGTCCGAGCGCCTCGGCGCTTTGGCGCAGACGCTCACCCTGCAATTGCCGGAATTCGACCTGCTCAAGCAAAGTTTCAATCTGACGGCGGTGCTGGGCGAGACGGGGGCCGGCACGGCGCTGACGAACGTGGCGCTGGGCATCGCTTACGCACACCATTTCGGCAAGCCCGTGCTGGTGGCAGGCACCAGCAATTTGACGGCGCCAGTGGCGCTGGTGGTGGCCCCGCCGGCCGTCGTGCGGCCGATCCAGGCCGACAAGCCATGGTTCCGCGCGCGCGGTGGCAACCACGCCTATCTGCCATGGTGGGGCTTGCGCCATGATGCGCCGGAATACTACCAGGGGTTTTCGCAATGATTCATCTCATCACTTCAAAGGAAGCACCATGCGCGGCGTGATCCGTTTGAACGACCCCACCAGCCATGGCGGCAAGGTGGTGGGTGCCGCACCGAACAGCACGGTGCTGGGCGTGGCGGTGGCGCGCAAGGGCGACCCTTGCGTCTGTCCGATCAAGGGCCACGTGCGCTGCGTGATCGCCGAGGGCGATCCGCAGGTGCTGATCAATGGCATCCCCGTGGCCTTCGCAGGCCACAAGACCAGCTGCGGCGCCAGCCTGATGTCCACCGTAGGCAACAGCGGGCGCGGCTAGTGAAGGTTAATCCACGCTGGCGTCGATGGCGATGCCCAGCTTGCCGACAATCTCATCGACATGGCTGGCATCGATGATGTAGGGCGGCGCCAGCAGGATGTGGTCGCCGTGCAGGCCGTCGATGGTGCCGCCCATGGGGTAGCACATCAGGCCGGCCTGCATGGCGCGCGCCTTGATGCGCGCGTGCAGGCGGCGGGCGGGGTCGAACGGATGCTTGCTGGCGCGGTCCCGCACCAGTTCCAGGCCCAGGAACAGGCCGCGGCCGCGGATGTCGCCCACGTGCGGATGCTCGCCGAAGCGCTGCTGCAGCCGCTCCTGCAGCAGGCTGCCCATGGCGCGCACGTTGGCGAGTAGATCGCGCTCCTCGATCTGCCGCTGCACCGCCAGCGCGGCGGCGCAGGCCGTGGCGTGGCCGATATACGTGTGGCCGTGCTGAAAGAAGCCCGTGCCGGCACGGATGGTGTCGCGGAGGTCGCCCGACACCATCACGGCGCCGATGGGCTGGTAGCCGGCGCCCAGGCCCTTGGCGATGCAGATGAGGTCGGCCGTGACGCCTTCCTGCTCGCAGGCGAACAGCGTGCCCGTGCGCCCCATGCCGCACATGACTTCGTCGAGGATCAAGAGGATGCCGTGGCGCTGGCAGATGTCGCGCATGCGCGCAAAATAGCCGGCGACGGCGGGCAGGGCGCCGGCCGTGGCGCCCACGACGGGTTCGGCGATGAAGGCCATGACATTTTCCGCGCCCAGTGCGGCGATGTTGTCCTCCAGTTCCTGACCCAGGCGCGCCACATAGTCGCCGTCCGTTTCATTTTCCTGCTGCTCGCGCCAGGCGTAGCAGGGCGACACGTGGGTAACGCCCATCAGCAGCGGCTCGAACTGCTGGCGGCGCCAGGCGTTGCCGCCCGTGGCCAGCGCGCCCAGGGTATTGCCGTGATAGCTCTGGCGGCGCGCGATGACGTGGCGGCGCTGCGGCTGGCCCCGCTCGACGAAATACTGGCGCGCCATCTTCAACGCGCTTTCCACCGCTTCCGAGCCGCCCGAGACGAAATACACGCTGTCGATGCCGGCGGGCGCGCGGGCGACGAGAAAATCGGCCAGCTCTTCCATGGGGGCGCTGGTGAAAAACGAGCTGTGCGCGTAGGCCATGCTGGCGATCTGCCGCTGCACGGCGGCGATGACGGCCGCATCCGAATGGCCCAGGCACGAGACGGCCGCGCCGCCGCAGGCGTCCAGGTAGCGCTTGCCGGCCGCATCGATCAGGTAAGGGCCGTCGCCACCGGCGGCGACAGGATAGCTGGTACTCAAGCTGCGGTGGAAGACATGGCTCATGGCATCACTTTCATTCGGCAGGAGGGAAGGCCGATTATAGGATGCGCCGTGCCGAATTGCAACGATTGATGTGTTTGATATTAATTTACATCATTTGATGTATTTGCATAAGCGCCCAGCGTCCGCAATTGCTTTTCCGCCGCGCCGATGGCTTGCACGGCGCCTGGGCCTGCGCGCGCCACCAGCAATTCCGCCAGGCTTTCCACGGCGGCGATGCCGGCCACGATGGAAGGGAAAAACGAAGGGCTGTCGACGGCGATGACGATGCTGGCGTCCGCCTGCAGGGCCAGCGGCGAGATGGCGCTGTCGCTGATGGCGATGAGCTGGCAGCCGGCCTGGCGCGCCGCCTGCGCCACCAGCAGCGCTTCGCTGGAATACGGCGCGAAGCTGATGACGACGACGGCTTCGCCCGCCTGCAGGGCGCGCAAGTCCATTTCCAGGGTGCCGCCCTGGCCGCTCAGCAGCTGCACGCTGGGGCGCAGCAGCCGGTACAGATAGTGCAGGGTGTAGGCGATGGGATGGGCAGCGCGAAAGCCAGCCACGTGCACGCGCGGCGCCGCCTGCAGCAAGGTGGCGGCAGCGTCCAGGGCCGCATGGTTGGCGCTTTCCGTGGCGGCCAGGTTGCGTTGCTGCACCGTGAAGACTTCGGTGACCAGATTGCCGTCCTTGCCGGCCAGCGCACCGGCTTTTTCCGCGTAGCCGCCTGGCCCCGCGCGCAGGCGTTCGACGAAGATGGCCTTGAGTTCCGGCCAGCCGGCGAAACCCAGCTGCTGCGCCAGGCGCACGAGGGCGGCCGACTGCACCTGGGCCCGCGTGGCGATGCTGCGCATCGACGAGACCGCCACCTCGTCCGGATGGTCGACCAGGTAGCGCGCGCCGGCCTGGAATTGCGGACTCAGTTCGGCGTAGCGTGCCTTGATCAGGGCCATCAGAGCCGCATGGGGGTCGTGGGGTGTCGCTGCCTGCATCGCCGTGCTTTCAATCAATGGGTTGCGGCGATGGTACAGGATTCGTCAGCGCGCCGGTAGCGGCACGCCTTGCGCCAGCGCGCCCGTGCGGGGACGCAGCCGGGCAAACAGGTGGGGACCGGCCAGCTGGCGGCGCGGTCCCGTCGTCAGCACGCGCAGGGCGGTGGCCAGGGGCACGTCGTGGCAATGCAGGAACAGGGCGGCGGCGCCCGTGCCAGCCATTTCCTGCAAGGCCAGCGCATGCTCGACCAGCGCCGCCGTGCGCATGTCGAGCCGCATGGGTATGTCGGGCTGGAATAATTGTGCATCGATGGGCCGTGCATCGCGCATGGTGCTGCCGCCGAATTGGATGGTCGAGCTGACAGCATAAAAGCCCCGCGTTTCGCCACCTTGCGCTAAATCAATTCCAACGGCGAACAGATGCCACAAGGCAAAAAAACGCCAACCGTTGCCGGCTGGCGCTGAAAACCCTCGCAAGGAAGAAAAACCTGAATATCAACGACGTTTCGACGCCTGAGAAAACCACCGCGAGCGGCAGTGCTGTGCGGCCGAGAAGCGCAGCGGCACGGTCGTGCCGTGAGCATCGCCGGCCGTACAGCGCGCTGCGCAGCCGGTTTGCTCAAGTGTTGTTACTGACGCTAAAAACATCCAGGGGAGGCGCCGTGCCGACGACAGTACGCATGGTATGGCGAGGCACGGCAACAACGCCCCCGGGTGTTTTTAGAGGCTCCAGCGCAGGGACAGACCGACGACCTTGTCATAGCGGCGCACGTCGCGCACATACTCCGGCGAGTCGTGGTAGTCGTGGTAGGTCGAATCGAGCAGATTGTTGGCGTCCAGCGTGACCGTCATGCTCGGGTTGATCTTGTACGAGACCGATGCGTCCAGGGTTTTCGTTGGCGCCACGGTCAGGTGGATGCCCTTGCCGCGGTAGTTGTAGTCGTCGACATATTTGTCGCGCCAGCTGTAGGCCAGGCGCGCCGACCACGGGCCCTGCTCGTACAGGCCGACGACGTTGGCCGACCATTTCGACATGCCCGTGAACGGGTGCGAATTGCCATCCATCTCTTCCAGTTCGCCCTTCATGTAGGTGGCATTCGCCTGCAGGCCCAGGCCGCCCAGCCAGCCAGGCAGCTTGTCGTAGAACTGCTGGTAGGCCATTTCCATGCCTTGCAAATGCCCTTTCGAGGTATTGCGCGGACGCGTGATGTCGTACTCGATGCCGTTATACGTTTCCTTGGCCGAACCGGACAGGATGTAGTTCTTGAAGTTGTGGCGGAACACGGTGGCCGTCACGGAGCCGGTCGGGGCGAAATACCATTCCAGCGCCAGGTCGACATTCTTGCCTTCCACCGGTTTCAGGTCGGGATTGCCGCCACCGCCGGTCGGGCGCACCATGTCCAGGCTCTGGCTCAGGGTCACGCCCGGATTGAAGTCGGCGAAGTTGGCGCGCTGGATGGCCTTGCCCGCCGTCATGCGGCCTATCAGGTCCTGGCGCAGCATGGCTTTCAGGGTCATGCTGGGCAGCACATCCGTGTCGGACGTTTTGACCCGCACGGGCGAAATGACGCCGTTTTGCGAGGAGTTGCCCTGCAGGTCCTGCTTGGTCTGCACCACGCGCACGCCCAGGGTGCCATCGAAGGGCACGGCGCCCACATCAAAACCGATGCGCGCCTTGCCGTACACGGCATTGGTCTTTTCCACGTCCTGGAAGTGCGTCAGCGGATCTTCCGGGCTGCGTTCGCTGCTACCGGTAAACAACTGGCGCAGCATGGCTGTGTTATTGAGCATGAAATCGCGGCATGGCGTGATCCAGCTTTGCAGGCCGAAATTGCCCGTGTTCTTGTGCGAGGTGCATGCCAGGCCGGGAATGCTGTCAGCCGTGATGGGGGACGCCAGGCCGCCTTGCACGTTCTTTTCGCGGATCGATTCGGCCTTGCGCTTGGCCATGCGCACGCCGGTGGAAAACTCGCGGAAGAAGCCCGTGCTGTCCATGTCATAGATGGCGTTGGCGCGCCAGTCGGTCGAGCTGCCTTCGTCGTGGCTGTGGTTATCGTAGAAGCCCAGCAGCGTGTAGTTCTTCGGATCGGCCATGTCGTAGCCGGGGTAGCTGATCTGCGCGCCGCCGTTCACATTCGTGCTGCCGACCACGCTGGTCGGATGGGCGAGGAAGTCGAGGATGGGGAATTCGCGTTCGAAGTTGCTGACCGTGCGCGCCAGTTCCGTCGTCACGCGCAATTGCGGCGTGACATCCCAACGCGCGCCGATGGCGCCTTGCGAACCGATCGAGCGGTCGCGCCGCGCCTGGGTCGAACCGAGGGTGAATGGCGACCATGGGCCGTCGATCTTGCCGACGGTGCCGGCCTGGTTGGTGCCGGGGATCAGGCTGATGTCCGGATTCTGACCCCATGGCAGCGAGCCGACGAAGAACTGGCTGTCGAACGCATGCTTGATCAGGGTCGACATGCCTTCGGCGTAGATTTCCACCTGCGAGTTCGGGCGCCACTGGAAGGCGGCGTTGGCGGCGTAGCGCTTGCGGTCGCCGACGGTCGGAATCATGCCGACGGAATCGGGCCCCGTGATGTTGCCCGCTTCCGGACGCGCCACCGGTTCGGCGTTCCAGATCGTCTCGTCATAGTATTTGCTGCGCTGGTAGGACAGGCCGACCAGGGCGCCGATTTCGCCGTACTGCGTCTTCCAGCGGTTCGAAACCATGCCGCTGACGTTCGGATCGGTGGAGCCGGATTTGTCGCGGTGCTCGACGCGCGTGTTCACCGACGAGGTGAAACCCTTGAAGTCGAACGGGCGGTTGGTGCGCACGTCGATCACGCCGGCCGTGCCGCCCTCGACCATGTCGGCGCCCTGCGATTTGTACACGTCCACGCGCTGCAGCATGGCCGTCGGAATGTCGGCCAGGTACAGGCTGCGGCCCACCGAGGTAAACATCTCGCGGCCGTTAAGCAGGGTTACCACGCCGGGCAAGCCGCGGATGATGACGCCGCCCGCTTCGCCGCCTTCGCGGCGCACCTGCACGCCCGTCACGCGGCCGAGGATTTCAGCGACGTTCTTGTCGGGGAATTTGCCGATTTCGTCGGCGACGATGGAGTCGACCACCTGGTCGTTGTTCTTCTTGATCGTCTGCGCGCTTTGCGCCGCGCGGCGCACGCCGGTGACGGCTACCACGGCCATGCCCGAGGTATCGGCTGGCGCTTCGGCCGCCACTTCCGGCGCCGCCGCCTGCGTGCTTTCCAAGGTGGCCGGTTCGACGGCGGGCGCCTGCTGCGCCCAGACGGACGCGCTGCTCAGCAGCCCGGCGCCGGCCAGCGCGGCCACCGTGGCCTTCAAGGTCAAGCGTGTGTTTTGCCGGGACGTGGGGGTGCCCGTTGCTATCCATTGGTTCATCTTGTCTCCACCTGTATTTTAGTTATGTTGAGAACGCTGCGGCAGCCGCCGCCAGAGCTGAAACTTGCTCAAGAATCATGGTATGGGGAATGACTTTGCCCCACAAATCACTTCTTTTGCGATGTCAATATCAATTCCGGTATCCCTGCTGCATTCATGCGCCCTAGCGGCAGGCGCGCGAACGTCACGCTGGCGCGCCAGCGTTGCAAGGTCTCCACAGGGCTGAAAAATAGTTTTGTATTTTTTGCGGCTGGCCGCGTTGAGGTGGTGATGCAGCGGCGCCAACGACGCGCGCCGCCATCCCACTCACTGAAAGGATCACACCATGACCACACTCACCACCGTCGCCACTACCGCCACCGCCACCGAGTTTCTGCTGCAGCACCTGCGTGCCGAGGGCTACCAGGCGCAGACCGACAGCGATGGTGATATCGTTTTCCGCTTCGAGGGCATGGGCTATGTGCTTTGCCTGGACGCCGACGACATCCAGTTTGGCAAGCTGCTGCTGCCGAATGTCTGGCTGATCGAGTCGCCGCAGGAGCAGCAGCGCGTGCTGGTGGCGCTCGATGAAGTGAACCGCCGCATCAAGCTGGTGAAGGGCCATGTGGTGCGTGGCCAGGTGTGGTTCTGCATCGAGATGCTGCTGCTCGAGCCGCAGCACTGGACGCATTTCCTGGCGCGCGCCACGCGCTCGCTGGCGCATGCGGCTTCTCTGTTCGCCAGCGAAATGCACGCCAGCGCCGAGTAACTTTTACGCGACGCAGGCGGCGGCCGTTTGTGCCAGCCATGCCGCCAGCTGCGCCTGCGGCATGGGGCGGGCGAAGTAATAGCCTTGCAGTTCGTCGCAGCCGGCGTGGCGCAGCACGGCGGCATCGGCCGCGCTTTCCACGCCTTCGGCCGTCACCGTCAGGCCCAGGGTGTGACCGAGGCCGATGATGGCCTTGGTCACGGCCAGGTTCTGCGGCGAATTGTGGATGTTCTGCACGAAGCTCATGTCGATCTTCAGCTTGTCGAGCGGGAAGCGGCACAGGTAGTTCAGGCTTGAATAGCCGGTGCCGAAATCGTCGATCGAGATGGCAAAGCCCAACGCCTTGATCGCCTGCAAGGTGGCGACGGTGTCGTCCACGTGCTCCATCAGGATCGATTCCGTCAGCTCGAATTCGATCCGGCCCGGCGCGATGTCAAACTCGCGCAGCACCTCGCGCAAGGTGGCCGCCAGGCTGCCGTTTTTCAGCTGGATGGCCGACAGGTTGACCGATACGCCGATATCGCCCACGCCCGCCGCGCGCCAGGCCGCGTGCTGGCGGCATGCTTCTCGGATGACCCAGGCGCCGATCGCCACGATCAGGCCCGTTTCCTCGGCCAGGGGAATGAAGCTGTCTGGCGCGATCAGGCCGCGCTGCGGATGCTGCCAGCGGATCAGGCTTTCCACGCCGTGCAGCTGGCCGCTGTGCGCATCGACGCGCGGCTGGTAGTACAGCACCAGTTCGTGGCGCTCGATGGCATGGCGCAAATCGCTTTCCAGGTGCAGCTGCTGCAACTGCTGTGCTTCCATCTGCGGCGTGAACATGCGCGCATGGTCGCGCCCACCGCTCTTGGCCTGGTACATGGCCGCATCGGCGTGGCGCATCAGGGTATCCATGTCGTTGCCATGGTCGGGGTAGATGGCCACCCCCACGCTGCACGAGACATGCAGTTCATGGCCTTCCACCTGGTACGGCTCGCGCATGGCGGGGATCAGCCGCGTGTCGAGCAGGGCGCCGATGTATGCGGCATCGCCGATGCCGTTGAGGATGACGACGAATTCATCGCCACCGAGGCGGCTGACGGTGTCGCCTTCGCGCACCAGCTGCAGCAGGCGTGCCGACACCGATTGCAGCAGCGCGTCGCCCACATGGTGGCCCAGGGCGTCGTTGACGCTCTTGAAACGGTCCAGGTCGACGAACAGCACGCCCACCTTCTCGCCACTGCGGCGCGCCTGCGCGATGGCGGCGGCCAGGCGCAGCTTCGACACGTGGCGGTTCGCCAGTCCCGTCAGCGCGTCATGGTGGGCCATGTGCTCGATCTGCCGCTCGCTGGCCTTGCGTTCGCTGATGTCGAGCGAACTGGCGATGAAGTGCGTGGTGACGCCATCGAGGTCGCGCACGGCATTCATCACCAGCCAGGCGGGATACGCTTCGAGCGACTTGCGCTGTATCCAGATCTCTCCCTGCCAGTAGCCGCGCCGCGCCAGGGTCTGGCGCAGGCTGTCGAGCTGTTCGTGGCTGTTTTGCGGCGACAGCAAAAAGGCCGGGCGCTTGCCGATCAGTTCCACCATGTCGTACAGCGCATGGCGGCGGAATGCCTGGTTGACGGTGATGATGCGCATGTCGGCATCCATCACGATCAGGCTTTCGGCCGAGGCCTCGAAGACCTTGGCCCACAGTTCCAGGCGCGACTCCATCAGCTTCATCTTGTTGATCGGCGTGAAGGTCGACAGCACGGCGCGCTGGCCCTGATAGTCGATCAGGCGCGCCGAAATCAAGGCCCAGGTGGGCGTGCCGCCGCCGCTCCAGCACACCTCGAATTCATCGACGGCGCCCAGGTCGCTCAGGCGCTGGAAGAAGCGCGAGCGCGCCGGCGCGCTCATGCCATCCACCCACGGGTCGAGTTCCAGGCCGCCTTGCCACGCGTGCGCGGCCTGGTTGGCGTGCAGCACGCGGTGGTGCGGGATCGAAGTGACCATCAGCGGAATGGGAATGGCGTCGACCAGCTGGCGTTGCGCGTCGGCCGCACTGGCGCGCGCCACCAGGTCCTGCTGCGCCACGCGCTGGAAATCGAGCTGCTGCAGCATGGTGTTGAAGGCGCGCACCAGGCGTCCCGTTTCATCCTCGCTGTCCCAGACGGCGCGCAGGCTATGGTCGCCCGTTTCGCGCACGTCCTGCGCCACGCGCGCCAGGCGGCGGATGGGCAGGGCGATCTGGCGCGCGACAAAAAACACCAGCCCCAATATCATCACCAGCAGCAGCACGGCCGTGCCCAGGTGCAGCCACATGCGCGTAAAAAAGCCATCCACGCGCAGCTGGATCAGGCGCTGCAATTCGTTGGCCGTGTCGCGCCATGCCAGGCGCAGCGCGGCGAGCGCCACCGCGTCGCGGCGCAGCAGTTCCTGCCTGCCGGCGGGATTGGCCTGCGTGCCGGCCAGCGCCTGGGTGCTGGCGCGGAACTGTGCGATGGCTTGCCGCAGCGCCATGCGCGAAGCGTCCAGGTGCTGGCGCAGCAGTGGCGTGCTGGCCTCGAACGCTTCCGTATAGTCGCTGCCGATGCCGCCCATGGTGGCGTCCATGCGCCCTTCCAGGATCAGGAACTGCGTCTGCATGCGCTGGCGCTGCGCGCCTTCGGCCGTGGCCAGCTGCAGCGCCAGGTCGCGCGTGCTGTTGATCACTTCCAGCAGCTCGGGAAAGCGCAGGATCACCAGCGACATGGTGTAGTAGCTGTCGAGGTCAGGGTCGAGGATCAGGTTGGACTGGTTGCCCACGCGCGTGAGCAGTTCGCGTCCGGCGGCGAAGGCGGGCGAGGGCCCGATGCCGTCATGCGCTGGCGGAGCGCCGGCCTGGCGCAGCAGGACGGAAAACTCCCCGCTCAATTGCGCGCTGCGCATGCCCGTGCCGAACCGGCGCTCGGCCTGCTCGATGGCGGCGGCCGAGCGGGCGGCATCGGCGGGTTCGCGCGTCAACGGCAGCAGGGCGTCGCGGATCACGGCGATGTAATCGTTGCCTGCCATCTCCTTGCGCGAGAAGTCGATGGCCAGGTATTTTTCGTTGATGAGGATGCCGGAAATGAAAATCGCGGCGGACAAATCGAGCAAATAGATCAAGGCCAGTTTGCGCCCCACCGTCAATTTCCCGATCATGCGCGAAATTCTGCCCACCATGCGTGCACCACCTTCTTGTCAGCCCAGTTTGTGTTTTCTAATGAGCAATTTTCATGCCTGAATTTACAAGCTTGCAAGGAGGATATTGGCTGTGTTTGCACCATGCGGGTGCGCACAGGGAGGCGGCGCGCCAATAAAAAAGGGCGGCCCGCAGGCCGCCCTCGCATGCCGTCAGGCTGCGCTTATGCTTCGGCGACGCGCTTGGCGATGTGCGCCAGCGCTTCTTCCACCTGGTCGATCAGGATCAGGCACAGGTCGCCCTCGCCCAGGCGCGCCAGGGCCTTGTCGATGGCGACGAATTCGCCGTTGATTTCATCGATGTGGGTAGTGCGCTTGGCGCCGTCCAGGCCCTGGCGCAGCAGTGCCACCACTTCGCCGTCGGCGCGGCCGCGCTGGCATTGGTCCTGGTACAGCAGCACGTCGTCAAACGCGGCGCCGAGGATTTCCGTCTGCTGGCGGATGTCTTCGTCGCGGCGGTCGCCGGCGCCGCTGATGACCACCGAGCGGCGCTTGGCCGGCATGCTTTCCACGGCCTGCACCAGCGCCAGGATGGCGTCCGGATTGTGGCCGTAGTCGGCGATCAGGGTGGCGCCCTTGTAATCGAAGACGTTAAAGCGGCCCGGCGCATTGTCGGCTTCATTGGCGAAGGTTTTCAGGCCCAGCGCGATGGTCTTCCAGTCCAGGCCCACGGCCCATGCCGCGGCCAGCGAAGCCATGACGTTGTCGACCTGGAAGCCGATGGCGCCATTGCGCGTGATCGGCACCTGCGACAGGGCGATCTCGTGGCGCTCCTGGCCCTGCGCCGCCACCAGTTTGCCGTCTTCGACGAAGACCACGCGGTTGCCTTGCGCGCGGTGCGTGGCCATCACGGGGTGCGTCTTGTCGGCGGCGAAGAAAGTCACCGTGCCGCTGCAGTTCTTGGCCATGCGGGCCACGGCAGGGTCGGTGGCGTTCAGCACGGCCACGCCGCTGTCGGCCACGTTCTGCACGATCACGCGCTTCAGCACCGCCAGGTCTTCCACGGTGGTGATGTAGTTCAGGCCCAGGTGGTCGCCGGCGCCGATGTTGGTGACGACGGCAACCTGGCAGCGGTCGAAGGCCAGGCCTTCGCGCAGCATGCCGCCGCGCGCCGTCTCGAACACGGCCGCGTCGACGTCAGGGTGCAGCAGCACGTTGCGCGCGCTGCGCGGGCCGCTGCAGTCGCCGCTGTCGATCTGGCGGCCTTCGATGTACACGCCGTCCGTGTTGGTCATGCCGGTGCGCAGGCCCGAGGTGGTGAGCAGGTGGGCGATCAGGCGCACGGTGGTGGTCTTGCCGTTGGTGCCGGTGACGGCAACGACGGGGATGCGGCCATCATCGCCTTCGGCGAACATGGCGGCGATGATGGCTTCGCCCACCGGGCGCGGCTTGCCGAACGATGGCGCCAGGTGCATGCGCAGGCCCGGTGCGGCATTGACTTCGACGATGCCGCCATTCTGTTCTTCCAGCGGTTTCAATACGCTGTCGGAGACAACGTCCACGCCGCAGATGTCCAGGCCCACCATGTGCGCTGCCGCGACGGCGCGCGCTGCCACTTCCGGATGCACGTCGACGGTGACGTCGGTGGCCGAGCCGCCCGTCGACAGGTTGGCGTTATTGCGCAGGATGACGCGCTGGCCCACCGGCGGCACCGAGTCGGCCACATAGCCCTGCTTGGCCAGGCTGGCCAGCGCGATGTCGTCAAAGCGGATTTTCGTCAGCGAGGTAGCGTGGCCGCTGCCGCGGCGCGGGTCCAGGTTGACCTGGTCGACCAGTTCGCGCACCGTGTGCTGGCCGTCGCCCACCACTTGCGGCGGGTCGCGGCGGGCCGCGGCCACCATCTTGTTGCCAATCACCAGCAGGCGGAAATCGTGGCCCGGCAGGTAGCGTTCGACAAGGATATCGTCGCGGAATTCCTGCGCCGCGATGAAGCCGGCCGTCAGCTGCTCGCGCGTGGTGATGTTGACTGTCACGCCCTTGCCCTGGTTGCCGTCCTTCGGCTTGACGACCACCGGCAGGCCGATCTCGCAGGCGGCGGCCCAGGCATCGTCCGCGTCGACGGCGACACGGCCGTGCGGCACCGGCACGCCGGCCGAGTCCAGCAGTTTCTTGGTCAGTTCCTTGTCCTGCGCGATGGCTTCGGCGATCGCGCTGGTGCCGTCCATTTCGGCGGCCTGGATCTTGCGCTGGCGGCTGCCCCAGCCGAACGTCACCAGGCTGCCTTCGGTCAGGCGGCGGAACGGGATGTTGCGGGCCACGGCGGCGTTGACGATGGCGCCCGTCGATGGACCCAGGCGCACGTCTTCATCGAGTTCCGTCAGCTGGTGCAGGGCGCCGGCCAGGTCGAATGGGGTGTCGTCCAGCGCGGCCTGGCACAGCTTCTGCGCCAGTTCCAGGGCCAGGCGGCCAACGGCTTCTTCCGAGTATTCGACGACGACCTGGAAGATGCCCGTTTCCAGGGTCGGCGTGGTGCGGCTGAAGGTGACGGGGCAGCCGGCTTGCGCCTGCAGGCCCAGGGCCGCCAGTTCCAGCACCTGCGCCATCGGCGCGGCGTTGTAATTGCCCAGCGGCTGCAGCGGGCTCAGTTGTGGAAAGAGTGCGCGCAGGCGGGCTTCGAAGCCGGGCAGCTGGGCGATGTCGAGTTCCTGCGTGGTGCAGGAAACAATGGCTTCCACGGCGGTGTCGTGGCTCCAGAGGTTAGGGCCCCGCAAGGCCCGTACGCGAGATACTTCCATAATTAAACCGTAATCCTGTTGTGTTCTTGTGGGCCCGGCCGTAGCCGGGCTTTTACGTCAAATCAAACCGTAGCGAGCAGATGGGATTTGTGGCCGAGAAGCGGAGCTGTGCGGATGCACAGTGAGCATCGGAGGCCGCAAATCGCGAGGCGCAGTAGGTTTGGTTTGACGTCTCTGGTTTTCAATTGCCGATGCAGCCGGGCGCCGCGTCAAAGGTGCGCAGTCCGGCGCAAATCAGGTCGACGGGCAGGTTCAGGGCCCAGGCGGCGGCGGCCACGGCCAGCACGCTGTCGACATTGCCGGCGGTGGCAGGCTTGAGCAGGTCCAGGCACAGCAGGACCGTTTCGATGCCGCCTTCGGCCAGCACGATATGGTTGCCGCGCACGAAAGCGGCGCGCTGCCCCGCTGCCAGTTGGGCTGCGATGGCGGGCAGGCTGCCATCCTGCGCGTACAGGGTCACGCTGCCGTCGCACAGCTCGGCCAGTTCCAGCACTTGCGGGTGGGCCGCGTGCAGCACGGCCACGCCGCTCGGCACGACCACGTCGACCTGGCTGCGCACGACCTTGTACAGGCCCGCATCATCGAGCACGTCGAAGTCCTTGACGCTATCGAGGCTGCCCATGTCCGTCACGATGCCGACCTGGCATTTGTCGTAGGCCAGGCCTTCGGCCAGGATCATGCGCGGATTGCTCTCGAACAGGGCGGTCTGCACGGTGCGGTTGAGCAGCAGGCGCTGGCCCGCGTCCCAGTTCACGCAATCGCTGCTGACGACGCGGCGCTGGTCCAGGTACATGCCTTCGCTGCAGACGGCGCCCGTGTGCAGACCGGACAGATTAAGGAGTTTGCACAGCATGCGCACGATCAGGCTGGCGCCGCGCGTGCCCGTCACGCCAATCAGCGGAATGCGGCCCGTTTCCTCTGGCGCAAACAGGTGGTCGACGATGGCCGCGCCGACAGGGCGGGGCTGGCCCACGCCCGGCTTGATGTGCGCCAGCAGGCCAGGGCTGGCATTGACTTCGATGATGGCGCCGCGCTGCTCTTCCAGCGGACGCGTGATGTCTTTTGTGACCAGGTCGATGCCGGCGATATCCAGGCCCACCACGCGGGCGGCCAGCAGGGCCGCATGCACGACGGACGGATGCACGTCGTCCGTGACGTCGATGGCCACGTTGCCGTTCGGCTGGATCAGCACTTTCTGGCCGGCCTGCGGCACGGACAGGGCGGTCATGCCCTGGCGCTGCAGTTCCAGCACGATTTCACCCGATTCATGCGGCTTGACGGTGCCCAGCGGGAAATCCTCGCCTTCGCCGCGGCGCGGGTCGGTATTGATTTGCGCGTTCACCAGTTCCAGCACGGTGGAGGTGCCGTCGCCATCGACCCACAGCGATTCGCCCTTGGCGGCCGCGATCAGCTTGTTGCCGACGACGAGCAGACGGTGTTCGTCGCCCGTGATGAAGCTTTCCACCAGCACGGCCGAGCTGTCGCCCTTGCGCGCGGCCAGCTCATAAGCGGCCTTCACGTCGCTTTCGGTCATCAGGTTCAGCGACACGCCGCGGCCATGGTTGCCGTCATACGGCTTGACGACGACAGGCACGCCGATGTCCTGCGCTTCTTCCCACGCCGCCTCGGCGCTGCGTACCAGGCTGCCTTCGGGCACGCGCACGCCGCACGATTTGAGCAGGAATTTGGTGAGGTCCTTGTCGCTGGCGATGCCTTCGGCGATCGCGCTGGTGCGGTCCGTTTCGGCCGTCCAGATGCGGCGCTGCGCGGCGCCATGGCCCAGTTGCACCAGGTTGCCGTCATTCAGGCGCAGCGAAGGGATGCGGCGTTCGGTGGCGGCATCGACGATGCTGGCCGTGCTCGGGCCCAGGCAGCGCGAATCGACCATGTCGCGCAGCGGCACCAGGGCCGCTTCCAGGTCGAAGGCTTCATCGTTGATGGCGGCCATCAGCATGGTGCGGGCGGTAGCCAGGGCGGCGCGGCCGACGTGTTCTTCGCGTGTGCGGAAGGCCATCTTGTAGACGCCGCGCTGGCTGGTCGAACGCGTCTGGCCGAAACCCGTGCGCATGCCGGCCAGGTTTTGCAGCTCCAGCACCACGTGCTCGAGGATGTGGGCCGACCACGTGCCTTCGCGCAGGCGCTCGAAAAAGCCGCCCCGTTCGCCCACGCCGCAGCGGTGTTCGATCATGCCAGGCAGCCATGCGACGAGACGCTCGTACAGGCCGGGCAGGGTGTTCGATGGGTAATCTTCCAGTTCGCCGATGTCGACCCAGGCTTCAATCACCGGGCGGTAAGTCCAGATGTTGGGGCCGCGCAAGTGGGTGACGCGGACAAATTCGATGTTCTTCTTCTTGATCATGTAAGTGGTTTCTTGATAACAAGCCAGGCGTCTGGGCGCCAGATACTTTATGTTGGCTTTACAGAGACTTTTCAGGCTCGTGCTTGGTTCTTTATCCCGGGTATGCGCAGTGTGCCACCTTTAGCGGTCTCTTGTCGCGTTTGCCTCTCGTATTCTGCTGGTGTTGCCGCTCTAATTGTTACTAAATGTTGCCATTATTATTAAAAACACACCATCCTGTATCCTGGCCGAGACATTTGCCTGGCTTCCAGCTGTTGTATACTTCAGCGCTGGCCCGGCGTTGCAAAAGCGCCGCGCCCGGCTGGTACTTCCTGTCACGATCGCGCGTTTTTTTACGCCGTTTTGCCATCATTCCTTACCGGGAAGCATCCATTCGATACAATACAGGAAATTGCCACTGGTGCATCAACCCCGCCATCGCGCAGTACACAAACATTGATAGGGCACTTGCCCCATCCCCCAAATCCCGCCCTGTGAAGGGCTTGGCCTCGAGCCGGAGTATGCTTTACGATGACAACTGAACTGAGTGTTCCTGCAACAACTATCCCCCTCACATCACTGCCTGAACACTGGCTGGCGGAAGTGGAAAGCAACCTTTCTCCAGGGGAGAACGTTTTAAGTAGCGTTGAGGTTGACCTCGATGCGCGATTACGTTTCACAAAAGGCATAATAGTTGTCACCGAGAAGCGCCTGCTGGCCCGTTCGCCGGGCGAAAGCGCCTGGAAAAGCTGGTCTTTCCGCCCCGGACTGCGTCTCACGCACCACGATCACGCCGGCGTCGGCCACCTGGAACTGTTCGACGACCACGGCCGCCTGGCGTCGTGGCGTTTTACCCTGGGCCAGAACCTGCACGCCATCCGCGTGCTGGAGCAGTTCGTCGAGCGCCTCGACAGCCACCTGACGGGCCAGCCCGTGCTGGAAGCGGAACAGGAAGTGTGCCCGAGCTGCAAGGCGCCCTTGGAGCCGGAGCAGGAAGAATGCCCGATCTGCGCCAAGGTGCTGCATACGCCGCCATCGACCTGGACCCTGTTCCGGCTGTGGCGCTTCGCCCATCCCTACCGTGGACAGCTGGCCCTGGGCTTCATGCTGATGCTGCTGAGCACCGCCGCGCACATGATTCCGCCCTACCTGACGGCGCCGCTGATGGACAATGTGCTGATCCCGTATCAAAACGGCAAGCATATCGACCCGTGGCTGGTGGTGTACTACATGAGCGGCTTGCTCGGCTCGGCCCTGCTGGCCTGGCTGCTGGGCTGGGGCAAGACCTATGTGCTGGCCCTGGTGTCCGAACGCATGGGCGCCGACTTGCGCTCGGCCACGTATGAACACCTGATGAAGCTGTCGCTGGAATTCTTTGGCGGCAAGCGCACGGGCGACCTGATGGCGCGCATCGGCAGCGGCAGCGACCGCATCTGCGTCTTCCTGTCGCTGCATTTGCTCGATTTCGCTTCCGACGTGCTGATGATCATCATGACGGGCGTGATCCTGTGGTCGATGAATCCGTGGCTGGCGATCATGACCCTGGCGCCATTGCCCTTCATCGCCTGGATGATCCACCTGGTGCGCGACCGCCTGCGCACGGGCTTTGAAAAGATCGACCGCGTGTGGAGCGAAGTGACCAACGTGCTGGCCGATACGATTCCCGGCATCCGCGTGGTGAAAGCGTTTGCGCAGGAAAAACGCGAAGCGGCCCGCTTCCGCGACGCCAACGCGCACAACCTGGCCGTCAACGACAAGCTCAATAAGGTCTGGTCGCTGTTCTCGCCCACCGTTTCCTTCCTGACGGAGATGGGTTTGCTGGTCATCTGGTGCTTCGGCATCTGGCAGCTGTCGCGCGGCGAAATCACCGTCGGCGTGCTGACCGCCTTCATCGCCTACAGCACGCGTTTCTATGGCCGCCTCGATTCCATGAGCCGCATCGTCTCCGTGACGCAGAAATCGGCCTCCGCCGCCAAGCGCATCTTCGACATTCTCGATCACGTGTCGAGCGTGCCGGAACCGGCGCAACCGGTGAAGCTGGAGAAGATCGAAGGACGCATCGACCTGCGCGAAGTCGGTTTCCGCTATGGCAACCGGGCCGTCAACCGTGGCATCACCCTGAACATCAAGGCGGGCGAGATGATCGGCCTGGTGGGCCACAGCGGTTCGGGCAAGAGCACCCTGGTCAACCTGATCTGCCGTTTCTATGACGTCTCGGAAGGCGCGATCTTGCTTGACGGCGTAGACATCCGCTCGTTCGCCGTTTCCGACTACCGCCGCAACATCGGCCTGGTGCTGCAGGAGCCGTTCCTGTTCTTCGGCACCATCGCGGAAAACATCGCCTACGGCAAGCCGCACGCGACGCGCCAGGACATCATCGCCGCCGCGCGCGCCGCGCATGCGCATGAATTCATCCTGCGCCTGCCGCAAGGCTACGATTCGATGGTGGGCGAGCGCGGCCAGGGCCTGTCCGGCGGCGAACGCCAGCGCATCTCGATTGCCCGCGCCCTCCTGATCGACCCGCGCATCCTGATCATGGATGAAGCCACATCGTCGGTCGATTCGGAAACGGAGAAGGAAATCCAGAAGGCGCTGGACAACCTGGTGCAGGGCCGCACGACCATCGCCATCGCGCACAGGCTGTCGACCCTGCACCGCGCCGACCGCCTGGTGGTGCTGGACCGTGGCCAGGTCGTCGAAGTGGGCAGCCACGATGAACTGATGGCGAAAGAGGGCGCCTATTTCCGCCTCTACGAAGCACAGGCGCGCAATAACGAACTCGCCCTGGATGACAAGGAATAAGCATGGCCAGCACAACTTTTACATTACACCGCGACACCTTCGGCAAGCTGGTGATGACGGACGCGGACGGCCAGGTTTTTGAAGGCGTGGCGCCCGTGCGCGCCTTTCCCATCCAGTCGCCCGACGAAGGCATTTCGCTGGTGCTGGGCAATGGCAAGGAAGTGGCATGGATCGACCATGTCGACGCCTTGCCGGAGCCGACCCGCAGCCTGCTGCAGGAAGAGCTGGAAGGGCGCGAATTCATGCCCGAGATCGCGCGCGTGAAAAGCGTGTCCAGCTTCGCCACGCCATGCACCTGGTACGTCGACACGGACCGGGGCGAGACGCAATTCGTGCTGAAAGGCGAGGAAGACATCCGCCGCATCGGCGCCGCGTCGCTCCTGATCGCGGACAACCACGGCATTCACTTCCTGATACGCGACATGTTTAATATCGACAAGACGACGCGCAAGATACTCGACCGCTTCCTGTAAGTGTCGCCAGCAGGGCCAGTCAAGGCCTTGATGCCCTTGCCTCCTCGAGCAGCCACTGCGCAAATGCCTGCAGTGCGGCGGCGCTGAGGGCAACAGGCTCGGGCAGTACCAGGCAAAATCTCTTGCTGATAGTGTGGCCATCCGGCCAGGGCGCCACCAGGCGGCCTTGGCGAAGCTCCGCCTCGATATACAGTCGCGGTACCAGTGCCACGCCCAAGCCGGCGAGCGCCGCTTCAATCAACATGGCGTGCAGATCGTAGCGGGGGCCCACCGCAGGATTGGCCAGCCCGATGCCGGCCGCCTGGGCATAGTCTTGCCAGGCGTCCGGATTCTGGCGCCGGTGCAGCAGCGGCAGGGCGTCCAGCGACATCCCGGCGCTGGTGGCGAGCAGTGCCGGGCTGCAGACGGGGACCAGAATTTCCTCCAGCAAGGGGTGGCAATGCATCCCCGTCCATGCCGGATGTTCAAAATGAATCGCCGCGTCGAAACCGCTGCCGGCCAGGACAAAGGGCTCCATGCGTTCGGCGATATGTACGGTAATGTGCGGATGCAGGTTCTTGAAGCGTTTCAGACGCGGGATCAGCCAGCGGCTGGCGAAGGTCGGTAGCGCGGCAATATCGATACTCGCGCCGTCGATGGGTTGCCCCATCAAATACAGGCTGTCGCGTTCCAGCCGTTCCAGAATCTCGCGCACTTGTACCGCATAGCGCGCGCCGCTTGGCGCCAGCCGCACGCGGTTGCCTACGCGCTGGAATAGTGCCACTCCCAGAAACTGTTCCAGGCGGCCAATCTGGCGGCTGATTGCGCCCTCGGTCAGCGACAGCTCGTCGGCCGCCCGGGCGAAGCTGCCGTGCCGCGCCGCCGCCTCGAAGGCCAGCAGTGCCGTATTGCTGGGAATCTTACGCCGCATGGCGTGCTACGGATGCGGGCAGAATTTGAGCTTGAGTAAATATCATGGAAGGGTGATTTTATATCGCTATTCACGGCAAAAATACCATACTACCATTACCTTTGTGCAATGAGTGCCAGCGTTTCGCAGGCCGATGTACCGTTGATGCCAAGGATAATGTGATGATTTATACCGTCGAATGCAGCTTTGCCGATCCCGGCAGCGAAGCGCAATGGAACGATTTTTATACGCTGGAAAAACTCCCTGCCCTGATCTCCGTGAGCGGCTTTCACACTTCGCAGCGTTTCAAGGCGCTCACCGGTGGCTGCCCCGTCTACCTGGCCGTCCATACCATGGATGGCCTTGATGTCCTGGCGGGAGAGGAATACCGGCAGAAAGGCGGCGGAAACTTCGCCAGCTGGCAGCGCCACATCACGGACTGGCACCGTAACCTCTACAGCGATATCGGCCTGGCGCCAGCGGTGGCAGCGGACGAATTGCTGGTGCTGTGTGCCACGGGCCCGGAATCTCTGCTTGCGCTGGGGCTCAGTCCCCTGACCATGCGCGCCGTGGCACTCGAGCAATTGCCGCCACGCCGTTGGCTGGCAAAATTGCCTCGGCAACATGCACCGCTTGCCGAGTCCATGCCCCAGGGCGTCTTCCTGTATGCGCCAATGACGCAACAGCTGAGAAGTTCGGACGTTACCGATGCCGCACCGGCGCGATAGGCCTGTCATGCCCAATCTCACTGTCTATATCGCTACCGAGCAAATGCCCTGCGCCGCAAAGCTGGCACTGCTGTCGCGCGACTGCGTCGAACTGTGCACGCGCGTGCTGCAAGCGGCCCCCGGCAAAGTGCATGTCATGTATGTCGGCGTGCGGCCCGGATATGGTCATCCGGTCTTTGCCGAACTGCTATACCGCATCGATGGCTGTCGCACGCCAGCGGTGATGCAGGCATTCATGGAAGGACTGGACAGCGCCATCATGCGCCATGCCGGCTTGACGGCGCGGATACGCTGCTTTGCGTCTGAGGCCATCGATGCGTTTAACTGAAACGTTTCCTAAAGAAAAAAACATGTCCCCCTCTCTCTTTCCAAACCAGCTGGTCGGCGACTTCACGGTCACCGCGGTCAGTGACGGCTACCTGTCCGCCAGCCTCGAATTCTTGTCGAATATCGATCCGGCCGAGGCCGCCAACATGCAGGGCGCCGCAGGGCAGGCTGCGCCGGACGCCGTGCACATCAATTGCTATATTGTGCGTAGCGCACACCGCAGCATACTCATCGATGGCGGGGCGGGGGGCGTCAAGCAATGGGGTGGCCGGCTGCGCGACAATTTGCTGCGCGCAGGCATAGACGCCGCATCCATCGACACCATCCTGCTCACCCATGCCCATCCCGATCATGTGGGTGGCCTGGTCGACGCGGCTGGACAGCGCAGCTTTCCCAATGCGGAGCTTGTCGTGCATCAAGGTGAAGTGGCGTTCTGGCAAGATGACGGCAATCTCAGCCGGGCTAGTGCGCGTGCCAAGGGCAATTTCGCCATGGCGCGCCGCGTTTTCGACAGCTATCGTGGGCAGCTGCGTACTTTCCTCGACGGTGAGGTACTTCCCGGCATACAGGCGATGCCGCTGCTTGGCCACACGCCGGGCCATACGGGATATCTGCTTGAATCGCATGCGCAAAGCTTGCTGGTATGGGGCGATATCGTGCATTTTCCGCATATCCAGATTGAGCGGCCGGACGTATCGATCGCTTTTGACCAGGACCCCGCCACGGCAGCCACCACCCGTTCACGGCTGCTGGACCTGGCCTGCTCCGAAAAACTGCTGATCGCCGGCATGCACCTGGGCGAACTTGGTTTTGCGCGTATCAGGCGCAGCAGCGGGACATATGCGCTGCATTACGAGACGCAACGGTGAACCGGCGCGACCAGGCATGCCTCGTTCGCCAGCCAGCTTGACGGGCATCTTGTCCAGGCGATTGCCGGCATGCCACGGGAGCATCAACTTGTCGCATTTGCGCGGCACGGATTGCTTGAAGGGGCTGCAATCCGGGCCGTGGCCTTGCGTGAGCGTGCCGGGAGAATGCCATGTTCCGAGCAATCCCCGGCTTCTCTCCTGAATCGCCGTGTTTACTGAAACGCCACCTCGGCAAAGCTGCGCAATTTGCGGCTGTGCAGCCGGTCGACGCCCTGGCGGCGCAGCAGTTCCACGGCGCGGATGCCGATGCGCAGGTGCTGGTCGACCCTTTCGCGGTAGAAGTGGTTGGCCATGCCGGGCAGCTTGATTTCGCCGTGCAGCGGCTTGTCGCTCACACACAGCAGGGTGCCGTACGGGACGCGGAAGCGGAAGCCGTTGGCGGCGATCGTCGCGCTTTCCATGTCCAGCGCGATGGCGCGGCTCTGGCTGAAGCGGCGCTCCGGCGTGCGCTGCGGCAGCAGTTCCCAGTTGCGGTTGTCCGTGCTGGCCACCGTCCCCGTGCGCATGATGTGTTTCAGGTCATGCCCGGTCAGCTGGGTGATTTCCGCCACCGCCGTTTGCAGCGCCTGCTGGATTTCCGCCAGCGGCGGGATCGGCACCCACAGCGGCAAGTCTTCGTCGAGCACATGGTCTTCGCGCACATACGCGTGCGCCAGCACGTAGTCGCCCAGGCTTTGCGTGGTGCGCAAGCCGGCGCAGTGGCCCAGCATCAGCCATGCGTGCGGGCGCAGCACGGCGATATGGTCGGTGATGGTTTTCGCATTGGCCGGACCGACGCCGATATTGACCATGGTGATGCCGCTGCCGTCCGCGCGCAGCAGGTGGTAGGCGGGCATCTGCGGCAGGCGCGGCGGGGCGGCGCCCAGCGCATCTTCGCTTTCCACCGTCTGGCCGACCCTGCGCGTGACCACGTTGCCCGGTTCGACAAAGGCGATGTAGCCGTCATCGTCCGATGGCGCGGCCGCATCGGGCGCACGCTCCATCATGGCGTGCCCCAGGCGGATGAATTCGTCGATATAGAACTGGTAATTGGTAAACAGCACGAAGTTCTGGAAGTGCTGCGGCGAGGTGCCGCTGTAGTGGCGCAGGCGCTGCAGCGAATAATCGACGCGCGGACCCGTGAAGAGCGCCAGCGGCTGCGCTTCACCATGCGCCGGTTCATGCGTGCCGTTGGCGATGCCGTCGTCCATGGCCGACAGGTCGGGCAGGTCGAACAGGTCGCGCATGGCCAGGCGGCGGCCCGCGTCCATATTGCCCTCGATGTGGTCATGCTCGGCGAACGAGAAATGCACGGGAATCGGCTGGGCGCTGACGCCCACTTCCAGGTGTACCTTCTGGCCGCCGTTATGGTTTTTCAGCAGCAGGGTAAACTGGTCGAGGTAGTAGTCGCCAAACAGGTCGGGGCGCGTCAGGGTGGTTTCAAACACGCCGGGGCCGGCGACAAAGCCGTAGGCCAGCGGCGAGTCGGCGCGCGCCACGGTGTCGGTCTGGATGCGCACGAACGGGTAGCAGGCGCGCACGCGCTCGTGCATGTCTTCGCCGGCGACAAAACGCTGCAGCGCATCGCGCAAGTGTTCGATACTGCTGCGGTAGATGGCTTGCACTTGTTCCAATGCCAGGCGTGGATCGTCGAAGCGGGAGGAGGCGATGAAGGGGGGCGTAAGCAAGCGGATTCTCCTTGTGGCGGTTCGTGCATGCCATTGTAAGGCAGCAAGGCAACTCTTGTTTGTCCCGTTCTCGCCGAACGGAGGCGCTTGACGAATTCAAATAGAATCTGTATTCTATTTGGGATGGTCAGACTAGCTAAATTCAACGAAAACAATTTCATCGACAGCGCGATCGCCGTCGCCGCCCAGTGCGGCGTGGCCGCCGTGTCGATGGCCGCCATCGCCGTCAAGGCGGGGGCACCCATCGGTTCCGTGTATCACCGCTTCGATTCGCGCAACGCCATCCTGGCGCGCGCCTGGCTGCGCGTGAAAAGCGACTTCCGCGAAGAAGTGGCCAGCCGCTGGCTCGGCGGCGACACGTGGGCCGGCGTGCATGGCTTGCTGGACTGGTGCCGGCGCAAGCCCGTGTATGCGCGCTTCCTGCTGCAATGCGCGGACAGCCCCGATTTCAACGGCGGCCTCAGCGAGGAATTGCTGGCCGCCGTGGAAGAAGAACAGGCGGCGCTCGACGCCTGCTTCGCCCGCTGCGCCGAAGCCATGCCCGGCACCACGGAGCTGGACCTCGACCACATGCTGCTCAAATTCGTGCTGATCGACGCCCCCGTGGCCGTCGTCAAGCCTTACCTGACCCAGGAGCGGCCGATCCCGGCCAGCGTTGACGCCATGCTGCGCGCCTCGCATGACGCCGTGCGCGGCTGGGCCGCCCACACCACACACTAACCAATACAACCAAGAAGACAACCATGCGCTATTCCACCCAGCTTGAACACGGCAAGAAAATCCCCCTGCATGATGAAGAAGGCTTCATCGGCATGCGCGCGGCCGGCCGCATCGCCGCCGACACGCTCGACTTCATCGCGCCTTTCGTGAAACCTGGCGTCTCGACGGCCAAACTCGACGCCCTGTGCGAAGAGTTCATGCGCGCCGCCGGCGCCATCCCCGGCACCATCGACTACCACGGCTACAAGCACGCCAGCTGCATCTCCGTCAATCATGTGGTCACGCACGGCATCCCGTCGGAGACCAAGATCCTCAAAGTGGGCGACATCCTGAACATCGACGTGACGCCGAAGTTCAATGGCTGGTTCGGCGACACCAGCCGCACCTTCAAGGTGGGCGCCGTGTCCATCCTGGCCAACCGCCTCGTCAACACGGCGTATGAAGCCATGATGGCCGGCATCCATACCGTGCGTCCGGGCGCGACCCTGGGCGACGTGGGCGCCGCCATCGAAGCCGTGGCCAAGGCGCAGGGCTTTTCTTCCGTGCGCGACTTCTGCGGCCATGGCGTGGGCCAGGTCTTCCACGACACGCCGCAAGTGCTGCACTATGGCCGCGCCGGCACCGGCATCGTGCTGGAACCGGGCATGATCTTTACCATCGAGCCGATGCTCAACGTGGGCAGCTACCAGGTCAAGGTCTTGCCGGATAAATGGACGACCGTGACGAAAGACCGTTCGCTGTCGGCGCAGTTCGAACACTCGCTGGCCGTGACGGAAACGGGCTTTGAAATCTTCACCCTGACCGGTTCGACCGAGCCGCTGGTGTAAGCATGGATGCGGCGCGCCGGCAGCAGCTCACCGAGATCGCCGCCGCCAGGGCTGGCGTGGATACGGCATGCGCGGCGCGCCACCTGGCGCTGCACGCGTACGACGTGGCGGCCGCCCTGCGCAGCATCGACGCCGAGCGCTATACGCTCACGCAGCGACTGCTGAACAAATACGGGCGCGACCCGGACGACGCGCTGCAGCACGTGGCGCTGGCCGTGCTGCAGCAGGCAGACATCGGCAGCGACAGCGTGCTGCGCGTCGAGCGCATCGCGGCCCTGGCGCCGCCCGTTGCCGGCATGGTGATGTTGGCCGAGTGGCTGGCCTATGTGGACTGGGAAGGTTTTGACAGCGCCCTGTACGCCAATATCGACGCGGTGGCGGCGGTCATCGCCGGTGCATTGGACCTGCCCGAGGTGGCTGCCAGCCTGCTGCAGGCGCGCGATGCGGCCGTGTTTGAAACGCAGCGTCCCGCGCTGGCGGCAGCGGCCCTGCTGTTCATCGAACGCCACATTCCGCACTTTCCCTGACGGCAGGCGCTTTGCCGCCGGCGGCGCGCGTCTTACAATGGCGGCAAGCACTGTTGCCCCATTTTGAAGACTTCCGCATGAGCGATTTTCCCGAAGATATCTACACCGAGCCGTCCGCCGACGTGCACACTTTGAATAACCTGGGTCCCCTGACCGGCATGGCCGGCATCTGGACCGGCACGCGCGGCCTGGACGTCAAGCCGAAGGCCGATGGCCCGCGCAAGCAGGCGTTTGTCGAGCGCATCGAACTGCAGCCGATCGACCCCGTCACCAACGGCCCGCAGCTGTTCTACGGCTTGCGCTACTACATCCACATCACCAAGCCGGACCAAGTCAAAACGTATCATGAGCAGGTGGGTTACTGGCTGTGGGAACCGGCCACGGGCGCCGTGATCCAGACGCTGGCCATCCCGCGCGGCCAGATCGCCATGGCGTCCGGCACGACGACGGCGGACGCCACCAGTTTCGAACTGGTGGCCAGGCGCGATTCGACGGCCTACGGCATCTGCTCGAACCCCTTCCTCGAACACGCGTTCACCACCGTCGAATACCGCATCAAGGTCGACATCCACGCCGATGGCACGTGGGGCTATGACGAAGACACGGTCATGCTGATCCGCGGCAAGGATGAGCCGTTCCACCACACGGACCGCAACCTGCTGACAAAAGTCGCCGAGCCGACGCCGAATCCGATGGCCTTGCAGGCGCTGGCCGCCGCTGCATAAAAATTAAAAGCGGCGACGCTTGCCGCCGTGCTGCACGAGCGCCTGAACAATGCTCAGGGCCAGGCGCGCTGCCGCAGGCAGTACGAATGTACGGCCAGGCAACGCAACAACGCCATGGGCTTTTTCTCAGGTGCTCCTTAAGGCTTGCCCTGCGCCACCGCCTTGATCGCGCGCTCCTCGCCCATGGCGGCGGCGATTTTCCAGCGCTGCATGGCGCTGGCGCGGTCGGGGCGTTTCAGGCCCGCGCCTTCCCAGTCCATCAATCCCAGATTGTAGATGTCGCCCGCGCTGCCCTTGTCGGCGGCCAGGGTGAACCATTTGCGCGCTTCCTTGTGATTGACGGGGATCTGGTAGCCGCGCACGTTGTACAGGCCCAGCAGATGCATGGCTTGCGCATTGCCCTTGTTGGCCGCCTGTTTCAGCAGGTCCATGCCGCGCGCCATGTTGCGCGGTTCCTGCCAGCCCTCGGCCAGCATCACACCCTTGGCCGTCAGCGCATAGCTGTCGTTCTTCAGCAGGCCCTTGCCGATCAGCGGCTTGGCGGCCACCTGGCGCGCTTCACGCTGCTGCGCCGTCGGCGCCGTGACGGCGCCGCCCTGGCCTTCGCCCATCAGCCGCATCCACCCGTACAAACCATACGCGCTGGCGTCGCCCTTGCCAACCAGGCTTTCCAGCATGGCCAGCGCCTGCACCTTGTCGCCGTTCTCATACAGCTTGACGGCTTTCGGCGTGCTGGCGTCAGGCACAGGC
>NZ_NRDQ01000076.1 GCF_002878455.1 Janthinobacterium sp. AD80
GCCAGCCTCAGCCGTCAACGCCGCTTCGCCACGGCGCGGGCCGGTGTCAGCGATGCCGACGCCGCCATCCTGGCGCTGGAAGCGGTGGCGCTCGACGCCTGCGAGGTGGGCCATGCGCTGAGCATGGTGTATCACGCGCTCGACAGCGCCTATGCGTATGCGGGCCAGCCCGACACGGTGCGCGACCACCGCCAGGGCGGCATCGCCGGCTACCAGTCACCCGAAGTGGCGGCCGGCGCCCACACGGAAATCGCCCTGAAAGAGGGCATGGCGCTGGCCTTCCACCCCAGCCTGCCTGGCAGCATGGTGGAAGATACTTTCCTGCTCAGTGGCGGCCACCTGCACAACCTTACTTGCGACCCGGACTGGCCGGCCACGTCCGTGCAGGGGCGGCTGCGCCCGCTCACCCTGGAGCTGCAATGATGACCCCCGAAGCGTATTTCGGCACCGGCCCCGTGGTGATGGCATCGGCGCCCGGGCGCGTCAACCTGCTGGGCGAGCATACGGACTACAACGATGGCTACATGCTGCCCTGCGCCACGCCGCAGCGCACGCAGGTGATGCTGGCGCTGGCCGACGACGGGCATCACGCGTTTTATTCCGCCAGCCTCGACGAGCAGGTGCGCTTCAAGGCGGACCAGGCCGCGCCACCGGGCTTCGGCCGCTACCTGGAAGGCTGCATCCGCCTGGTCGAGGAGCAGGGTGCGGACGTGCCGGCCGTGCGCGCTTACGTGTGCTCGGACCTGCCCCTGGGGGCGGGCCTGTCGAGCAGCGCGGCGCTGGAAATCGCCACCCTGCGCGCGCTGCGCCTGCTGCTGCATCTGCCGCTGGACGACGTGGCGCTGGCGCTGATGGGACAGCAGGCGGAAATCCGCTATGCGCAGGTCAACTGCGGCGTGATGGACCAGATGGCCGCCAGCCTGGCCGACGAGCAGCACATGCTGCTGCTCGATGCGCGCACCTTGCAGCATGCATTGCTCGACTTGCCGAATGACAGCGAAGTGCTGGTGATCGACAGCGGCGTGGCGCGCACCCTGGCCGGCAGCAAGTACAACGAGCGGCGCGCCGAGTGCGAACAGGCGGCGCGCCTGCTGGGCGTGGCCTCGCTGCGCGACGTGGTCGAACCTTCCGTGGTGGAAGGCTTGCCGGAACCGTACCGCCGCCGCGCGCGCCATGTGGTCAGCGAAAACCTGCGCGTGCTGCAGGCATGCGCGCAGCATGGGCCGGCGCTGTTCGGCCAGCTGATGGCACAGTCGCACGCCAGCCTGCGCGACGATTACGAGGTATCGATTCCCGCCCTCGATGCGCTGGTGGCGCTGCTGTCGGCCCACAGCGCCGTGTATGGCGCGCGCCTGACGGGTGCCGGTTTTGGCGGCGCCTGCGTGGCCTTGTGCCGCAAGCACTGCGCCGCCAAGGCAGGACAGGACGTGGTCCCCCGTTTCAATGCCAGTGGACACAAGGCGCGCATGGTGGTTCCGTTAGCGTGACGTTGTCTTGATGCTGATCATGGCTTGGCATAAGCGCGTTTTTCTGCGGAACCGTCAAGGCATGGCCAGTCTCCAACAGCCATGCTCAATGACATTCTCTCTCCCTCCGTCGCTCCCGCCAGCGGTGCGAACCAGGCGGAAAACAGCCTGGCCGCACCCGGCGAATTCGCTTATCCGCGGCCGCAGATGGTGCGCGAAAACTGGCAATCGCTGAATGGCACGTGGCGCTTTACCTTCGACAACGAGCGGCGCTACCGCGTGCCCGATGGCGGCATCGGCTGGACGCACGACATCACCGTGCCGTATCCGCCCGAATCGCAGGCCAGCGGCGTGGGCGACCGCGGCTTTCACCGGGTCTGCTGGTACCAGCGCGAATTCCAGCTGCAACCGGGCGGGCCATGCGTGCTGCTGCATTTCGGCGCCGTCGACTACCACGCCAAGGTGTGGCTCAACGGACACGTGGTGGCCAGCCACGAAGGCGGCCACACGCCCTTTGTCGCCAGCATCGGCCACGCGCTGCTGCCGGACGGGCCGCAGGTGCTGACGGTGCGCGTCGAGGACGATCCGCACGACCTGGCCAAGCCGCGCGGCAAGCAGGACTGGCAGCTGCACCCGCATTCCATCTGGTATCCGCGCACTACGGGCATCTGGCAAAGCGTGTGGATCGAGCGCGTGGCGGCCACCTACATCGGCAAGCTGCGCTGGACGCCCGTGTTCGAGGGCTACGAGATCGGCTGCGAAGTCTTTGCCATGGGCGACCTGCAGGAGGACCTCACCGTGGCCGTGCGCATCTGGCATGGCAACAACCTGCTGGCGGACGACCAGTACAAGCTGATCGAGAACGAAGCGAGCCGCAAGATCGCGCTGTCCGATCCCGGCATCGACGATTCGCGCAATGAACTGCTGTGGAGCCCAGAGCGGCCCATCCTGCTCGATGCCGAAGTGACCTTGTGGCACAACGGCGAGCTGCTCGATACGGTCAAGTCGTACACGGCGCTGCGCTCGGTGGCGATCAACCGCGACCGTTTCATGCTCAATGGCCGGCCATATCCGCTGCGCCTGGTGCTCGACCAGGGCTACTGGCCCGATACCCTGCTGGCGGCGCCTTCCGACGACGCCTTGCGGCGCGATGTGGAACTGGCCAAGGCCCTGGGGTTCAACGGCGTGCGCAAGCACCAGAAGATCGAAGACCCGCGCTACCTGTACTGGGCCGACCGCCTGGGCCTGCTGGTATGGGAAGAAATGCCATCCACTTACCGGTTTTCCAGCAAGGCCATCACGCGCATGGTGCGTGAATGGACGGACGTGATCGAACGCGACTACAGCCATCCCTGCATCCTCGTCTGGGTGCCGTTCAATGAATCGTGGGGCGTGCCCAACCTGACGGCCATCCAGGCGCACCGCAATGCCGTCGAGGCGCTGTACCACCTGACGCGCACGCTCGACCCGACGCGGCCCGTGATCGGCAACGACGGCTGGGAGGCGTCGGCCACCGACATCCTTGGCATCCACGACTACGACTGCGATCCTGAGCGGCTGCAGGCGCGCTATGCGATCAGCGACTCGGCCCGCACGACCCTGTTCGACCAGCGCCGCCCGGGCGGTCGCATCCTCACGCTCGACGGCTTTCCGCACCGTGGCCAGCCCATCGTCCTGACGGAGTTTGGCGGCATCGCCTTTGACCGTGGGCAGAGCGAACCGGCGGACACCTGGGGTTATGCGCGGGTCGGCAACGAGGCCGCCTTCCTCGATATTTACCGGCGCCTGATGGCGGTCGTGAATACGGCGCAGATGTTCAGCGGCTTTTGCTATACCCAGTTTGCCGACACCTTCCAGGAGACAAACGGCTTGCTGACGGCGGACCGAACGCCGAAGGCCGCGCTGGAATTGCTCAGCGCGGCCACCCGTAACGTAGCGCTCAGTTGAGGCCAGCCAAAGTCAACTGGGTTACATCGGACCACGCCTTACGGTGCTTGCACGCTGGAAGCGGCGCGCAGGCCCCGGCATGGCCAGCTCCACCTGAATCACTCACGATCAAGAGGCAAGCATGGCGAATTTCGACGGCGCGGCCGCGCCATTCCTCTCGTACTGGCAGGCCGGCTACGAAGGTGCCGACCACGTCACGCATGGCGGCCAGGCGCTGGACATGAACCGTGCCACGGGGCACCTGGACAGGGTGCGCGAAGACTATCTGCTGCTGCGCCAGTTCGGCATCCGCAGCGTGCGTGAAAGCATCGGCTGGCGCCTGGCCGAACGCGATGGCCATTTCGACTTTTCCTGCATCGAGGAGCGCGCCGCCGTGGCACAGGAGCTGGGACTGCAGGTCAACTGGACGTTTTGCCACTATGGCTGGCCAGCCGAGCTCGATCTTTTTTCACCTGAATTCGTGCCGCGCTTTGCGCGCTATTGCCGGGCGGCGGCGCAGTTTCTGGCGCCCTACGCGGGGGCCGCGCCCGTGTATTCACCCATCAATGAAATTTCGTTTACCAGCTGGGGACTGTCGGTGCACATGTTCCAGTGCCTGAACATGTACCGGCCGGACGCGGGCTACGAAGGCAAGCGCCAGCTGGTGCGCGCCAGCATCGCCGGCAGCGATGCCATCCGCGCCGTCAGTCCGCAGGCGCGCCTGCTGCAGTGCGACCCGCTGATCCATGTCATCGCGCCGGCGGGACGCACGGACTGGACCGCGCAGGCGGCCGCCTGGCGTGCCTCGCAGTTCGAGGCCTGGGACATGCTGCGCGGCAGGCAGGCGCCGGAACTGGGCGGCGCGCCGCGCTACCTGGATCTGGTCGGCCTGAACTATTACCACAGCAACCAGTGGGAATGCGGCAGCAACCTGCGCCTGTGGTGGCACCTGGGCGAGCCGCGCCGCATGCCGCTGCACCAGCTGCTGCTCGAAGTGCAGGCGCGCTACCGGCGGCCCTTGCTGCTGGCGGAAACCAGCCATGTGGGCAGCGGGCGCGGCGCCTGGATACGCGAGATGGCGGCCGAGGCGGCGCTGGCCGTGCAGCATGGCGCGTCGCTGCGCGGTATCTGCATCTACCCCGTCATCGACCGGCCCGACTGGGATGATCCCGGCCACTGGCACCGCAGCGGCCTGTGGGATGTCAGCCTGGAAGGCGAGGGCAAGGAGCGGCTGCGGCGCATCCTGTCGCCGCCGTATGCGATGGCGCTGCGCCAGGCGCAGTCGCTGACGGAGCACCTTTGTTCAACGCTTGCCCCATCGGGGCGGAAAGGAACTGGTATGCGCACCATCATCGTCTTTTCCCATTTGCGCTGGAATTTCGTCTATCAGCGTCCCCAGCAACTGCTGTCGCGCCTGGCGCAGTTCTACCATGTGGTCTTTGTCGAGGAGCCCGCCTGGCACGATGGGCCGGGCCGGCTGGATCTGTCCACGCCGGCGCCGAATGTCACCGTATGCCAGCCGCGTACGCCCGTGCAGGCAGCCGGCTTTCATGATGACCAGCTGGCGGCGCTGCAGCCCTTGCTGAGCGAGATCACGCCGGTGGACGACCCCATCGTCTGGTTCTACACGCCGATGGCGCTGCCCTTGCTGCCGGCGCTGCACGCGGGCCTGGTGGTGTACGACTGCATGGACGAACTGGCCGCATTCATGAACGCGCCCAGGCAGCTGCTGCAGCGCGAAACGGCCTTGCTGGCACGGGCCGACCTGGTGTTTGCGGGCGGCCCCAGCCTGTTCGAGGCCAAGCGTGCGCGCCATGCCAACGCCCACTGCTTCGCCAGCAGCGTCGACACCGTGCACTTCGAGCAGGCGCTCGACCGCCACAACGGCCATCCGGCGCAAGCGGAGATCGGCCGGCCCAGGCTGGGCTACTACGGCGTGATCGACGAGCGCTTCGATCCATCGCTGGTGGCCGCGCTGGCCGACGCCCATCCCGAATGGCAAATCGTGCTGGTCGGCCCCATCCTGAAAATCGAGCCGGCCAGCCTGCCGCAGCGGCAGAACATCCATTACCTGGGCCAGCAGCCATACCAGGCCCTGCCGCACTTCCTGGCCGGCTGGGACGTGTGCCTGCTGCCGTTCGCGCGCAACGAGGCCACGCGCTTCATCAGCCCGACCAAGGTACTCGAATACATGGCGGCGCAGCTGCCCATCGTCAGCACCTCGATCGCCGATGTGGCCGTGCCGTACGGCGATATCGTGGCCATCGCCGATACCCCCGGGGAATTTGTCGCCGCCTGCGAGGCGGCACTGGCGGCAAGCCCGGAGCAGCGCGCCGCCATGGCCGCCAGCATGCACGCGGTCGTCTCGGCCACTTCCTGGGATGCGACGGTGGAGAAAATGCATGCGCTGCTGGAAGCGACGCCACCGGCGCAGGGCACGCGCCAGCCGCTGCCTGCCCATGCCGTGCCCGCGGCTCCCGGCGCGCCGGCTGCCGGCGCCAGCATCAATCCGCTGCGCGCCCCAGGTTCGCCGCAGGCCGTGGCTTGCGCCATTATCGGTGCCGGGCCGACCGGCCTGAGCGCCGCCTATCACCTGGGCGCCGATTCCTTGCTGCTCGATAAAAATGCCAGCGTGGGCGGCTGGTGCCGCTCCATTCGCGACCACGGCTTCACGTTCGACCACGCGGGCCACATCATGTTTTCCAATGACAGCTACGTGCTCGACATGTACCGCATCTTGCTGGGCACGAACCTGCACTGGCAAAACCGCGAAGCATGGGTGTACAGCAAGCAGGTGTATACCCGCTACCCGTTCCAGGGGGCGCTGTATGGCTTGCCGCCCGCCGTCATCAAGGAGTGCATCGTCGGCGCCATCGAGGCGCGCCATGGCAAGGCCGTGGCCGCGAACGGCAGTGATGCCGTGCCGCCCGTGGCCGCCTGCGTCGGGCCAGACTGCTGCGCTGATGGCGGTGCCGGCCTGGAGCATGCGCTCGAAGGCGCGGCAGCTGCGGCCGCAGCAAAAGCTGCCGCCGCGCCGCCAAATTTCGAGCAGTTCATCCACCAGGTGTGGGGTGCGGGCATAGCCCGGCATTTTGCCATTCCCTACAACAAGAAACTCTGGACCGTGCCGTTGAGCGAGATGGAAACCTCGTGGCTGGGCGGAAGAGTGCCCTTGCCAAACCTGGAGGAAATCATCGAGGGCGCGCTGGAACCTGTAGCCAAGCCCATGGGACCGAATGCACGCTTCGGCTACCCCTTGCGCGGTGGCTTCCAGGCCTTGATGTCGGGTTTCCTGCCGCACCTGAAAGGCCAGCTGGAACTCAATGCCGAGGTGGCGCAAGTCTTGCCGCGGCAGCATCTCATTGCCCTGGCGGACGGCCGCCGCTTCCGCTACCAGCATCTGCTGAGCACCATGCCCTTGCCGGAACTGGTGCGCCTGATCGGTGACCAGGCGCCGCCGGCAGTGCAAGCGGCGGCGCGCGCCTTGCGCCACGTCTCCGTACGCTGCGTCAACCTGGGCGTGGCGCGCGAGCGGATCAGCGACAAGCACTGGATTTACTATCCCGAAGAAACGATTTTCCATCGTATCTTTTTGCAGGGAAATGCGAGCCCCCATTGCAATGCGCCGGGCGGTTTCGGGCTGACCTGTGAAATCACATATTCGCCCTGGAAACCGTTGCCGCTCGATGGGCAAGCCCTGATCGACCGCTGCGTGCGCGACTGCATCGCCGTGGGCCTGTTGCGTGAAGACGATCAGTTGCTGGCTGCCAACCAGGTGGACATGCCATGCGCCTATGTCGTCTACGACCATGCACGCGCCGCCAACGTGGCGCTGGTCAAGCAGTGGCTGGCGGAGCAGGACATCGTGCTGGCAGGCCGCTACAGCGAATGGGAATACTACAATTCCGACCACGCCTTCCTTGCCGGCAAAAAAGCGGCGGAAGCCATCACGCAGTTGTCGGGGCTGCAGCGCAAGATCGCCAGCGTGGAGTAGCGAACGTGGCGCAGGGGATATCAAGCCTGCGACCATGCCGCCCTGGACCATGCCCTCTTGCTGCCCTCTTGCTGCCCTCTTGCTGCCCTCCCGTTGCCCTCTTGTTGTGCTGTCGCTGGCGCGGCAAGAGGGCCGCAGTGAGCGCAGACGCGGGCCGGAGCGCAGACGGCGCGGCAGGCGACATCGTGGCCAGCAGCGTGGGTCTGTAGCGTGAGCCGGCAGTCCAGGCCAGCAGTCCAAGTCAGCAACACAAGCCAGCAACACAAGCCAGCAGCCCAAGTCAGCTGCCCAAGTCAGCAGCCCAAGCCAGCTTCGTAAGGCTTCGTAAGTCAGCCTCGTTAGTCAGCCTCGTGGGCCCGCTTCGCAAGGCGGCTGAAAAGACGCGCCAGGATGAAAGGATCGAGCAGCACGATGGGCGAGAAACAGGATTGACAGGATTGCCTGGTGTCAAAGAAAGGAAGATGCCGGCGCACATGCACAGGCAGCCCACCGGACGGCAGCAACCGACAGCAACGTGGCCGGGCAGGAGAGGGGGGGGGGGAGGGGGGCAGCTGAGGGGACACAGAGGGTGCACAGCGGGGGAACCAGGGCGCAGGCCGCAAGGCATGCCGCAAAGACACAGCTTGCAGCGGCACAGGCGGCAGAGGGGGGAACCAGGAGGTGGGCCGCAAAGCATGCAGCAGGGGCATAGAAATAGGCAGCAGAGGAACGGACAGCAGCAGAACGGACAGCAGAGGAACGGCAGAAGCGGAGCTGGCAGCAGAGGAACGGCCAGATGCGGAGCCGGCAATACAAGGAGCCAGCAATACAAGGAGCCGGCAATACAAGGAGCCGGCAATACAATGAGCCGGCAATACAATGAGCCGGTAATACAACGACACGCACAAGGTGGCAGCGGGGGATAGGCGCGGCATGCCGCGCCGCCTCTCCTTACCCTCCGCCGCGTCCGCGCCCGCATCCCTGCTCCTGACCCTCTCGATGCGGGGCGCTTGAAATGCGTCTGGTCTTTATTGCGCGACAGCTGCGCCGCGCAGTGCCCGGCTGCTCCCTTGACGCTTGCGCTCAATAGCGCTGCAACAAGCCGTTGACCACTTTGACGCGGTCGCCGATCTGGTACGTGGGCTGGGAATTTTGCATGATGGCGCGCGTCGTGCCATCGTCCAGGCGCAGGGTGACGCGGTACATCATGCTGCCCGAGGTGCTGCCCGCCGTGCCCGAGCTGCCGGCCTGTGTTTCGCCACTGCCCTGGTCCATGCCGCGCGGCACGGTATCGATGGACTGCACGGTGGCCGATGCAATCGATACGCCCGACTGGCTGCCATCCATGCTCATGGTATTGTTGGCCGTGGCGGTGCGCGCGTCGGCGCTGCCGCTCGTGTCGCCGCTGTTTGTGCTGTTGCTCATGGTGCTGCTGGTCGTGGCGGCGGTGCTGCCGGTGCGGTCCATGCTGCCGGTGCTACCCATTCTATTCGTGCCGGCGGTGCTGCCCGAGCTGCCGCTGTTGCCGGTCGCGCTGCCGCTCTGGCCGGTGCCTGCCGTATTGCTGTAGCTTTCGCCACTGCGCGAGGCGGTGGTGCCGTTCGGGTTGGTTGAGTTGCAAGCACCCAATAACATGCACAGCAAGCCTGCCAGGATCGTGGTTCCTTTTGCTTTCATCTTGTTCTCCTCTGAATGTGACGATAGGTGGAGGTCCGCAGGCATGCCGGACGTGGCCGTGATTACTGCTAGTAAGAGGCTGGTAATGGAGGGATGTTCGCGGCTTGTTATTTCCCATTGAGCTACATCAAGCGTATAAATTGTCGAGCTTGGTATAAAAGACACTCTTGCATAAAACGTTTTGAGCCCCGGCGCTTCTGTGCCGTTGTTTCCTTGCTGTTTATCCCAGGAGAAAAAATGTCTTCAGTTTCCGCAAGCGCCCGTCTGATCGACGAATTGGTCAGCGCCGTGTATGGCGCCCCCGAGGCGGCGCACGATGCGCGTGCCCGGCATGGCCTGAAACATGCGTTGCATGCGCTGGCCAGGCTTTCCCGTTCAGAACAATTGCTGGAGATGAAACGCGATGCGGCACGCGCTGCGGGCGTGGACAGCCGCCGCGAGATGCGTGCGGTGTTGCGGCGCATCGCCGCGCATGCCGCCGCAGGACAAGGACAGCTGAGCCTTGAGCTGAGCGGCGGTGACGGCGCTGGCCAGTGATCAGGACGGCATGAACTTGAGGGTGGCGGCAACCATCTTCGGCCACAGGAAGGTCAGCAGCAGTGACACGACCATCGCCGCCGCGATATCGACAAGCCAGTCGTGCACGGAGCCATGGCGGTACGAGAGAAAACTCTGGATGAATTCGTCCAGCGCGCCCATGGCGACCACCATCAGTACGGACAGCAGCGCGCGGCGCGCCACGCCGCCGCTGATGCCGCTGAACAGCATCAGGGCCAGCACGCCATAGCCGAACGAGTGCAGCACGCCGCCCGACGCATATTGCCCGACGTCGGCGCGGATGCCCGGAATATCGCCAATCAGGATCACCAGCAGGTACAGCACCAGTGCCGTGCGGAAGCGCAGGCGTTCGTAACGGTCGGCAAAACACAGGGCAAGCAGCGTGGCGGGCATGGTACGTGAGCGGGATGGGAAAGGCGATAACAATACCATGGGCGTGGCAGCGGCCTGTGTTATTGCGCAAGAGGCTGGCTCACAGGCAAAAAAAAGGCCCGCGGGGGCGCGGGCCAAAAACCCAAATGAAATGGGTCAAGAGTTGAGCGTTGCGGGCCATGTCGTGCGCCTTGCCGGCGCGCGCCACAGTCATGAAAGGGGAGTGGTGTGCCATGGCGGCACACCTGTCTGTAGTCAGGCATATCGGTTGCCTGTACAGCAGATGAAGCAAGTATAGGGGGCGAACATGACGGGTTCATGACACACCGCAATATTTTTTTCGTGGTGCGGACAAGGAGGGAAAAATCATCCGGCATGGCAAGAATGGCCATGTTTCAGCTGTGACAGCAAAAAAAAAGCCCGCTGGTGAAAGCGGGCTTAAAACTATTTTCTTGGAGGAGAATAGTGGAGACAGGTGCATTATGCTGCGTCGCACGATATGTGTCTAATGGTCTTTTTAGATATCCATTATCGTTTTTTTATATAACTGCCTTCTTCTGCCTCTATTCCTGCACGGCCACCGTGTAGTTCAGCGCCATGCGTCCGCCATCGACATAGATGGTCTGGCCCGTCATGTAGGTGGCGTCGTCGCTGGCCAGGAAGGCGGCGATACCGGCCACTTCTTCCGGCTCGCCGCAGCGGCCCAGCGGCGTGCGCGACAGGATCGTGTGGCGCGCCTGCGGGCTCGACAGCACCGCCTGCTTGGCCAGTTCCGTCAGGATGGTGCCCGGTCCGATGCCGTTCACGCGCACGCCGTGCGGCGCCAGGTTCAGGGCCATGACCTTGGTCAGCTGGTTGATGGCGCCTTTCGACACCACGTACGGCACCTGGTTCGGGATGGCCAGCTCCGCATTGACGCTGGACATGTTGATGATGCAGCCGCTGTTGCGCTTGACCATGTCGCGCGCCACGGCCTGGCCGCACAGGAACATCGATTTCAGGTTGATGCGCATGACGCGGTCGAAATCATCTTCGCAGACGTCGAGGAAATCGGCCGCGTGCGTGACGCCCGCGTTGTTGACGAGGATATCGACGTGGCCGAACTGCGCCAGGGTTTCCTTCAGCATGGCATCGACGTCCGCTTTCTGGCTGACGTCGGCGCAAAAGAAGCGCGCCTGCGGGCCCAGCGCGGCGGCCGCCTGCGCGCCTTCTTCCTTGATGTCGACCAGCATCACCTGCGCGCCTTCGGCGATCAGGCGGCTGGCGCAGGCCAGGCCGATGCCTTGCGTGGCGCCCGTGACGATGGCGGTTTTGTTGATCAGTTTCATGTGTTCTCCTCGGCGGTAATAGGGGCCGCGCTGCCCACCCACCAGCCTGCGCGGCAATGGCGGATTTTAATCCCTGGGCGGACTTCAGAGGAGGATAGGTTCATTCGGCAACTGGTTGCCGCGCGTGCCATCGGCGGGGAAGTGGCTTTGCAACAAGGTATTGAGCTGCGCCAGCGCTTCCAGGGTGCTGTCATGGTAATTGCCTTCCTTGAACCCCTTGGTCATGGTACGGCAGACGGCTTGCCATTGCTCCGGCGTCACGCGCCGGCCCACGTGGCGGTCGGCCACGATATCGACCTGGTGTTCGGCCAGGTTGATGTAGATGAGCACGCCAACATTGTCTTCCGTATCCCACACGCCGTACTGGGCAAACAGTTCGCGCGCCCGCTCGCGGTTGCTCACGCCCTGGTACGCCATGCCCGGCGTCAGTGCCGCTTCGACGATCAGGCGCACTTCCGCCTGGTGCATCTTTTCACCGTCGGCAATGGTTGCCTCGATGGCTTTCAGGGTGCGTTCCGGAAAGGCCTGGCGCGCCGTCGCCGGCGTGCCGCGCAAATGTTTCAAGGCCCGTCCGCAGCGTTGTCCGAATGTCAGTTGTTTCGTCATTACCAATCTCCCGAGGCGCCGCCGCCGTCAAAACCGCCGCCGCCGCCACCGAAACCACCGCCGCCACCGCCGCCAAAACCACCGCCACCGCCGAAGCCGCCACCGCCGCCCCGGTTGTTCAGCGCCTGGCTGAGAATGCTGCCCAGCACCACGCCCGTGGCCCCGCTGGACCAGTTGCTGCCGCGCTGCAGCCGCGTCGGTCCGCCACGCGAACGGAACAGGGTCAGCACGACGAGAAAGCCGAAGAACAGCAGCGGCAGCCAGAAGGTCATGCCGCCCGCTTGCACGCTGGCTGGCACTTGCTGCTGGGCAGGGGCGGGGAATTGCTCCTGGTTCAGCAGGGTGGCGATCGCCCCCACGCCAGCGACCAGGCCGCCATAGAAATCATTCTGCTTGAAATGCGGGGCGATCACGTCTTGCAGGATGCGTTTCGATTGCGCATCCGTCAGCACGCCCTGCACGCCACGGCCCGCCTCGATGCGCAGGCGGCGCAGGGCAGGCGGGTTGTCTTTTGCTACCATCAGCAGCACGCCGTCATCGACGCCCTTGCGGCCCAGCTTCCAGGCATCCGTCACGCGGATGCTGTACTGCTCGATGGCTTCCGGTTCCGTGCTCTTGACCAGCAGCACGGCGATCTGGCTGCCCGTCTTGGCTTCGTAGTCGGCCAGCACGCCTTCCAGCGCCGCCTTTTGCTTGGCGTCCAGCATGCCGGCATCGTCCGTCACGCGCGCCGCCAGCGGCGGCACGGGCTGCAAGCCCTGTGCGCCTGCCGGCGGCATCGTCCACAGCAGCAGCGCCGTCGCCAGCGCCGCCAGATAAGACCAGGCTTTCATCTTATTTGCCAAAGTCGACGGTTGGCGCGGTCGAGATGGCTTTTTCATTTTCCACCGTGAACGATGGCTTGACCTTGTAGCCGAAAATCATGGCCGTCAGGTTGTTCGGGAAGCTGCGCGCATGCACGTTGTAGTCCTGCACGGCGGCAATGTAACGCTGGCGCGCCACGGTGATGCGGTTTTCCGTGCCTTCCAGCTGCGACTGCAGGTCGCGGAAACTGGTGTCGGCTTTCAGGTCAGGGTATTTCTCGGACACCACCATCAGGCGCGACAGGGCCGACGACAGCTGCCCCTGCACTTGCTGGAATTTCTCGAAGGCGGCCGGGTCGTTCAGCACTTCGGGCGTGATCTGGAAACTGGTGGCGGCGGCGCGCGCCTTGGTCACCGCTTCCAGGGTTTCGCGTTCATGCGTGGCATAGCCCTTGACGGTATTGACCAGGTTGGGGATCAGGTCGGCACGGCGCTGGTACTGGTTGACCACTTCGCCCCAGGCGGCCTTGGTTGCCTCGTCCTTGCTCTGGAAGTCGTTGTAGCCGCAGCCAGTGAGGATGCCGGCCAGGACAGTAACGCTCAGCGCCAGGCGCAGCCATTTGGTGAATTGATTGGTGATTTGCATGATGGGTTCCGTGCAGAGTAAGGGAGGTGAGGCAAATATACCTGAAACGGCCCGCAATGTCGGTTTAATAAGCGCACGCGGCCGCCCCTGGCGCGGTGCCGGCTGCCGGGGCACGCCGTGGCAACCCGGCGCCGCGTTACAATACGGGGTTTGCAACTGAATATAGAGAAGGTGTGCCGTGAATTTCATCAATAAATTATCCGCCGCATGGACGGCCAATAATTCCCTGCTGTGCGTGGGACTGGACCCGGACCTGGCGAAACTGCCGGCCGAACTGCGCGACTTGCCTGATGGAATCACCACCTTTTGCACGCGCATCATCGATGCCACGGCCGACCTGGCCTGCGCCTTCAAGCCGCAGATCGCCTATTTTGCCGCGCTGGGCGCGGAAAAGCAGCTGGAAGACATCTGCCGCTACGTGCGCGAGAACTACCCGCACATCCCGCTGATCCTCGACGCCAAGCGCGGCGACATCGGCGCCACTGCCACGCAGTACGCGCGCGAAGCGTTCGAGCGCTACGGCGCCGACGCCGTCACCGTGAACCCCTACATGGGCGAGGATTCGCTCGACCCCTACCTGGCGTGGACGGATCGCGGCGTGATCATCCTGTGCCGCACGTCGAACCCGGGCGGCTCGGACCTGCAATTCCTGAATACGGACGGCGAACCGTTGTACCAGCGCGTGGCGCGCCTGGTGGCCGAGAAATGGAACAAGAATGGCCAGTGCGCGCTCGTCGTCGGCGCCACGTTTCCTGAGGAACTGGCGCAAGTGCGCGCCATCGTCGGCGACATGCCGCTGCTGGTGCCCGGCATCGGCGCCCAGGGCGGCGACATTGCCGCCACCGTCGGCGCGGGCCAGACGGCGAACGGCATGGGCATGATGATCAGCTCTTCGCGCGCCATCATCTACGCCACGCCGCAGGACGGCGAAGACTGGGCCGACGCGGCGCGCCGCGTGGCGATTGAAACGCGCGATGCCATCAATCAGCATCGTTCTGTATAAACATCACCCATAAAAAATGTAGGTCGGGTTAGGCCAGCGGCCGTAACCCGACAACACCGGTAACGTCAACAATGTTGTCGGATTACGCGGGGCTTTGCCCCGCTAATCCGACCTACGGCTGCAAATTGAGCGCGCGATGCGATCAAAGTGCACCGCGCGGGCTGAAAAATTACATTCAGCAGGCCGCCTATACCGACGCGCAGCAGGTTTGGTCAGGTGCGACTAATCGCGCATGGGCGCCACCATCTCGGCGTAGTCGTACAACTCTCCCAGAATCTCCTCCCCCCGCTCATCCACCGATTCCGACAATGTGTCGATTTCCGTAAACAGCATTTCGATGGTGCGGGCGCCGCCGTCGCCGTCGAACAGGCGGGCGGCGCGGTGCTGTTCCCAGCGCAGGCTTTCCGCTTCGCTCAGGGTGTGCGGGAAATTGCGGGCGCGGTAGCGGAACAGCAGCTCCTGCAGGCGTTCGTCGGCAAACGAGGGGCGGGCAGTGGCCAGCTTGGCCGGCGTTTCGCGGCGCAGGGATTCGAGCAGGCGGCGGTCGTCGTTGCTGACGAAGCCATTGTACAAATCCTCATCGACGTCCAGCGCGACATTCGCGCCAGGGCGCTGGAACACGTCGGCCCAGATGGCGTCCATGTTCGGCGCCGTGGCGGCCAGCTGGGCGTTGACCTTCGCCGCGTCCACGTCGATGCTCCATTGCGCGGCCATGGCCGGCGACAGGGTTTTCAGGTTGCCGACCAGCATGGGCGACTTGTTCAGGTGCACGCTTTTCACGGGCAGGCGCGTCATGCCTTCGGGCATGGCTTCCTTGCGGGTAAACAGGCGCGTGCGGATGGTGTCGGCATCGAGCTGGAACAGTTCGCGCGGGTCGTAGGCGCAATCCCAGACGAGGATCTCGTTCTTGTTGCTCGGGTGCGTGGCCAACGGCCAGACGACGCCCAGGCAGCCCCGTTCGGCGGGGAACATGCCGGAGACGTGCAGGAATGGCTGGCGCTCGCCGGCGGCCAGGTGCATGCCCATTTCGCTGGCGACCCTGTCCTTCTTGTGCAGGGCCAGGCAAAACTCGAACAGCTTCGGCTGCTTTTCCTTGATCAGGCGCGCCAGGGCGATGGTGGCGCGCACGTCGGACAGCGCATCGTGCGCCGCTTCGTGCACCAGGCCGTTGGCCTTGCTCAGGTGTTCCAGCCTGAAGCTGGTCTGGCCGTCGTCGCGCTTCGGCCATTGAATGCCTTCCGGGCGCAGCGCGTGGGTCATGCGCACCACGTCGAGGATATCCCAGCGGCCGCAATGGTTCTTCCATTCGCGCGCATATGGGTCGATCAGGTTGCGCCAGAACAGGAAACGCGTGACTTCATCATCGAAACGGATGGTGTTGTAGCCCACGCCGATGGTGCCCGGTTCCGAAAAGGCCGCTTCGATGGTGGCGGCGAACTGGTGCTCGGGCACGCCCAGCTGCAGACACTGCTGCGGGGTGATGCCGGTGATCAGGCACGATTGCGGATCAGGCAGGAAATCATTGGCAGGCTGGCAATACAGCATGATCGGCTCGCCGATCTCGTTGAGGTCCGCATCCGTGCGGATGGCGGCGAACTGGGCCGGGCGGTCGCGGCGCGGCTGGGCGCCAAAGGTTTCGTAGTCGTGCCAAAGGAAAGTCTGGGTAGTCATTGATGGTCGTTGCTTGCTTAATTGTGATCTTGGTTGGGCCGGCTGCTGCAAAGCCGCCGCTTCAGTTTTCTGAAAACCTGCCGATACTACACGAGAGGAGCGTCACCGTTGCGGTATTCGCATGGTGGCATACATTGCCCGTTCAAGGAGGCCTATCATGTCAATTCCCATCGCCGCAGGCGGCAATTCCGCCGCTTCCCTGAGTTCCGTCAGTAATAATGCTGCCGGCAAGGAAGAGAAAGTCCAGCAAAAGGACGCCAGCAACACTGAAATGAGCGTGAACGACCGTACCAGGCTGCAATTGAACGCCTCCATCATGCAGGCGTCGCTGAATGTGTCGATCGGTTCGGAAAACGAGCCGCTGGCGCTGCTGTACAAGACCGCCATCACGAATATCAACGAGGCGCTGAAAGGCCAGTACGGTGACGATGCGATCGAGAACGCCGCGTCGCAGGACAACAGCGCCGAAGCGACGGCGAACCGCATCGTGTCGCTGTCGACGGGATTTTTTGACGCCTTCAAGAAACAGAATCCGGACCTGGACGACGATGCCGCGCTGAGCAAGTTCATGGACACCATCAGTGGCGGCATGGAAAAAGGCTTCAAGGAAGCGCGCGACATCCTGGACGGCTTGAAAGTGCTGGGCGGCGACATCGCCAGCAATATCGACAAGACCTACGCGCTGGTGCAGAAGGGCTATGCGGATTTCGTTGCCGCGCACAGCAGCAAGAAGGATGAGGCTGCCACACCAGGCGCTCCTGCCAAGCCGGCCGACAGCAAGGCGGCCTGATCATCATTGCATCTTGCGCCGGAGAAATATGCAGGGCGAAGCGCGCTGCTGACGATCAGGCAGCGCAACGACGCCATGGGCTTGGTATCAGGTGCTGACCCGGTTGCGCCCGCCTGCCTTGGCGCGATACAGCGCCGCATCGGCCGCCGCGATCAAGCCATGGTCGTCCTGCCCGGGCGCCAGGCTGGCCACGCCGAACGAGCCCGTGATGTGGGGCAGCGCGCTGCGCATGTCGGCGAAGATGACGGCTTGCTGCATGCGCTCGCACAGCCGTTCTGCGACCATCAGGGCCACGTGTTCGTTGGTATCGGGCAAGATCACCATCATTTCCTCGCCACCGTAACGCACGGCAAAATCCGTCGGCCGCAGGGCCGCGCCCAGCACTTGCGCGGCGATGCGCAGGGCCTGGTCGCCCGCCTGGTGGCCGTGCGTATCGTTGAAGCGCTTGAAATGGTCGAGGTCGATCATCAGCAGCGACAGGGGCGCGCCGCTGCCATGCGCCGTGACGATCATGTTTGGCAGCAAGTCTGTCAGCCAGGCGCGGTTGTACAAGCCCGTCAGGCTGTCGACCATCGATAGCTGGCGGTAGAATTCGCCCAGTTTCTGGCGCCGGCGCAACAGGGCGTTGGCGGCGCGGATGCGGAAGGACAGCAAGCGCAGCAGGTTGCGCGCCAGGCCGTTCGACTGGTCAATCAGTTCCCAGACGATGGCCGCATCGACGACCAGCAAATCAGTTTCTTCCAGTGCGGAAATAGCGGCCAGGTTGCTGGCCTCGTCGAGCACCGATTGTTCGCCCACGCTTTCGCCGGGCAAGACCTTGCTGACGGTGCCGTCGTCCATGCCCGTGTGGGTGTCGGCGGCCACGGCCAGGGCGCCGCGCAGGACGATGTACAGGCTGGCGCCGCGCGTGTCGGTGAGGGCTTCGCCCGCTTCCAGGCGCATGACGGGGCAGGGCGCCAGCATGGCGGCCGTCCGGCTATCCGCGCCATCGCGAAATAGCTGTAAATCGCCGATGTTGCAGCCTGAAGCGCCAAAGTTGCCGATCTGTTCCACAGTCATACTTTCATAAAGCCCGTGCCGCGCGTGCAGCGCGCCGGTCTCTTCATGATAGCCTAAAGCTGACTCTGCCGTAACGGCAAAACCTTGCTTCTAGTAACTTTCTGTGAAAAATACGACAATTATTTCATTGTCGCGTCAAGCATTGTCAATGCTGGTGGTGTTGTTACGGATATCGGCGCGCAGGACAGGCGCAGAGGCAGGCCAGATGTGCAAAGGCAGCCTTGAACGGCTGCCTCGTCTCTGGCAAATAGTGCAGATGGGAATTACTCGGCGGTTTCTTCCGCTTCGGCTGCATCGATCACGGCATTCTTGCCGGTGGCGTGGCGCTTGCTGTCTTGCAGGCGGCCCAGGGCGCTATCGATGGCGCGTTTCAGCTTGTCGGTGGCGCCGGCAACGGCTTGGTGCACGGTAGCGTTCTGCTCGGTGACGGCAATCGGCTGGTAGCCGGCGACACGGGCTTCCATGACGCAGCGGATATCGTCTGCGCCGCCTTTCGGGCCATTCGTATCGCTGAGGTGGACTTCGATGCGGGTCAGGTTGTCGCGGAAGCGGCTCAGTGCGCTTTCAAGTACGGATTGCACATGTTCGTTCAGTCCAGCGGTGTTGGCGATGGTGCTGTCGGTATGAATATTGATTTGCATATGCTTACTCCTGTCAATTCAAAAAAAACCCATCTCAGGCGTGCTGCCGCCTGGTTGCTGCCTTATGCACATTGCCTCGTGCATGTGACTTATCTTACTCCTCTTTCCAGTATTTCAAGAGGGTGCGCACGATTAAGATGAGCTTAACCCTACACCCAGGTCAAGTTTCCTCATTGAAACTTTTCAGCCATTGATCAGGCCCGCCGCGATATTGATCGACAGCCCCAGCACGACCAGGTTGAAGAAAAAGCTCAGCACGGATTGCCCCAGCACGATTTGCCGCATCAGCCGCGTCTGCACGGAAACGTCCGACGTTTGCACGGCCACGGCGATGGTGAAGGCGAAGTACAGGAAATCCCAGTAGTCGGGATTTTGTTCGTCGTCGGGAAATTTCAGGGGGCGCCTAGCCGGGTCGGCCAGGTAATACAGGTGGGCGTAATGAAAGCAGAACAGGGTGCCGACGAGAAACCAGGAGCCGACCAGGGTGAAGATCGTCAGCGCGTAGTGCAGGGCCCGCTCATCGTCGGCCATGCCCTTCATGGACGACAGTTGCGAGACGATGGCCAGCAAGCTCATTACCGACGCCACGGACAGGGCCAGCAAGACCATCGCCGCCCGTTCATCTTGCCGCGTGGCCATGGCTTTGACCGTGTGATGGTTGGCGCGCATCATCATCCAGGCCATCGTCGCCAGGTAAAACCAGACGGCCACGTTCCAGGCCGTCAGCAGCCGCGTCATCAGCAGCCATTCGGAGGGCAGCAGCAGGCCGGCCGCCACGCCGATGGCCGTGGCCAGGCTCAGGTGGGGGCGGCTGCGGATGAAGCTGTGAAACGGAAGGGGAATTTTCATGGCGCCAAGTCGTCAGTATCGATTGCGCATCTTAGCGTCTAAGAGCCTGCCGCGGCGGCTGTCCTGGCCGCTGCTTCCTTCTCGTCGTGGGGAAAACGGTCCATGCGCGACAGCACGGGGAACAGCACGGCCCACGCGCCAGTCACGGCCAGGGTGGCGGCGCCGCCGAAGAGCACGGCGCGCACCAGGCCGAACCAGCCCGCCGTGATGCCCGATTCAAATTCGCCCAGCTCGTTCGAGGCGCCGATGAAGACGGCGTTGACGGCGCTGACCCGGCCGCGGATGTCGTCCGGCGTCTCGAATTGCACCAGCAAATGGCGGATATACACGCTGACCATGTCGCCGGCACCCATCAGGAACAGCGCCGCCAGGGCCAGCGGGAAATAGCTGGTGCTGCCCAGCACCAGGGTGCCAAGGCCGAACACGGCCACGCCGCCGAACATCCAGACGCCAACCTTGCGCGTGATGGGGAAGATGGCCAGCAGGATCGAGCACAGGGCCGCCCCGGCGCCCGGCGCCGTGCGCAACAGGCCCAGTCCGCTGGGGCCGACATGCAGCACGTCGTGCGCCAGCGCCGGCAGCAGGGCCGTGGCGCCGCCGAACAGCACGGCGAACAGGTCCAGCGAGATGGCGCCCAGCACGATGGGCCTGGACCAGACGAAACGCAAGCCTTCGAGCAGGCTGTGCCAGCTGACGGGTTCTCGCCTGACCACTTGCGGCGCCGGCGTGGTGGCGCACATCAGCAGCACCGACAGCACCAGCAGCGCCGACGAGACCAGGTACACCATCTTGGGGCCGAAGTAATACAGCAAGCCGCCCAAGGTCGGCCCCACGATGATGGCCACGTGCGAGCTGGACGAACTGAGTGCCACCGCGCGGCTGAATTGTTGCGTCGGCACCATGTTGACCAGCACGGCCTGCGTGGCCGGCATCATCAGGGCGCGCGCGCTGCCGAACAGCACCAGCACGGCAAACACGGGCCAGACGATGGACAGGCCGTTCAAGGTGAAGGCCAGCAGGGCCAGCGCGCAAGCGAGCTGCGCCGCCAGGCAGCAGGCGATGATGTTGCGGCGGTTGTAGCGGTCGGCCACGTGGCCGGCCGGCAGGATCAGCACGAGGAAGGGCGCAAACTGGGCCAGGCCGATCAGGCCCAGGTCGAACAGGCTGCCCGTCAGCTGATACACCTGCACGCCGATGGCCACGCTTTGCATCTGCACGGCCACCGTGCCCAGCACGCGGGCGGAGAGGTAACAGGCGAAGTTGCGTTGGCGCAGGATACTGAAGCCGTTGCCGGCGGAAGCGAGAGACATGATATTTCCAGGAAACAGCGGAGTGGCAGGGGCAAACGCGGCGGCGGGCGCCGCCCCGGCAGCCCCGCCGTCCGGGAGGTGCTGCTTACTTGGCCAGGTCGGCTTCGGTGGTGAAGGCGTCGGCGTAGAATTCCTCGGCCGGCAGCTGGCACAGCTGCACGAAATCGCGGTTGGCCGATTCGACGACGATCGGTGCGCCACAGGCGTAGACCTGATATGCGGACATGTCGGGCAAGTCCGCCATCACGGCCTGGTGCACGAAGCCCGTGCGGCCGCTCCAGGCGTCTTCCGGCAGGGCTTCCGAAACGACGGGGACATATGTGAACTGCGGCAAGTCGGCGGCCCACTGGCGGCACAGCGCGTCCATGTACAGGTCATGCGGACGGCGCCCGCCCCAGTACAGACTGATCGGACGCGCGGATTTTTCATTGATCATGTGCTCGACAATGGCTTTCAAGGGGGCAAAACCCGTGCCCGAGGCCAGCAGCACGACGGGCTTGTCGCTGTCTTCGCGCAGGAAGAAGGTGCCCATCGGACCTTCGAAGCGCAGGATGTCGCGCTCCTTCATGGTGCCAAATACCTGGTCGGTAAACAGGCCGCCTGGCATATGGCGGATATGCAGGCTCACGGGGCCGCCTTCGACGGGCGCGCTGGCCATGCTGTAGCTGCGGCGTTTGTTGTCGCGCAACATGATTTCTATATACTGTCCGGCACGGTACTGCAGGCGCTCGCTGGCTGGCAGCTGCAAGGTCAGCACGACAACATCGGGAGCGACTTTCTCGATAGTGGTCAGGCGCGATGGCATCTTCTTGATCGGATAGTCGCTGCCGCCCGCCACTTCGCGCGCCTGCACCACCAAGTCACCCTGGGGTATGGCGCAGCACAGCAGCGAGTAGCCGGCTGCCGCTTCGTCTTCTGTCAGGGAGCGCGACTGATATGGCTTATGCTGTACGCTGCCGGACACGATCTTGCCCTTGCAGGAGCTGCAGGCGCCGCTTTTGCAGCTGTAAGGCAGGCCCACGCCGGCGCGGATCGCCGCTGACAGGACAGTTTCGTCCGCTTCGCAGCTGAATTGGTGGCCGCTGGGCTGAACAGTAATTTGAAAAGTCATACAATCCTTGATATGAAAAATATGTTAATGCACTCTTTGCGCCAGCCCATGGGCCTGCCGCGCCTGCTGATTCTCGGTTGCGGCGACGTCGGCATGCGTTTGCTGCCCTTGCTGCGAGGGCGCTTTCGCGTCTTTGCCGTCACCAGCCAGCCAACGCGCTGCGCAGAGCTGCGGGCGGCCGGTGCCGTGCCTATCGTGGCCAACCTGGACGACCGCGCCAGCCTGAAGCGGCTGGCCGGCCTGGCACCGAGCATCGTGCACCTGGCGCCGCCCATGTCGTCCGGCTTGCTGGACCGGCGCACGCGCAATCTGGCCGCCATTTTACCCGAGCATGCCCGCCTGGTGTATGTCAGCACCAGCGGCGTGTATGGCGATTGCGGCGGCGCCAGGGTGGCGGAAACGCGGCCCGTGGCGCCCGCCAATGCGCGCGCCAGGCGGCGCGTGGAT
>NZ_NRDQ01000077.1 GCF_002878455.1 Janthinobacterium sp. AD80
GTCGGACGGCCCGCCCAGCAAGGTCAGCTTGGTCGCCCCCGCCGTCACGCCCGGCTGCGGGTCGACCTGGTTGCGCAATACCAGCGACAGGCTGCCCACGCTGCGCGCCAGGTCCAGGTTTTCCGCCTGTGCCGGCGTCACTTCCAGGGTCACCGCATTGACCACGCGGGGCTTGGTCTCGTCGCGGCCCACCTCCTGCGCCACGGCCAGCACCAGGATGCGTTCAAGCACGATCTTGGAAATGCTGCGGCCCTGCCCGCCTTCCCGCCCACCGTCCTGATGGGTGCTCACGATGATGTCGACATAGTTGCCCGGCAAGGCGAAACCGGCCACGCCGACCACGTCGTTGACACGCACGGTGATGGCGCGCCGCCCTTCCGTGATCAGCGCCGACAGGCCGCCCAGGGTGCCGGCCGGCGCCAGCTTGGCTTCGCTCAGCGGCTCGCCGCGCAGCACGCTGGTTTTCAGCACGCGGCCGGCCAGTTTCGCCGTATCTTGCAGCGCCCCTTGCGGCAGGCTTTCCGCCGGCCACTCAGCCAGGCGCAGCATCTCGGGCGACAGGCGCTGGCCCAGGTTGACATCGCTGGCGGCGACGACGATCTTGCCCTTGCCGGCCGGCGCCTGGCGCAGCAGCCAGTGCGAAGCCAGCAGCACCGCCAGCAAGCCCAGCACGATCGCCAGGCCCATCATCAACAGGGCGCGCCGGTTTTTCATGCGATGCTCTCGCAGAAGGCGGCCGGCGGCAAATCGCAGCTGGCAAACAGGCTGGCCCACGCCTGTTCCAGGGCGGCCACCGTCAGGCGCGGCGCGCTTCCGGCAAAGCCGGCGAAGTCGCTGATGCGCGACAACAATTCCTGCGGATAGCTGGCCAGCAAGGGCCGCCCGCCCGCGCCATGCAGCTGCTGCAGCAAATGCTGCAGCACCGTTTCATCGACGCCGATGCCGGCCAGGTGACATTGCTGGCGGAACAGGGCGCGGTAGGCGCTGTCGGCCAACGGCCCCACATGCACCTTGTAGCCGATGCGCCGCAGCAAGGCCGGGTCGAGCAGCTCGCCCGGCGGCACATTCGTCGCCAGCACCAGGGCATTGTCGAACGGCATGCTGAGCTTCACGCCGCCCGGCAAGCCCAGCTGGTCGACGCCACGCGCCAGCGGCTGCATCAGCCGCGTCAGCAGTTCCGGCGCACTCAGGCGCTGGCGACCCAGGTCATCGACGACCAGCATGCCATTGTTGGCGCGCACGTGCGGCGGCGCCTGGTAGCAGCCGCCGCCCGCGTCGTGGCGCAGCTCCAGCATGCCCGCGTCGAGCTCGGCGCCCACGTGGATCACGGGACGCTGGCACAGCACCCAGCGGATGTCCGTGCTGCGCCGCTCCAGCGCCTGGCGCGCGTGGCTGACGTGCTGCGGCGCCGGCGGCAGATGCTGCGCCGGGTCGTACAGTTGAATGATGTCCTGGCCGGCGACGATGGCGTAGGGCACGGCCACCAGCCCGTGCAGCAATTGCCCCAGCTGCAGCGCCAGGGTCGACTTGCCGCTGCCCGGCGGACCGTACAGCAGCAGCGAGCGCCCCGAATGCAGGGCCGCGCCCACCACGTCGAGCATGCCCGGCCCCGCATGCGCGCCGCCCAGCACAGCAGCCAGGTCGTCGCTGCCGATGCGCTGCTCCTGTGCCCGCCACGACTGGCGCGCCACCATGGCGCGGTAGGCTTCCAGGGTGACGGGCGCGGCGCCGATATACGCGCAGCGCTCGAGAAAAGCCGTGGCGCGCTGCTTGCCGCTTCCCGTCAACTGATACTGCACTTCGATATCGGATTCACCGCGCCAGGCCACTTCCACCACCTGTTCGCCGACCATGAAATCGAGCACTTCGCGCAAGACGTTGAGCGACAGCCGCAGCCGCGTCGTCAGCGCCGACAGATGCGTGCGCCCATCGACGAACAGCAGCTTGGCGATCAGCTCGACCACCAGTTGCCGCTCCAGTCCCGTTTCGCGCAAGCTCTTCGGCTGCGGCGGCAAAGGCGGCATCAGGTTCGCGTCGGCAGGACGCGCTACGCTGTCGGTGTTCAGGGAATAGTCGACCTCGGTCATGCTGCTTCTCCAAGCCGGTTAAGACTGCATTGCACAGAAATCATTCTAGCGAGCGGGTGCTGGCGGCCATTGATCAAGAGCAATGAATGCCACTCAGAAATAATGCTGCCCCTGCACCGCCAGGCTGCCCAGGGCGATGGCCAGCCCGTAGGGCATATTGCCCACGCTGGCGCCGCCGCCCATGGCCGCCGGGGCCAGCGGAATGCCGGCCATGCGGGCGATCATCGGCCACAGCAGTTGACGCACATTGCGCAGGCAGGCGCGCCACTTGCCCTGGTAGCTGATCATCAGCACGGCCATCAGGCCTCCCAGCACAAAGGTGGCAAAACAAATCTGCAGCACCGGCCAGGGACCGGCAAAGGCCCCCACCATGGCGATCAGCTTGACATCGCCGGCGGCCATGCCGCGCAGCGCGTACAGGGGTAAAAAAAGAAAAAATCCCGTGGCCATGCCGCCCAGCCACAGCACGGCCAGTTGCTGCGGCCACAGCCATGCATGCAGGGCCAGCGCGGCAAGGATGCCGGACAGCACCAGGAGATTCGGAATCTTGCGGCGGATCAAATCGCTGACGGCGGCGGCGGTCACAAAGCACAGCAGCAGCAGGTCGAATACGGCATAGGCAGGCATGCGGCACCTCCTGAAAAAAACCCGCCACCGGCCGGCCGGCAGCGGGCACCCGCTTAGGGCGTCAACACCAGGTTCGCAGAAATGTCGGTGAGGACGGTCAGCAAGTTGGTCTTGATCAGCAGGAAACCGGCAGTGATGGCGGTGGCCATCAATGCCGCAATCAAGCCGTATTCGATCGCCGTAATCCCATCCTCATCCTTGACGAATTGCTGTACTGCCGACAGGAAGGTATGCATGACAAGCTCCCAAAAGTGAATCACAAGTCCCTGGCGCAATCGGGTGTGAAACATTGCCCATTCCTGCTAATATGTTTCCTGCCGTAAATTTCTGCGCCATTGCATTGACTATAGAGCGGCCATGTTTTGGCAAATTGATGCGTCACAAGTTTCCACATGGAAATTATCAAACGCTGTTGAAATGACGGTGGACGCCGACAAATGTTGCGGTAAAGATTGAATGTCTGCGTCAGGGCAAGTTTTTTACAACGCCGGACAGGAATCTCATGTATTTACATGAAATATTGCATACGTTAATTGCCTATTAGGCAAAAAGACATTATCCTGCTTAGCTCTTCTTTGGAAAGGCCTCTCGCCCGGCGGTACAGAGCGTCATGCCACCAAATAAATCTTGGCTTCTTGTAGACGGACGCGAACATGCTCTTGCTTGATGCAATGCTGGTATGACGACACTTGTGTGACTACTTTCCAGAGAACGACAATGGATTCCCTACTGAAACACATGGTGGACATGACCGGGCACCGCGACCACACGATGCTCGACATTTCCGTGATCTCGGCGGTCCAGGAACTCGCTTCCGCGTCGCAGACCCGTGTGCTGGCCCTGACCACCGTGCGTGGCCAGGTGTTCGTGCGGTCGCGGGCCATCATCGTGGCGGGCAGCGTGGCCCGCATGGAAGACAATCCCGATCCGTCGCTGCCCGGTGAGCCGGTGTCGGACTACCCGGCGCTGGCCGCCTGCATCGCGCGCCATGAAGCGAGCGCCGATACCCTGTGCGCCGATGGCCGCCACCTGCTGTGGCTGCCCATCTGGATCGGCGACCAGGTCACCACCTGCCTGGAAATCACCAATCCCACGCCGTACACGGGCGCCACCATCCAGGTGATCGGCGGCATCGTCAGCGTCTACCGCAATTTCCAGAACCTGCTCGACTACAGCGAGCGCGACTCGCTCACCGGCTTGTTGAACCGCAAGACCTTCGACGACCAGCTGGCAAAAATCCTGCAAAGCCGCGGCGAGCCGGAAGCGGACAAGCCGCGTCCCGCGGACGAGGAACGGCGCCAGCATACGGACACGGAGCGCCAATGGCTGGCCGTGATCGACGTCGACCACTTCAAGCTGGTCAACGACAAGTTCGGCCACCTGTACGGCGATGAAGTGCTGATCCTGATCGCCAACCAGCTGCAATCGTCGTTCCGCTCGCAAGACCGCATCTTCCGCTTCGGCGGCGAGGAATTCGTCGTGCTGCTGCGCTCGATCACCCTGGAAAACGCGCAGAAAATCATCGACCGCTTCCGCACCAACGTGGAAGCGCATGATTTTCCGCAAGTGGGACGAGTCACCGTCAGCGTCGGCTTCGTCAGCATCAACGCCTACGAGGCACCCGTCATCATCCTCGGCCGCGCCGACCAGGCCTTGTACTACGCCAAGAGCCACGGCCGCAACCTGGCTTGCCACTATGACGAACTCGTCGCCAAGGGCATGCTGACCACCATCGCCTCGAACGACACGGCGGAATTCTTTTGAGTGTTCAGCACCTGAGAAAGTTCAGCTGAGCGCCCATGGCGGCGTTGCTGGCGCGACTGTCTTCGCGCCCGCTCAACACCCACAAACCTGATCAGGCATCCGCGAGGGAAAGAAAGCGCATGGGATCGACCTGCCACTTGGCGGCCGACTCATGGCCGACGATCTTGTCGGCGCCGCCGAAGCCGAAGCCGCGCGACAGGTCGACTGTTTCCGGCTTGATGTAGGTCTTGCTTTTCGTACTGAAAAATACATTCACTTTCGGCGCCAGCAAATTGCTTTCGTGCGCCTCGATGACGACGGCCAGGCGGCCCGATTCCAGCATCACCATGGTGCCTACCGGATAGATACCCACGCAGCGCATGAAGTCCTGCGCAAACACGGGATTGAAGTGGAATTTGCTCCATTCATAGATCTTGCGCAAGGCTTCGGCGGCGGGGATGCCCTTGTGATAGCTGCGATCCGAAGTCAGCGCGTCATACACGTCGACGATGGCGGCCATCTGCGCCAGTTCACTGATGGCGTCGCCGGCCAGCTGGTCCGGATAGCCGCTGCCATCGCGTCGTTCATGGTGGTGCAAGGTGATGTCGAGCGGTATCGGCCCCACTTCCGGCGACTGCAGCAAGATGTCGTAGCCGTCGCGCGGATGGCGCTTGATCTGGATGAATTCTTCCGGCGTCAGGGGGCCGGGCTTGTTCAGCACGCTGTCGGGCACCAGCGCCTTGCCCGTGTCGTGCAGCAAGCCGCCCAGGCCCGCCTGGTGCGTGGTGGCCGTATCGAGACCGCGCGAGCGGCAAAACGCCACCAGCAGCGCGCACACGCTGACCGAATGCAAAAAGGTGTAATCGTCCTTGCTCTTGATGCGCAGCAGGCCGACCAGGGCGCCGGGATTGCGCAGGATCGATTCGGTGATATCTTGCACCGTGTGCTGCACGCGGTCGATCTCGACCGCCTTGCCCAGGCGCACGTCGGCCATCACCGTGCGCACCAGGCTCGACGCTTGCCGGCGCACCTGCGTGGCGCGCGCCAGTTCCATGCCCAGCGACACGCGCGTGACCACTTGCGGCGCCGAGGCGATCTGCACCAGCTCGCGTTCCGTTTCCGCATTGGCCTGCGCCACGGTGGGCGCGTCCTGCACGTCAAGGCCCTTGCCGCTGTCGATCACCACGTCGTGGATGCCCGCCTGCACGATCTTGCGGATTTCCTCCTCGCTGCGCAGCAGGAAACGGTTGCGTACGAACGGATGCGTCATCCAGTCGCAGCTGAGGTCATGGATGTACATGCCGACTTTTAATTGCGCGGAATCAACTTTCTTGAGCATGCTGTCATCCCACAAATACACGGCTGGAGCACCGGAGGCGCTAGAATGAGTATAACAAAAATGTTATTGCGCTGGCCGCCTGTGGCAACGTGGCGCAACAGCCCGATTTTTACCATCACCGCACTGTTGCCGGCACTTGCCGGGCAATCGCGCACGCACCGCGTCTGGGATCCATGGAACTGCGCCAATTACGCTACTTTGTTGCCATCGTCGACCACGGCTCACTGTCGCGCGCGGCCCTGGTCCTGCACGTGGCGCAGCCGGCCCTGACGCAGCAGCTGCGCCAGCTGGAAGAGGAACTGGGCGTGCAGCTGCTGCACCGCTCGGCGCAAGGCGTGCTCAGCACCGATGCGGGCAAGGTGTTTTACGAACACGCGCAAGCCATCCTGAAGCAGGTGGCCGACGCCCGTTCGGCCGTCACGCAAAGCGCCACGCGGCCGTCCGGCAATGTCACCCTGGGGCTGCCGCACAGCATTTCCGGCGCGCTGGCCCTGCCCTTGCTGCTGGCCGCGCGCGAGCGCTACCCGGAAATCACCCTGCAGCTGACGGAAGAGATCACGGGCAACCTCAATGAACAGCTGAAATCGGGCCGCATCAACCTGGCCGTGCTGTTCGACGATGGCCAGCTGACGCCGTTTACCTGCAGCCCCCTGGTGGAAGAAGCCATGTGTTTCATTTGCCGCAGCGATTCCCCCTTCGCGCCCGCCGGCAAGGCGCTGTCTTTCCCGCAGGCGTTGAGCGCCACCCTGATCCTGCCGGGCCTGCAACATGGCGTGCGCCCGCGCATCGACAGCCGCGCCCGCGAACTGGGCCTGGCGGCCGCCAACATCATTGAAATCAATTCGATCGCCATCCTGAAGTCGGCCATCCTGGCCGGCATGGGCGCCACCATCCTGCCGGCCGCGCCCCTGCTGGCAGAACTCGACAGCGGCGCCATGCGCAGCTACGCCATCCACAGCCCCGTCCTGTCGCGCACGGTGGCCCTGTGCGCCTCGAAAAACATCCCCCTCACCAATGCGGGCAACGCCGTGAAAAACCTCGTGCTGCAAGTGGCTGCCGAGCTGTGCGGGAGCGGGCGTTGGGTGGGGGCGCATGTGCTCTCGCCTGCGTCATAAGTATTTCTTATACCCCCATCGGCAAAGCGTATTTGCCCCTTCCCCATCCCCGTTCTACACTGACCACGTTAACTATTTTAAATTTAAAATAGTTATGTGCCGCCCACACGCGGCCAGCCCGTCTGCACAGTGCGCGCCTTACCGGGCGCGTCCCTTGTACAGCCGCAATCTGAAACACCATTTTGGAGACAGCCATGTCCGTAACCACGGAAAACGGCTCCGCAGCGTTCGCTAGAAACGCCGGTGCCGCGCCATCTACGCCCCCAGACACTTCCCGTTTGACCACCGTCAGCCTCGACGACAAATATACGGCCACTTCCGGCGCCATTTTCCTGTCCGGCATCCAGGCCCTCGTGCGCCTGCCCATGATGCAGCGCCTGCGCGACCAGGCCGCCGGACTGAACACGGCCGGCTTCATTTCCGGCTACCGCGGCTCGCCCTTGGGCGGCCTCGATGAAAACTTGTGGAAAGCGAAAAAGCAGCTGGAAGCGCACCACGTGCAGTTCGTGCCCGGCGTCAATGAAGACCTGGCCGCGACGGCCGTCTGGGGTTCGCAGCAGGTCGACCTGATCGGTCCGGCCAAGTACGACGGCGTGTTCGCCATGTGGTACGGCAAGGGCCCTGGCGTGGACCGCTGCGGCGATGTCTTCAAGCACATGAACCATGCGGGCACGGCGAAACTGGGCGGCGTGCTGCTGGTGGCCGGCGACGACCATGGCGCCTATTCGTCAACCCTGCCGCACCAGTCCGACCATTTGTTCTCCGCCTCGATGATCCCCGTCCTGTATCCGTGCAATGTGCAGGAATACCTGGACCTGGGCATCCACGGCTGGGCCATGTCGCGCTTTTCCGGCTGCACCGTGGCCTTCAAGGCCCTGGCCGACACGGTCGAATCGTCGGCTTCCATCGACGCCGACCCGTTCCGCGTGGAAGTGAAAATTCCGCAGGATTTCATCATGCCCGAAGGCGGCCTGAACGCGCGCCTGTCGAGCATCCCGCTGGGCCAGCAGGCGCGCAACCAGGAAGCGCTGATGCAGGATTACAAGATCTATGCAGCCCTGGCCTACGCGCGCGAAAACAAGCTCAACCACACCACCATCGACAGCCCGAACGCCAAGCTGGGCATCATTGCCTCCGGCAAATCGTATCTGGACGTGCTCGAAGCGCTGGAAGAGTTGGGCATCGACGAGCAGATGGCGGCCGACGTCGGCATGCGGCTGTTCAAGGTGGCCATGCCGTGGCCGCTGGAACCGGACAGCGTGCGCGAATTCGCGCAAGGCCTCGATGAGATTCTCGTCGTCGAAGAAAAGCGCCAAATCGTCGAATACCAATTAAAAGAGCAGCTGTACAACTGGCGCGACGACGTGCGCCCGCGCGTCATCGGCAAGTTCGACGAAAAGGGTGAATGGGTGGCGCCGCGCGGCGAATGGCTGCTGACATCGAAGGCGGACTTTTCCGTCTCGCAAGTGGCAAGAGTCATCGCCAGCCGCATCGCGCGCCTGATTTCCGACCCCGTCACGTGCGACCTGATCAAGGCGAGATTAAGTTTCCTCGACGCCAAGGATGCGGTCTTGAAGAAAGCCGTGAACACGCCGTTCCGCCCCGCCTTCTACTGCTCCGGCTGCCCGCACAATACCTCGACCAAGGTGCCCGACGGCAGCCTGGCGCTGGCCGGCATCGGCTGCCACGTGATGGCCACCTCGATCTACCCGGAAATGAACAAGCTGACCACCCACATGGGCGGCGAAGGCGCGCCGTGGATCGGCCAGGCCGCGTTCTCGGAATTGCCGCACGTGTTCCAGAACCTGGGCGACGGCACGTATTTCCATTCCGGCTATCTGGCCATTCGCGCCGCGCAGGCGGCCAAGGTCAACATCACCTACAAGATTCTCTACAACGACGCCGTCGCCATGACGGGCGGCCAGCCCGTGGACGGCTTGATCACCGTGCCGATGATGGCGCAGCAAGTGGCGGCCGAAGGCATCGCCCGCATCGCGCTGGTGACGGAAGATTTAACGCGCTACAGCGACCGCAGCAACCTGCCAGCCCACCTGACCTTGCACGACCGCAAGGACATGGATGCCGTGCAGCGCGAACTGCGCGAAGTAGCCGGCGTGTCCGTGCTGATCTACGACCAGACTTGTGCCGCCGAGAAACGCCGGCGCCGCAAAAAAGGCGAATATCCGGATTTGCCTAAGCGCATGGTCATCAACGACGCCGTCTGCGAAGGCTGCGGCGACTGCGGCGTGCAATCGAACTGCGTGTCGATCTTGCCGAAGGAGACGGAATTTGGCCGCAAGCGCACCATCGACCAATCCTCGTGCAACAAGGATTATTCGTGCGCCAAGGGCTTCTGCCCCAGCTTCGTTACCGTCGAGGGCGGCAACCTGAAAAAAACCAAGACGGGCGCCGGCAAGCCGGGCGAGACGGACAACTTCGGCCCGTTGCCGGAACCGGTACTGCCCGCTTGCGACGCGCCGTACAATATCCTCATCAACGGCATCGGCGGCACGGGCGTCATCACCGTCGGCGCCCTGATGGGCATGGCGGCGCACCTGGAAGGCAAGGGCGCATCCGTGCTGGACATGACGGGCATGTCGCAAAAGAACGGCTCCGTCACCTCGCACGTGAAAATCGCCCGTTCCCCCGCGCATATCCGCGCCCAGCGCATCGCCACCGGCGAAGCGGACCTGATCCTGGGCTGTGACATGCTGACGGCCGGCGCGCAGGATGCCGTGTCGAAAATGCGTCCGGGCCGCAGCCTGGCCGTCGTCAACCTGCACGAGCAGCCGCCGGGCACGTTTGCGCAGAATGCCGACTGGCAATATCCGACGGCCGAAGTACGCCAGCTGATCGAGGAATCCGTGGGCGGCGCCGACGCGGCCGACTTCATCGACGCGACCAAACTGGCCACCGCGCTGATGGGCGACTCCATCGCCGCCAACCTGTTCATGCTCGGCTACGCCTGGCAAAAGGGCCGTATCCCGCTGACGGAAGCGGCCCTGCTGCGCGCCATCGAGTTGAATGGCGTGGGCATCGAGGCGAACAAGAAAAGTTTCCTGTGGGGCCGCCGTGCCGCCGTCGACGTGCGCAAGGTGACGCAGATCGCCACGCCGGCGCAAGCCATCATCGTGCAGATGCCGCAAAGCCTCGACAGCGTCATCAAGAAGCGCGTGGAATTCCTCACCGCCTACCAGAACGCCGCGTATGCGGACGGTTATGCGACGCTGGTAAAACAGGTGCGCGACCGCGAAAACACCCTCGGGCTGGGCCAGAAACTGTCGATGGCCGTGGCGAAAAGCTACTTCAAATTGCTCGCATACAAGGATGAATACGAAGTGGCGCGGCTGTACACGGATGGCCGTTTCGTCGAGCAATTGCAGCAGCAGTTCGAAGGTAACTTCTCCGTGAAATTCAACCTGGCGCCACCGCTGTTCGCCAAGAAAGATGCCAAGGGCCACCTCGTGAAAGCGGAGTTCGGCTCCTGGATGTGGCGCGCCTTCAAGCTGCTGGCGAAAGCCAAAGGCTTGCGCGGCGGCACCTTCGACATCTTCGGCTACACGGAGGAACGCAAGATGGAACGCGCCCTCATCGTCGAATACCGCGAACTGCTGGCCGGACTGCTGGTCAACCTGACGGCGGACAACCTGGCCACCTGCGTGGAACTGGCGTCCCTGCCGGAGAAAATCCGCGGCTTCGGCCACGTCAAGGAAGCCGCTGTTGCCACGTATCGCCAGGACAAGGCGCGCTTGCTGGCCAAGCTGGCCGATGGGAGTAAGCACGCGGCGTAAGATTCCAAACAAACACGCTTAGGTCGCAATGCGCTATGCCGGCAGCGGTACACACTGCCGGCATAGCGCATTTTTTTCTTCATGATGGCACTACTTCCCAACACTTCAGAAAACAACAACATATTCTTCATAAAAATCAATTACTTACTGGCACATTGATAAGCACAGGGTCTTCCAGACGATCGCGCTGCCTCAATCAGATCACGATCCACTATCCACTATCACATGAAATCAATGAGCAGGGTCTGTCGCCTGATTTTATCCAAAGAAATATCACCTTATCTAGAAATCTATACGCATCGCAAATTACAATAATTCACATGGAAGTTCTTATATTTTTAAATAATATTAAAATGATCATCATATCAACGTAGATAATTTTGTTTAAGTTATCGAAGTTATTTTCACTGCCCCGAATCTGCTTTTTCATAACGATCGATTTTTATTGCCATGCAGGTGATATTCGTGCAAAACTTATTCGTTCATTCTGTACTTTCGATAGAAGCGAGTACGTTCACGCATTTCTACCCACGTCATAGGAAAAGCAATGGATTTAATCGACCAGCTCAGAGCACTTGCCTCCCGAATCACAGCGACCAAGGATATTATCCAGACGGAGGAAGCCACAAAAAACGCGATGATCATGCCTTTCATCCAGATGTTGGGCTACAACGTATTCGATCCCACGGAAGTGACACCAGAATTAATTGCAGACGTGGGGACAAAAAAGGGAGAAAAAGTCGATTACGCCATTCTGAGTGATGGCAAGCCGATTATTCTCTTCGAATGTAAGAAAAGTGGCGGTGACTTGAGCATCAACCATGCTGGGCAGCTGTTCAGATATTTTCATGTAACGGCGGCACGCTTCGGTGTATTAACAAATGGCCTCACCTATAAATTCTTCACCGACCTCGAACAACCCAACAAGATGGACGAAAAACCGTTCTTCGAGTTCCATATTCTTGATTTTAAAGAACGGGACGTGGATGAACTCAAGAAATTTGCAAAATCTCTATTCGATGTCGATACCATCTTAACGACAGCGAACGACCTGAAATATACGCGCGCCATCCAGAATCGGCTAGCTGAATGGATGTACAACCCGTCCGAAGAATTTGTCAAAATATTGTCATCAGATTTACTTAGCGGGAAGCGCTTCACACCTGCCGTCAAGGACCAGTTTGCCGTCATTACCAAACGGGCATTTGAGCAGTTGTTGGGGGAGCGTATCAATGATCGCCTCAAAGGTGCAATGACGCCGGAATCATCGCCAGTCCAAGAATTGGCACCTGTCATTCCTCCTGAAGGCGTAGTTGAAAACCCTATCATCACGACACCAGAAGAAATAGAAGGGCTGCATATCATCCGCGCGATACTGCGCGGCGTCGTCAGTTCACGCCGTATTGTCATGCGTGATTCGCAGAGCTACTGCGCAATTTTGCTAGACGACAATAATCGAAAGCCTGTTTGCCGGCTACGCTTCAACAATACAGAAAAACTTGCCGTTGGCCTGTTCAATCAAAAGAAAGAAGAGGAAAAGTTTCCGATAGCCAGTCTCGACGATCTGTACACGCATGCAGAGCAATTAAAGGCCACCGTCCTGATGCATTTGCCGGCAGAAGACGCTGATAAAACAGCGTAAGAAGTAGCTTAAAAAGTCGAGTTATGCCAAGTCCGGGACGCGTTCCGGACTTGGTTTGACGACCCATCTTAATCCGGGCAGCGCCCCACTGTCGCCCCCGGCAACAGCACCGGTTGCCAGATTTCCTGCAGCTTTTCCGGCAGCGTGCCGGCCAGCAAGGATTGCAGCATCTCGACCATCTTGGCGCCCGCGCGGCGCAGGTCGGGCTGGTCGATGGTGGTGACGTTGATGCCGATCAAGGTGTCTTCCACGTTGCCCCAGACGATGACGGAAATGTCCTTGCCGATCTCGACACCCGCATCCATCAGGGCGCGCACCACGCCCACGCCGGACAAGTGGTTGTCGACGATGACGGCCGTGGGACGCGGCGAGCAGGCCAGCAATTGCTGCATGGCCTGGTAGCCGCTGCGGCGGTCGAGCGAGTTGTCGAGCAGATAGCGGGGATCATGCTGCAGGCCGGCCTGCGCCATGCAGCGGATAAAACTTTCCTTGCGCTCCAGCGCGAAATGCAGATCCAGCGGCGCGCTCAGCAGGGCGATGCGCTGGTGGCCATGCACCACCAGGAAGGACACGGCCAGGTCGATGCCCGTATCGTTGTCGTAGTCAAAATATGCATACGGCGCGTCGATGCGCGTGCGGCCATTCGCGACAAAGGGAAAATCCACTTTCGTCAGGTAGGCGATGCGCTCGTCGACCACCTTGGTGCGGCCTACCACCAGGCCATCGACCTGGCGCCCGCGCACCATGTTTTCATACGAGGGCTGTTCGTTTTGCGGCGAGACAGGCGCGATGATCAGGCTCATCTTCGACGCTTCGACGGCGTCGGACATGCCATTGACCACGGAAAGGAAGACGCTGTCGCCCAGGTCGCTGGGCAGCAAGGGGTAGATCATGCCGAGCACATTGGTGCGGCCGACGGCCAAGCTGCGCGCCAGCGGGTTGGGCCGGTAGCCCACCTTCTTGGCGGCGGCTAGGACGATTTCACGGGTGCGGGAATTGACTTCCGGATAGCCGTTCAACGCCCTGCTGACAGTCGTTTTCGACATGCCAAGGGCAATTGCGAGGCTCTTGAGATTCATTATTAACTACCTGTCTGTATGGCAAAAGAAACCAACTCTGACCGTCAATTATAGCCCAGAGCGCCAAACAGGCCCTGCAATACCGTGCGCCGGCATGGTAGAAAAACAACAATTTATTTACTGCATAAAAAATAATATTTTGATTCACACCACAAGCAACCTGTCCTGCAGCATCCACCACACATGGCAGGTCGGCAATTACTATCAACGCAAGCGGGTGCTCACTTCTTGACCGGGGCATGACCACCGCCTTCTGCACCACGCTTGGCCAGACGCGCACGATAAGATTATCAAGAAAGCATAATTTACTGGAACTGTGCGAGAATTTGTCCTACTCTTGATTCAGGTAAAGATTACCCGCAGACCAACACGCATGCCCCCCGGCATTTGGCGACTGCGCAACGGCCCTCTGTTTCGCTCTTCCGCCCACGCCTGGACCTACTTCAAAGGTGAACAATGTGGTATCGCTAACGTCCGTCAATCAGTTGCAGGCATCGCTGGCCACGGCGCAACGCAGGGTAGAGCAGGGCCAGAACCAGGTGCAACGCGACAGCGAACAACTGGCGCAAAGCCGCCAGGCGCTGGCGCGGGAGCAGGAAACCTTGAGCCAGACGCAGCGCGGCAGCCAGCAAGCACAAGCCGACGCGGCGCCCGCCGTCAAGGCGCCGCAGCTGGACCAGGCGATCAAGGTGGCCGTGCCGCAGCAAGCCGCGCCGGCCGCGCCAAGAAGCACACCTCAGCTCAACAGCTACGGCCAGACCCTGGGCCGCCTGATCGACGTGACGGCCTGAACAGCTTTACTGCGCCATTTCCTCTGCCAGCATCGGCAGCCACCATTTTTCACCCGCCTTCGGCTGCGCCAGGTCGAGCGCTTCGCCCATCTGCGGCGTCGCCAGGCGCACGCCCTGTTTCGCCGCCAGCCCGGTGATGCGGTCGAACGGCTCATGCCAGGCGTGCAGGCCCAGGTCGAAGGTGCCGTTATGCACGGGCATCAACCACTTGCCGCGCAAATCCAGGTGCGCCTGCAAGGTTTGTTCCGGCTGCATGTGCACGTCCGGCCACAGCTTGTCGTAGGCACCCGTCTCGATCATGGTGACGTCGAATGGCCCGTACTTGTCGCCGATCTGCTTGAAGCCGTCGAAATAGCCGGAGTCGCCGCTGAAAAACACGCGCACCTCGGGCGCGTCGATGACCCATGAAGCCCACAGCGTCTTGTTACCATCAAACAAGCCACGGCCGGAAAAATGCTGTGATGGCGTGGCGACGAGTTTTACGCCAGCGATCGTCGTGCCCTGCCACCAGTCGAACTGCTGCACCTTGTCCTTGGGCACGCCCCATTCGACGAGGGTATCGCCCACGCCCAGCGGCGTGACGAACTGCTCCGTCTTGGCGGCCAGCTGCAGCACGGCGGCATGGTCGAGGTGGTCATAATGGTCGTGCGAGAGGATCACGGCCTTAATCGGCGGCAAGTCTTCGATGCTGATGGGCGGCTGGTGAAAACGCTTGGGACCGGCCCACTGCACCGGCGAGGCGCGTTCGGAAAACACGGGGTCGGTCAGGAAGAAGGCATTGTTCAATTTCAGCAGCAGGGTCGAGTGTCCCAGGCGAAACAGGGTGTTGTCGGGCGCGGCCAGCAGCTGCGCCCGGGTCAGCGCTTGCACGGGCACGGCGGCCACAGGCACGGTACTGTCCGGCTTGTTGAAAAAGAAGGTCCACATCAGCTTGAGCGTTGCGGCCGTACCCAGCTTGTACATGGGTACGGGATTGCGGAACTTGCCGTCGTGGCGTTGTGGTGATTCAGCTGGCGCCGCAGGCTCGGCGCGCAAGGTGCAAGAACTCATGATGATCAGGACTCCCAAAAAGACAATGCAGAAGATGCGGTGCAGGTGCATATGCGGCCCGGTAGGTAAAAGGCAAGAATTAAAGTACACTACACAGTGTAGTTCCTATTTCAAGCAAAGTAAACCAGGAGGTGTAAAATATTGTTTTCAAAGGAGATTTTCAGCCATGGCCTTACCGCAACGCCTCACTGACCGCAAGCGCGTAGCCATCGTCGATGCCGCCATCGCCGAGTTCCGCGAGCATGGTTTCGATGCGACCAGCATGGACAAGATCGCCGCCACGGCCGCCGTTTCCAAGCGCACCGTGTACAACCATTTCCCCAGCAAGGACGAACTGTTTGCGGAAATCCTGCAGCGCATGTGGGAAAGCAGCATGGCCCAGCCTGCCGTACCCTACGTTGCCGACCAGCCGTTGCGGCCGCAGGTGCTGGCCCTGGTCGAGCAAAAAATGGCCCTGCTGTGCGATGCGGCCTTCATCGACCTGGCGCGCGTGATCTTCGGCGAAACCATCCACTCGCCCGAGCGCGCGCAAGCCATGGTGGCGCGCCTGAATGAAAAGGAAACGGGCCTGAATATCTGGATCCGCGCGGCGCAGCAGGACGGGCGCATCAAGGCGGGCGAGACGCTGGAAGTGGGTCACCTGCTGATGGCACCGTTAAAAACCTTTGCCTTCTGGCCGCAGATCACCATGGGCGAGCCTCTGCTGGGCCCGGCACGCCAGCGCGAAGTGGCGGAACTGGCCGTCGATATCTTCCTGTGCTACTACAGCGTGGCAAAACAGACGGCATAAACGGGCGGCAAGTGGGCGGAAATGGTCTGCCAGTGCGCGCCGCCATCGCCGGAAAACCAGGCGCCGCCGGTGGTCGACGCCATCAATAAACTGCGCCCATCGTCGGCCAGCGCCAGCCCGTGGCGGTACACCAGGTCGTAGCAATGCTGCTGCGGCAAGCCCTCGCGCAAGACCTCGAAAGTCTTCCCGCCATCGCGCGTGCGCGTCACGGCCAGCGCGCCATCGTGCGGAATCCTCAGCACGTCCGCCTGCGCCGGCACGAACCAGGCCGTGTCGCCATCGCGCGGATGCACGGCCACGGCAAAGCCGAAATGCGACAGCGGCGCCGTCGTCACTTCCTGCCAGTGCCAGCCCCCGTCCGGTGAGCGCCAGATGCCGTTATGGTGCTGGCACCACAGCGCGTCGGGCATGCCCGCGCTGCGCACGATGCGGTGCGGGTCTTGCACGGCCTCGTTTTCATCGAGTTCGGGCGGCATGTAGTCGGCGCGCATGCCCGTCGCGCTCAAGGCCCAGGTGGCGCCGCCATCGAGCGTTTGCCACACCCCGCCGCACGACACGCCGACCAGCACTTTGTTGCTGTCGCGCGAGTCGACACAGATGCTGTGGATGCCGGGCACGTCGTAGCCGCCACCGAACCACTGCGCCCGCTGCGGCACGTTCCACAGCGATTCCACCAGCTGCCAGCTGTCGCCGCGGTCATTTGAACGGAACAGGCCGCCAGGCAAGGTACCCGCCCACAGCACGCCAGGCTGGTCAGGGCCACCGGCCGCCAGCGACCAGATCTGCCGCAAGGTCCAGTCGATGGTGTCGCTGCTGTCCTCGGGCTTGGCCGGGTAGGCGGGCACGGCGATCTCTTGCCACGCGCCCCCGGCATCGCGCCGGTGCAGCTTGGCGCCGAAGTGGCCAAGGTTCAGGGCCGCATACAGGGCGCCGTCGCGGCTGTCGTGCAGCAGCATGGACACGGGATCGCCGGCGAAATGCGCCAGCGCCAGCTGCCAGGCGCCGCCGCCGTCCACGTCGAACTGAAACAGGCCCTTGCGGGTGCCGAGATACGCGCGCTGACTCATATCAACCTCCGGAAAGTGCTTGCAAGATATACACCTGGCTGTCCGGCCGCAAGGCGTCATCCAGCACGCGCCGTTCGCGGCAGCGCACGCCATCGATGAAGATCACCACGTTGGGACGCAGGGCGCCCTGCTCGTCGAGCACATAGCCGCGCAGGCGCGGTTGCTGCGCAAAGGCGGCATCAAGCGCGGCGCGCAGGCGTGGCGCCGCCACGTCCACCGTGGGGACGTCCATAAAGCGTGCCAGTTGCCGGGTAAAATGCAGTTGCGCCATGCTGCCCTTCGACGTCGTCGGCCTGGACTCATTCTAGTCCGCTTTGCGGATGATGCAATGGCGCATGCCCTACAATGCAGGCAAGCACACAAGGAGGCCAGGCATGACGATTACCCCGGAAGAACTAGCGGTGCTGATGCAGGAAGTGGAAGTGGCCGATCCCATCGACTTTGCCGACCTGCCCTTCAACGAGCAGGAATTGCGCGGGCTGATCGCCAACCACCTGTGCGAGATGGCCGACGCCATGGAAAGTTTCAGCCCGGAAGACCGCAACCTGGCCTTGCTGGCCGTGGCGGCCAAGCTGGTGCTGGAAAACCTGGTGCTGCACGTGCAGCTGCTGCGCCGCCACGGCTTGCCCGTGGGCGACAGCGTGGAGGCGCTGCTGCAGCGGCTCAAGGGCGGTAGCCAGCCCTAGCGGGCCACCGCCCCGCCGTTACTGCAGGTTGATGGCCGTCAAATAGCCAATATTGCTGCCAGACACACCTTGCGCCGAGCGGATATACAGCACCCCATTGCGCGACAACGACAGGGTGCCGCTCAGTCGATAGGTCCATGCCGCCTGGCGGCTGGCCAGATCGAGCGCATGGGTGTGCTTGCCGCCAGCTATAAACAGCAGGTTGTTGGTCACGATCAAGTCGCCATTGAGTGCCTCTTCGCCCACGCTGGCCAGCGGCCAGGTCCACAACACGGCGCCGTCGCTGACGTTGCGCGCCTCGATCACCTTGCCACTGTCGTTGCCCACATAAATCACGCCGCGCGCCACCACGGGCTGGGTGATGAAGCGGCCGCTGACCGTCCAGCGCACGCTGCGGCTGCCCGCGTCGACCAGGCTCAAGCTGTTGTCGACCGACTTGCCTGGATACGGCCGCTGGTTCAGCAGCAGCACGCTATTGTCATCGACCAGCACGGGCGCCTGGCGCAAGGAGCTCTTGCCAGTGCCACCGATTACCTGGCCCGGCACGGCCACGCTGAAACGCTTGCTGCCGTCGGCAATATTGAAGGCCGTCAAGGTACCTGCCGCATTGCTATAGACGGTGCCGGCATTGACGGCAGGCGTCCATTCGTCCACATTGCCCAGCTTGGGCAAGTCCAGGCTCGTCGACCAGCGGTTCTGTCCCGTCGTCGCATCCAGCCGCATCACGTCATTATTGCCGCCGAGATAGGCATTCCCGTCGAACAAGGTCGGCGCCGTCAGCTGCGAGGTGGCGACCAGGAGCCCGTTGGTATTGGGCTGCCGGACCACGGCCAGCCTGGCGCCGGACTGCGCATTGAAGGTATAGGCATCGTTAATCCCTGCCATGACCAGCCGGTTGCCGGCCACGCCAGGCGCGCCCAGCACGTCGCCCAGCTTCAGCTCCGTTTGCCACGCCGCGGTACCATCGGTTTCCGACAGGGCCGACAAGCGGTAGGTGTAGATGTATTTGAATCGCTCGGCGCTATCGTCTATGGCCACTTCTTCATTGAAATACACGTAACCATTCGCCGTGACCAGCGGACTGATCCTGGTGCTGACGCCGTTGATGCTTGCCGTGCTCTTCCATGACCAGCGGCGCGTAAATTTGCTCGCGTCCAGCGAGGCGGGCACGAAGCCCGTGTGCGCTGCATTACCGTTGTAGCCCTCCCAGTCGGTGGCGCCGGACAGCTGGCGCAGGGGCGACAGGGTGCCCTTCATGCCTACCACCGTGATGCTGTAGCTGGCTGTGCGCGGCTGGTAATTGGGCGTGCCGGGAAAGGGGCTGACGAGAACGGAAAAATCCACCGTCCCTGTGTACGTGCCTTCTGCCAGGCCCGGCTTGACGCTGAAGTCCATCAGCCAGGAACCATCAGGCTGCTTGACACGGTTGACCGAATCGAACACTTTGCTGCCTGCGGACGGCTTTTCCTCCCACAGTGGCCGCTGGTCCGTCACCTTGGCGTAAAGCATCACGGTCGCCTGGACCTTGTTGCAGGTTTCACCCGGCTGCTGCACGCAATTGAGATTGACCTGCGACAAATTCATCGCCTGTTCCGGCGATTCGCCCCCGCCGCCGCACGCGGCCAGGGACAGGAAACCAAGCACGGTCAACGGGTATGCAGCGATCCGCAGCCGCGCTGTCAAGAAAGTAGTCATGCCATGTCCAGGTTGCGTTTCATTTCCTCCACGATAGAGGTGAACTTGAAACTCTGGCCATCTTTATAACATGGAAACCAGCCCAAAATCTCACACAATCTCACCGGGCGCTAGGCCTGCTTGCGCACGGCGCGCGCCTGCAATGACACATCGCTTTCCGCCACGGCCACGCAGGGCAGGATGTAGCCATCGAGGCGTTCATCGGGACTGATGCCGGGCCAGTCCACCGTGTAGCGCACCTTGCCCTCTGGCATATGGCAGATGCAGGTGCGGCAGGTGCCGTTGCGGCAGGAGCTGAGCAGGCGGATGCCGGCCAGCTCGGCGGCGGCCAGCAAGGTTGTGCCCGCCTCGGCCGGGAATTGCCAGCCTTGCGGGACGACGGTGATGGTGAAAGTAGGGGTGGTCAAGGGCGTGCTCATGCGCCCAGTTTAACAGTCCGCCAGCGCCGTCCAGCTGGCACCCGCCGCATGGCTGCGCAGCACGGCTTCGGCAAAGGCCAGTCCCGCCACGCCATCGTTGACAGTGGGCAACCAGCTGGCTTCCTTGGGCACGGGCAAGCCCGCCTGCAGCGCGCGGATGGCCAGGGCCGCATCCAGATACAGCTGCGCGAACGCTTCCAGGTAGCCTTCCGGATGGCCGGCCGGCACCCGCGTGGCGTGGCGCGCGGCCGCACTGTCGACCCGGCCCGGACGCAACAGCTGGCGGTTGCCGCCCTGCGGCGTGCACCACAGCTGGTTCGGCTGTTCCTGGTCGAAATCCAGCTGCGCCTTGCTGCCGAACAGGCGCAGGCGCACCGTGTTTTCGCAACCGGTCGCCACCTGGCTGGCCCACAGGGTGCCCTTGGCCCCGTTGGCATAGCGCAGCATCACTTGCACGTGGTCATCGAGGCTACGGTTCGGTACAAACGTCGACAGTTCCGCCAGCACGGCCTGCGGCGTCAATCCGCTGACGAACTGCGCCAGGTGGTAGGCATGCAGCCCCACGTCGAGCAGGGTGCCGCCAGGCCCGGCTTTCAGCGGGTCGTTGTGCCAGTTGCCTTCGCTCATGCCTCCTGCAGTGATCGCGTCGGCCAGCCAGTCCTGCGAATACTCGACTTGCACGAGGCGCAACTCACCGATCTCGCCCGCCTCGACCATGGCTTTCGCATGGCGCAAGAGCGGATAGCCGCTGTAGGTATGCGTGAGCGCAAACAGCAGGTTTTTTTGCTCGGCCAGCGCCGCCAGTGCCTGGCCTTCCGCCAGAGAGATGCCCAGCGGCTTGTCGCAGATCACGTGGATGCCCGCCTGCATGAAAGCCGTGGCGACGGGCGCGTGCAGGTGATTCGGCGTGACGATGGCCACGGCCTCGACGCCGTCCGCCCTGGCCGCCTCCGCCTGCGCCATGGCGCGGTAGTCGCTGTAGCAGCGCTCTGGCGCCAGGTGCAACGCGGCGCCGCTGTCGCGGGCGCGCTGCGGATCGGACGACAGGGCACCCGCCACCAGTTCGTACTGGTCATCGATGCGCGCCGCGATGCGGTGCACGGCACCGATGAACGCGCCCTGCCCGCCCCCTACCATGCCCAGCCGTAAACGTCGCTGCATGTCGTCTCCTATTTCAAGCCAAGCAAGTGATGGATTTGATCCTGGTCAACCGCGCTACCCGCAAAATCGTCGAACGCATGTTCGGCCACGTGGATGATGTGCTCGCGGATGAAACGCGCCCCTTCGGCCGCGCCATCTTCCGGGTGCTTCAGGCAGCACTCCCACTCCAGCACGGCCCAGCCCGGGAAATCGTACTGCGCCATCTTGGAAAAGATCGCCTTGAAGTCGATCTGCCCATCGCCCAGCGAGCGGAAGCGGCCGGCCCGGTCTTGCCAGTCGGCATAACCGCCATACACGCCCTGGCGCCCGTTGGGCCGGAATTCCGCATCCTTGACGTGAAACGCCTTGATGCGCGCGTGATAGATGTCGATGAAAGCCAGGTAGTCGAGCTGCTGCAGCACGAAGTGGCTGGGGTCGTACAAGATCGAGGCGCGCGGGTGATCGTTGACGGCGGCAAGAAAACGCTCGAAAGTCACGCCGTCATGCAAATCCTCGCCCGGATGCAGCTCATAGCAAAGGTCCACGCCCGCCGCGTCGAATGCATCGAGGATGGGCAGCCAGCGCTTGGCCAGTTCGGCGAACGCGGTTTCCACCAGTCCCGCCGGGCGCTGCGGCCACGGGTACAGATACGGCCAGGCCAGCGCGCCGGAAAACGTCACGTGCGCCGTCAAGCCCAGCCTCTGCGAGGCGCTAGCCGCCCACAGCAGTTGCTGCGTGGCCCAGGCCGTGCGCGCAGCCGTATCGCCACGCACATGTTCGGGCGCAAAGCCGTCGAACAGCGCGTCGTAGGCGGGATGCACGGCGATCAGCTGGCCCTGCAAATGCGTCGACAGTTCCGTCACCTGCAAGCCATGGCGCGCCAGCAAGGCTGTCACATCATCGCAATACTGCTGGCTGGCCGCCGCCTGTTCCAGGTCAAACAGGCGCGGCGCCGTCGGCAGTTGCAAGCCCTTGTAGCCCAGGCCGGCCGCCCATTGCGCCAGGTGTTCGAGCGAATCGAACGGCGGCGCATCGCCGAGAAACTGGGCCAGGAAAATGGCCGGGCCCTGGATGGTTTTCATGGGTATCCTGTAAAAATTAACCCTTGAGGCAAAGTGCCGGGGTGGGACCCTCAGGGTCCGCCCCCGGATTCTTGCCCTTCGGGTTATGACTTAAATCAAAAAGGCGAGTTCGGAAAGTAAAACTGCTTGGCATTCTCGCGCGTGATCAGCACCGAGGGGATGATCGTGTTGGCCGGCAATTTATCACCTTTCAGGCGCGCTTCCGTCGTCAGTTTGATGGCGTCGTACATGAACTTCGGCGAGTACGACACATCGGCGACGATCAGCGGGTCGGAGCCGTCCATGATCTTTTTCACGGCGCCCTTGGCGCCCGCACCGCCGAACACTTGCTTGATGTCCGTGCGCTTGGCTTGCGCGATGGCTTTTTGCACGCCGATGGCCATGTCGTCATCGGCGGCCCAGACGGCGTCGATGTGCTTGAAGCGGGTCAGATAATCCTGCATGACCTTGAAGGCATCGTCGCGGTTCCAGTTGCCGTACTTGGCGTCCAGCACCTTGATCTCGGGATGGCCTTTCATGACGGCACTGAACGCGTCAAAGCGCTCGTTGTCCAGGGTGGTCGGCATGCCGCGCAGCACGACGATATTGCCCTTGCCATTCAGGCTTTTCGCCAGGTATTCGGCCGGCAGCTTGCCAAACGCCGTGTTGTCGCCGGCGATGTAGGCATCCTGCGACTGCGTGTTCGTCAAGCCGCGGTCCACCACCGTCACGTACACGCCCTTGTTTTTCACTTGCGCCACGGGCTGCGTCAGCGAGGCCGACTCGATGGGGAAGATCACCAGGGTGTTGATCTTATTCACCGTCAACATGTCCTGCAGCTGGTTCGCCTGTTCGGGCGCCGTGGCGGCCGTCTTGACGATGATTTTCAGCCCCGGATGCGCTTTCTCAAGTTCCGCCTTGGCCTGGTTCGCCCACCAGACGATGCCGGAAGTAAAACTGTGCGTGGCCGTGGGAATGGCCACGCCGACTACCAGCTTCTCCGCCGCCTGCGCGTGCCCCATCGGCAGCGCCCACGCCTGCATCACCAGCACTGCTACCCCTGCTACCCGTATAAAGCTCTTCATGCTGCTCTCCTCCAAGGTTGTGGGCGCCCGTTGGCTGCCCTTTCAGAACGCCGCTGTGTTTTTATTTGCGGCCTCGCTGCAGGAAGGCGACGGCGATGATCACCACGCCTTGCACTGCGGCATTCAGGTAGACACTGATGATGCTGGTCAAATTCAGGATATTGCTGATCACGGACAAGAGGATGGCGCCGATCACGGTGCCGACGATGCGCCCCTCTCCCCCCTTCAGCGCCGTGCCGCCGACGACGACGGCGGCGATGGCTTCGAGTTCCCACAGCAAGCCCGTGGTCGGCGTGGCCGAGCCCAGGCGCGGCACGTACAGCACCGTGGCGATGCCCACGCAGACGCCCAGCAGCATGTAGGTGGCAATCTTGACCCGGTCGACATTGATGGCCGCATAGCGCGCCACTTGCTCGTTGGAACCAATCGCCTGCACATGGCGGCCAAAGGTCGTACGGTTGAGGATGATGGCGCCGGCCGCCGCAACGAACAGAAAGATCCAGATGGGTATCGGCGCGCCCAGCACGCTCGTGTAGTAGACGGGGCTGTACAGCTCGGACAGGGTAGCGTCCAGGGTCAGCGCGCCGCCGTCCGCCAGGTAGGTGAGCACTGCGCGGAAGATGCCGAGCGTGCCCAGCGTCACGATGAACGGTTCGATATTTCCCTTGCTGATCAACAAGCCATGCATCAGGCCAAAACCGGCGCCCAGGACCAGGGCCATGGCAATGCCCAGCACCAGCATGGTGATGGGCGCCAGGTCGCCGCCCGCGCCTTGCGCCAGCGCATTCATGAAATAGATCATGCAGCCGGCGATCAGGGCCGCCATCGAGCCGACGGACAAATCGATGCCACCGGAAATAATCACGAAAGTCATGCCGACGGCGATGATGCCGATAAACGCCGTGCGCGTGAGCACGTTCATCAGGTTGTCGACAGTGGCGAAGTCGCCATTGAGCAAGGTGCCCGCGATGCACAGAGATAACAGGCCCAGCACGGGGCCAAAGCCCTTGATGCGCGCGCCGAATTGGGCCAGGGGGGATACGCTCGTATCAGTGCGTGCCGGTTGCATGGGCAATCAACTCCTCTTCAGTCAGGTGGTCAGCAGACAGGGTGGCCTGCAAGGTGCCGGCGCGCATCACGGCGACCCGGTGGCACAGGCCGATCAATTCGATCAGTTCGGATGAAATCACGATCACGGCACGCCCTTCGGCGGCCAGGCGGTGGATCAGGAAATATATGTCGCGCTTGGCGCCCACGTCCACGCCACGGCTCGGCTCGTCCAGCACGACGACACGCGGGTCAGAGTGCAGGTATTTCGCCAGCGCCAGCTTTTGCTGGTTGCCACCCGACAGCATGCGCGCGCGGCTGTCCAGGTCGCCCGTGCGGATATTGAAGTCCGCCACGGCCTTGGCCAGCGCCGCTTTTTCCCCTGCCACATCGAGCCACGGCCGCGCATAGCGCTCCATCGTCATCATGGTGAGGTTTTCACGCAAGCCCAGGTTCACGTGCAAGCCCTTGCCCTTGCGGTCTTCGCTCAGATACGTCATGCCGTGCTGCATGGCTTGCTTGGGGGTGCGGATATCCACGGGCTGGCCATTGAGATGGATCACACCCGCGCTGCGCGGACGCAAGCCCAGCAAGGCCTCGAACGATTCCGTGCGCCCCGCCCCCACCAGGCCCGCAAAGCCCAATACCTCGCCGGCGCGCACCTCGAACGACAGCTCTTTCGCCCAGCCGGGCACGCACAAGCCCTGCACTTTCAGCAACACGGGAGCGTCTTTCGCCAGCGCCACTTTGGCCGGGAACATGTCGGACAATTCGCGTCCCACCATCAGGTTCGCCATCTGCTGGCGCGTGAGGCTGGCCGTCGGCTCGCGCGTGACAAAACGCCCGTCGCGCATGACGATGACCTCGTCCGTGTTGCGCTCGACTTCATCGAGCTTGTGGGAAATGTAGAGGATGGTCACGCCGTCCGCTTTCAGCTGCGCCATCACGGCAAACAAACGCTGGGTTTCCGAAGACGTCAGGGTGGCGGTCGGCTCATCCATGATCAGGAAGCGGGCGCGGCGCGACAGGGCCTTGGCGATTTCCACCAGCTGTTTCTCGGCGACGATGAGGTCGCGGATTTTTGTATCGGGCGAGACGTCCAGGCCCACCTGTTTCAGATAGCGCGACGCCTCTTCCCCCATGGCGGCCTCGTCCAACAGCCAGCCGCGCGTCTTTTCATGGCCCAAGAACATGTTTTGCGCCACCGTCAGGTGTTCGGCCAGGTTGAATTCCTGGTGGATCAGCACGATGCCAGCCGACTCCGCCGCGCGCGAACTGGCAAAGCGCTGGGGCTGGCCATCGATCAGCAATTGCCCTTCGCTCACGCCTTCGTAGCCGGCGAGAATTTTCATGAGGGTCGACTTGCCGGCGCCATTTTCGCCCAGCAAGCCATACACGCGCCCCGGCGACAGGGTAAAACTGACGCCATGCAGGACGCGCACGGGGCCGAAATCCTTGCAGACCCCTTCAAAACCGACGGCAACGCTCACTATGCACTCCCTCGCAAAATTAACTGGTGTTGCAGCAGCACGCCAGGCACACTGGCCGCCGGGTCCGCCAGCCGTTGCAGCAGCAGGCGCGCCGCCGTCTCGCCCAGCTCGCGCATCGGTTGCGCAATCGTCGTGAGGCCGGGATCGATCTGCGCGGCAATGGCGATATCGTCGAAGCCGATCACGGCCACGTCCTGCGGCACGCGCTTGCCCAGCTGCCGCAGCGCGCTCAGCACGCCGATGGCCAGGGTGTCGGAGACGGCAAAGATGGCCGTCGGCGCATCGGGCTGCGCCATCATGTCCAGCGCCGCCTGCGTGCCGGCCGCATAGTCGAGGCTTTGCACCGTGTGCACCCACTGCGGCTGCACGGGCAGGCCGGCCGCCGCCAGCGTGTCCAGGTAGCCTTGCTGGCGTTGCCGCGCGTACAGGTAGCGCTCGTCCGAATTGATCAGGCCGATGCGCGTGTGGCCGCGCGCCAGCAGATGCGCGACGGCGTCCGACGCAGCGCGGTGGTTGTCGATGCCGACATACGGCACGGCCACGCCGGGGTCGAATTCGCAGCACGCCACCCATGGCAGGCTGGCGGACTCATGCGACAGCGCATGCTGCACCGTGTCCGGATCGAGGCAGATGGCGCCATCGGCGCGGTGCATGCGCAGCAAGTCGAAATACGAGCGCTCGCGCCCGGCGTCGGCGCCCGTGTCGCACAGCAAGACGAAATAGCCATGCTCGCGCGCCACCGTGTCGATGCCGCGCACGATCTGCGCATAGAACGGATTGCCCACGTCGGGCACCATGGTCAGCAGCATGCGGCTCTCGGCCGTGCGCAGGCTGCGCGCCAGGTGGTTCATGCGGTAGCCGAGCGCGGCCACCGACGCCAGCACCTTGTCACGCGTGGGCGCCCGTACCCCGCTCTGCTCATTCATCACGCGCGAGACAGTGGCCACCGACACCCCCGCATGCGCGGCAACGGCGCTGATGGAGACGGTTTCAGTCGGTAACGGCGAAGGAACGGCTGCTGGCATGGTGCTCTTCAATAAAATGTAATCGATTACATTTATAAGCCAGCGGCGCTCCTGATGCAAACATTATCGATGTTGCGGTGCGCAAAAAACAGGCAGAAAATGCACAGGCAAGGCGCAAGAATCGGCCCGATGCGAACTGGCAAACGCTGCCGTGCAGAGCAAGGGAATGGCGTCTGCTGCACGGCAAAATGGCCGCGCAACAGACCAGGGAAAAACTTATTTGAGCATGCCGCAAAAGGTCTCGGGATTGCCGTCGAGAATCACGCCGCTGGGCCAGCGGTGGCTGCGCTGCTGGGCGCGCAGCAAGGACGCCGCCAGGGCCGAGTCGCCATCGACGGCGTAGACGAAGACGGGCATGTTCAGGGTGGCCGCGTCGGCCAGCAGGTTCGGATTCGCGTCGAGGCTGCGCGCATCCACGTGCACGCCAACGGGCATGCCGATCTGCTTTTGCACGCGCTGCAGCCAGGGCTTGTCCAGCTTGGGCGCGCGGGCATTTTTCGCCAGGTAACGGCTGACCCGGTTGGTGCCGGCCGCCTGCGCATTGCGCGCGTCAAACACCAGCAAGCCAAGGTAGCCCTGCGGGTCGGCGCGGCGCGCGCATGCCAGGTTGTTCGGCACGCCCGAGGTCAAAAACCAGTTGCCGTGTTTGATGCCGCCGCGCAATTGCGCCACCAGCGCGCCGATCGGCGCACACGAAGGCACGACATCCTTGATTTCCGCATTCAAGGTCTTGCCGGGAAAGGCCGTGGCCAGGTCGGCAATATCGGTGACGAAGGGCGGCGTTTCCGGCGTGGCCACGCCACGGTTCTTCATGCTGGCGGCGCGCCAGTCGTCCGCCGTCAATTGTTTCACGGTACGGGGCGAGCCCGTATCGACCACCCTGCCCGTCAACAGGTCGTGGTGCACGACCCAGTTGCCGTCGCCCAGCAATTGCAAATCCGTCTCGACACCGTCCCAGGTGCCGAAATAGGTGTTGCGCAGGGCGCTCAGCGAGTTTTCCGGCGCATTGCCGGCGCCGCGGTGGGCGTGGACCTTCATGCCCTGGCAATCGGCGTGCACGGCCGTGCTGACCATGCACAGCAGCATGGCCAGCGCGGCCGCCTTATTTTTGTCCCGGATGATAGCCATAGTGAATTCCTTGCAAAACATGAATGCGGATCGCTTCGTTGACGGGGTAGCTGTAGCCCTGGCCCACGGCCACCACGTGCGTGATATTGGCGAGAATGGCCTTGCCAGCGATGTTCCAGCGCGTGCTGTCGGGCTCGGGCTGGCGCGTCCAGTCCAGCATTTGCGTAAACAGCTCACTGCGCGTGACGTTATTGTCGAGCACCGACAAGATACCCCAGGTGCCCGCGAAGGCCGTCGCCAGCACGCCCGTGGCAATCCAGGCGGAACGGCGGCTCAGCTGGCCATCGGCCCCGGCCTGCTCGCCACGGCGCATGGCCAGCAGCAATAATACGACGGTGGCGATCAGGTACAGCAATTTCGAGAAGTGGCCGATGGCGCCCAGCAGCGAGAAGAACAGGGCCACGGGCGGCACGATGGCGGCGCGCGCCGCTTCCTTGCCCTCGTGGAAGAACCTGCCGCCCGGCTCGAAATCCGTGCGGCTGGCGCGGTACTCCACCAGCTTTTCCGCCGTCTGGCGGTCGAGGAACTGGTCGAACAGACGGCCGAACTCGGCCGGATTCGCATACGCGGCCTGTACCGTGGCGCCGGCCGGCAATTTCAAGGCGTCGCGCAATTCCGCCTGCACGCCCGGTCGGGCGACAAAGGCGGCAAACGGCAGGCCCGGCGGGATGCGTTCGCCACGCAGCGTGACGCCTTTGCTGGCCGCCTCGGCCGTGTAGCGGCGCTTCACGGCGGCGCGGAAGCCCCGCTCGTCGTCGGTTTTCCAGTTCGCGGGCACGGGCACTTTCTTGCGCACATTGCTGACCACGGCCGCCTGGCGCCGCATCGGCACCGAATGCGGCTGCCAGCCCCGCCGCGACAGGCTGTTGCGGTATTCTTCCCACGACGATTGCTGCTTGGCGCGCAAGCCGGCATCGCTATCGGGAATGATGCCCGCATACAATTCCCACTTGCCGGCCAGTTCGCGCATGGCCTCCTGGTATTTGTCATAGTAGCCGGATGGCCCGCCGGCCACCTGGCGCACATTGGCGCGCACCAATTGCTCCTTGGCCGGCCCCATGCGCTCATCGAGGTGCTTGACGGACACGGCCAGGAAGGGGAAGAGCGCCAGGAACGACTTGCCTTCCGGTTTCGCGAACAGGGTGGGATCGTCGACCAGGCCCTGCAGTTGCAAGCTGCCGCCTACCAGCGAGCGCTGCAGCAAGGTGGTATTGAAGGCCATGCGGCGAAATTCCGCATCGCGCGTATTGACCAGCACGTTCACCGTGGTTTTCAGCACGCCGAAGACGACACCGGCCGTGACCACGCAGCAGACGATGATCTTCAACCAGCCGGGGCCGCTGCCGCCCTTGCCGCCATTTTTCAGGCGCCGGCGCCACATCAGCTGCAGCACCACCAGCGCGGCGGCGATGCCCGACAGGCTGCGGCCATAAAACTCCACGCCTTCCACGTCTTCCGGCTTGACGTTGCCACCCACCACGTCGAGCAGGCGGGCATTGAAGCCCAACTCGAAGCACAAATACACGATCGTCAGGACGATCAGGATCAAAGTCTGCCGGATTTGCAGACTGCGCAAACTTGCGGCCATCTTATTTCCTCAAGTCCAGAACAACGGGCTTGATTTCTTCCGTCTGGAAACTCATGGCGGCCGGCACGCGCGATGCGCTGTCGGCGGCGCGCGCGGCCGGCGCGTC
>NZ_NRDQ01000078.1 GCF_002878455.1 Janthinobacterium sp. AD80
CTGCCGTGGCCGCTGCCGCTGATGTGCAGGCTGCGCTCCAGGCCGGGGCCGAACAGGGCCAGCGCGCTGGCGTTGGCGTAGACCACCTCCAGCCGGCTGTCTACCAGCAGCACCGCCGTGCCGAGCGCGTCGAGCGCGGCGCGCGTGGTGCGTTCCTGCATGCCGCTTTGCGCCAGGCGGGTGCGCACGCGCAGGGCGCGTTGCAGGTGCGGCAGCAGGGCCTGCAATTGCATCTGCAACAGCGCACTGTCCGCAAACGGTCCCCGCGCGCGCTGGCGGTGCACGCCCAGCAGGGCCACTTCGCCTGGCGCCATGGGCAAGACGGCGCCGATAACGTGGTACAGGTCATGCGGGCGGCAGAAGTCGGCATAGAATTCCGTGCGCTTGAACTCGCGCGGCCGGATGTGCTCTGCGCTGCCGTGCACCTGGCCCACGCCCAGCCGGTAGGCCAGTTGCGCCCAGATGTCGTGGCGCCAGTAGTAGCTTTCATAGGCGCTGGTGGCGTCCTTGCCGAACTGCCCCAGCGGATTGAGCAGCTGCGCACCGCTGTCGCTTTGCAGGATCAGGCTGGTGTCGCCGGCGCCGCCAAACGCCTCGGCCAGGTCGCGGCACAGCTGCGGCCACAGGGCGTCATCCAGCGCGGCGTCATACAGCCGGGCGATCAGTGCTTCCTGCCGCGCTGTCAGCGGATTGCCCATGGCGCTGTTGGCCCCGGCCTGCCTGTCAGCGGCCCGGGAAAGCCAGCGAAGCTACGTGTTCGCCCTGCGTCGTGCCGTCCGCCAGCTGGCGCGCCGGCACCACCATCACCAGTTCGCCGCCCACGCTGCCGTCGGCATGATGATCGATGCGCACCTTCAGCTGGCGGTCCAGCGCGACAAAGGCGTTGCGGCCGGCGGCGACGATGCGGTGCTCGTCCTGGTTGCCGATGCGCGCATACATCAGCGTGCCGCTGCGGCGCAGCTGCAGGGTGTCGCCATTCGACAGGTCATAGGTGCCAGCGAATGGCAGGAAGTCGTCGCGCATCATGTAGCGCGGCTGGGCTGGCACCTCGATGCGCAAGGAATGGCCCGGCACTTCGACGGTTTTATCTTGCGGCAGGGTTTGCGCGTGCGCCGCCAGGCAGGTGGCGGCCAGGCCCAATAATGTGCTCAGAATGATGGTTTTCATGATGTCGTCCCTCGATGGTTGATCGCCCCTGGCGCGCGCCCGGTCGGGCGGGGCGTGAGGCTGGAGCCAGTCTAGGCAAGGGGGCGGCGCCGCGCATCATTCATCCGAATGAGATGGCGATGGATTTTTTGCGTGGCCGCTCAGGGGGCGCGGGTGTGGCAGCTGGTGCCAGCTTGGCGCCAAGCAAATCTTGTTCCAGTGCAATCTCGCGCGGGAAATTCCCGCCCATGATGTAAGATTCGCACTATGTCCGATTTCACATTTACTGATTGCCCATGAGTTCAATAATGATTCCCGACGTCGCCCTGGTCGACAACACCGAACAACGCACGCCGCTGGTGCTCGTGCTGGACTGCTCCGGCAGCATGGACGGCGAGCCCGTCTCATTGCTGAACGAAGGCATGGCCTTGCTGGAACAGGAACTCAAGTCCGACGTGATCGCTTCCAAGCGCGTGCGCATTCTGGTGATTCAATATGGCGCCCACGATGAAGCCGTAGTGGCCAGCAACTGGTGCGACGCCATGGATTTCACGGCGCCCCTCCTGGCCGCGAATGGCACCACGCCGACCGGCGCGGCCGTGGAACTGGCGCTGGCGGAAATTGAGCAGGAAAAGCAGCGCTTCCGCCAGGCCGGTGTGGCGTACACGCGGCCATGGCTGTTTTTGATGTCCGACGGCGAGCCGACGGACCGCTGGCAGCGCGGCGCCGAGCAGGCGCGCGCGGCGGAACAGTCGAACAAGGTGGCGATCTTCCCGATTGCCGTGGGCGACAACGCGAATATCGATTCCCTTGGCCGGTTTTCCAGCCGGGGCGAGCGGGGCGTAAAGCAGCTGAAAGGCCTGCAGTTCCGTGAACTGTTCCTGTGGCTGAGCGCCAGCATGCAGGTGGTGTCGCAATCGCGCCCCGGTGCGCAGGCCCAGCTGGCCTCGACGGACGGCTGGTCTGTCGTGAGCACCTGATCGATGGCCGCAGTGCAGGCAACACAGGATACCTGGCGCGTGTTTGGCGCGTCCGTCACGGGCAAGGCGCACCTGGACAACAATATTGCTTGCCAGGACGCGCACGCGCATGCGGAAGTCAACGGCGTGCTGGTGGCCATCGTCTGCGATGGCGCCGGTTCGGCCAGGCTGAGCGAGCAGGGCGCGCAGTTTGTGGCGAAGCAAAGCGTACTGGCGCTGGCCGGGCGGCTGGAGCAGGGCGCCAGCGTGCAGGATTTGCATGACGGCGCCTTGGCGGGCACCCTGGCGCAGGTCCGCGCCGCATTGGATGACATTGCCAGTGCCGCCAATGCCACCCTCGATGACTACGCCACTACCGTGGTGGGCGTGGTCATGGGCGCCGACAACGGTTTCTTTTTCCACCTGGGCGATGGCCTGGGCGTGGTGCAGTTGCCGGACGGCGGCGAACTGATCTCGCTGCCCGCGAACGGCGAATACGCGAACGAAACCTACTTTATCAGCGGCGAACGCTGGCGCGAACAGCTGCGCCTGCTTGCGATTCCGCACGCCGTGCGCGGCGTCGTGCTGATGTCCGATGGCTGCATGCCTTTTGCCATGAGCAAGAATAACGGTGCCCTGTACGCGCCGTTCATGGATGCCGTGCAAGGCTATCTGCGCACGGTCGACAGTGTCGAGCTGGGCAATACGGCGCTGGCCTCCACCCTGGCCGACCCGCGCACGCACCAGATCACGGGCGATGACAAGACCCTGCTGCTGGCCATGCGTCCATGAGCCAGAAGCAGGGCGTGGCACCGGGCCTGAGTCCGGGTGGAAAAATCTGGCTGAATAAAGTCCGCAGCCTGGTGCTGGGTAAACTCATCAAGAGCGGCGGCGCGGGCAGCGTGTATCTGCTGCCGGGCGCGCCCGCGCAGGTAGCCAAGCTGTACCATCCGCACCTGGACCGGGCCGCCAACCGGCGCAAGCTCGAAGCCATGCTGGAGCTGACCCCCGAATTGCCCGACCAGCTGGAAAACGGCAAGCGCTACGTGCAGATCGCCTGGCCGCAGGCGGCCGTGTTCGACGGCCAGGGCGGCTTTGCGGGCTTCGTCATGCCCTTGCTGGACATGGCGCAGACGGCCGAGCTGGAGCAGGTCTTGCAGGAGCGCCAGGCGCGCGCGGCCGGCTTGCCCACGGGGCTTGGCCCCAAGTTGACCCTGGCCGCCAATCTGGCCGCCGTCATCGATGCCTTGCACCAGCAGCAGCATTACGTGGTCGACCTGAAACCCGTGAATCTGCGTTTTTACCGCGATTCGCTGTATATCGCCATGCTCGACTGCGACGGCTTCAGCATCCAGGGCCATGCGGAGCGCTTTCCTGCGGAGCAGTTCACCGTCGATTACCTGGCGCCGGAATTCCAGCGCAAAGGCATGCCGGCCGGCGCGGAAATGGCGCAGGATCGCTTCGCCCTGGCCGTCGTCATCTTCCAGTTGCTCAATTTTGGCATCCACCCGTACAGCGGGCGGCCCGCCAATGTGCAAGTGGCGACCGATATTCCCGGGCGCATCCGCGACGGCTGCTATGCGTATGGGATCAAGCGCCACAAGCAGCTGGCGCCCAACGCCACCAGCGGCCATGCGCTGATGCCGCCCGAACTGCGCGCCATGTTCGACCGCGCGTTTTCGCCATCGCCGAAGCCGCAGCGGCCATCGGCGGCGGACTGGGCGCAGTTGCTGCGCGGCTATGCGCAGCGCAGCGGCGGCAAGCTGGTGGTGTGCGGCGTCAATGCCGAGCACCAGCATTTCGCGGGCCTCGGCTGCGCGGCCTGCGCGCGCGACAAGGTCATCGGTGCGGCCGCGCAGGCGTCCGTCGTTGCCCAGCAGCAGATGCTGGCGCAGTCGCAATCGCGGTCCCAGCCGCAGCCGCGCAGCACGCGCCGCACGGCGCCGGGCCAGGCGCCTGTTTCCATCCCCTCCATCCCATTAGCCGGCAACACGGGCGGGGGCATCACAGGTAAAGGCTGGGCCGTGGTGGTGCTGCTGATCGTACTGTTCCTGATCGGCTTTACGGCCTGGATCTCGTCCTCTGATGAAAGCAGCAACAGGGCACGCCTGCAGGCGCAAGCCAAGCAGGCGGCTGGCCTGGAAGTGTTCGGCTGGCGCCAGCGCAAGACAGGCGGCTACCTGCCGTCGGACGCGCGCAAGGCCGTGCGCAGCCTGTCGCAGGCAGTCAGCAAGGGCGACGATGGCGCCGTCACGCGCGGTTTGCAACTGTTGTACCGTTCGGCGCAGGAAAAGTCATCCAGCTACCAAGGCGACGCCACGCGCGCGCGGCTGCGCACCACCCTGATGGAAGGGCTGGGAGCGATGCCAGGCCACGATTCCAAGCTGGCCGATACTTATCAGGATCAGCTGCTGGCCGACCCGCTCGACCACTTGGCGGCCGCTGCCATGGGGCGCATGCACCTGAGCCTGAACGAACCGCAGGCGGCGCGCCAGTATTTCGAGCAAGCCGTGTGGGCACACCCGACCGATGGCGTGGCCTGGCTGGGCATCGCCGCCACGGCCCTGATGCGCGGCGGCGATGAGCAAGATGCCGTCAACCTGGTGGCGCTGGCGCAGTTGACGGCATACCGCTATGCGGTGGAAAACGCCATGCCGACGGAACCGGGTGAACCGGCCGACAACGGCGCGGTGCGCACCGCCGAGCGCATGTCGCGGGCCGCCAATGTGCTGCGCATGGTCCAGGCGGGTCCCTACGAGAAGCGCTGGGACAAGGCGCTGGCCGATGGCGCGCTGCTGGCGGAAAAACTCAAGGCCTTGCCGCCGTTGCCGGATCAGCCTGCCAGCGTGCTGCGCGAGACGATGACGACGGTGGGCTATGGCGCGCTCGATGAAGAGCAGGCGACGGGCGAAAATCGTTTGACCCTGTCGATTGCCGCCGATGGCACCCTGACGTATGCGGCGGCGCAATTGCCGATGGAACCCCAGTTGAACAAGGTCATCCTCGATAGCATCCAGCGCTGGACTTATTTGCCGGCCGTCAAGCATGGCCAGTTGCAGGATGCCAAGGCGGAAGTGCTGGTGCGCTACCGCAATGGCAGGGTCAGCTTTGTACCGGCCGAAGTGCGTGTCTCGCCGGAAGAATGAGGGAATCACATGAAAATCAAGATGTTAAGTGCGCTGATAAGCGCTTCCTTGCTGGCACCGGGCCTGGCGCAGGCGGAGATCGTGCAGCGCCAGGTGCTGGCAGCCATCGCTGCCGAACAGGATAGCGAAGGCGCCGACGTGCTGACGGTAGCCTTTGATACCGCTTGCGGCGGGAGGCAGCTGCGCATGGACGCGCGCTCGGTGGGCATGGATGACAAGCAATACGAGGAGATGAAAGCACAGCTTGCCGAACGCATCCGCGCCAGGACGCCGCTGCTGGTCACCTTGGCGCAATGCCCGGCGGGCGAGACGGGCGAGGCGGCCGTGCCCGTGATCCGCAAGCTGGCGGGCTGCGACCCGGGCGCCTGCGCCGACGGCAGGGCGCGCTTGTATCTCGATGAAAAGCTGTTCCCGCAAGAAAAGCGCAGGGCGCCCTACGTGCTGGTGCTGCCGATGCCGAAAGGCAAGCTGCCGGGCACGTGGGAAGTAGCGGTGCTCAGCACGGTACAGCGCGGCAGGGTAAGGCTGGCGGGCCAGGTCGATGCCGCCGATTACGTGTCGGGCCGCCTGGTGGGCGGCTACACTTATTACTACCCGGACGGCCAGATCGAAAAACAGGTGCCGCAGGATGCCAGGGGCCGGCAGCAGGGCGTGGCCAGCAGCTATTATCCCGACGGTACGCTGGAGTCGCGCAGCCAATGGCGCGACGGCATGCCGGAAGGGATACAGCGCAGCTATCACAGCACGGGCAAGCTGCGCGAAGCCGTGGAATTTCGCCATGGCGGCCAGGTTGACGGTACTGTCGACACCTTTGACGTGAACGGCAAGCTGAGGACACGCCAGACCTTGCGCGATGGCAAACTGGAAGGCGAACTCATTACGTATTTCCCAGACGGTAAAATTTCCAGCCGTACGCAAATGAGCAAGGGCAAGTTCCATGGCCTGGCGACCTATTACCATCCCGATGGCGCCGTGCGCTCCACCATGACAATGCTCAATGACTTGCCGACGGGCGAGGCGCTGGAATTTTATCCTGACGGCAAGGTACAAACACGCCAGCAGTATGCGGGCAATGGCGCGCTGCTCAAGGTGCAGCGCTACACCCAGCAAGGCGTGCTGGTGCTGGAGCGAAACTGGGACAAGCAGCTGCGCGAACAGGGCACGTCGCGCTCGTGGTATGCCAATGGCAAGCCCGAACTGGCGATCGAGTACATTAACGACCAGCGCGACGGCTGGAGCCGCAGCTGGGGCGAGGATGGCAGCGTGAAGAATGAATGCAAATATGTGGCAGGCAAGGCACAGGGTGTATGCGCGGACACGCTGCGCTCGCCGGAATTGGAGCGCAAGGAGCAGGCATGGCGCCCGTTGAATTGAAGCACTGGCTTGGCGCCATGCTGCTGTTGCCGGCGCTGGCCCATGCCGAGATCGTGCAGCGGCAAGTGGTCACGGCCATCCAGGCCGCGCCCGCCAATATCGGCGGCGACGTGCTGAGCGTGGCCGATGACACGGGCTGCGGCGGCCGGCAGCTGCGCATGGATGCCGGCTCGCTCGGATTGAGCGAGGAGCAGTATGGCGTCATGAAGGTCGAGCTGGCCAACATGGTACGCGACAGCAATCCCTTGCTCGTGCGCCTGCATGCCTGCCCCGCGCCAGATCGGGCTGGCGTCGAGGCCATTCCCGTCATACACATGCTGCGCGGCTGCGATGCGCACTGTGCCGACGGCAAGGCGCGCCTGTACCTGAACCACAATCTGTCGCGCGGCGAGGAAATGGATCAGGCGCGCTACGCGCTGGTGCTGCCGCTGCCGCCAGGCAAGACACCAGGCACCTGGAAAGTGGAGATTTACCACGCGCGCGAAGGCGAACCGAAGCGGCTGGTAGGCGAGGTCAACGATCGCGATTACCTGCGCGGCAAGCTGGTGGGCAACTACAGCATGTATTACCCGTATGGCCAGCTGGAAATGCAGGTGCAGCAGGATGGGCGCGGCGTACAGCAGGGTACGCAGACGCTGTATTACCCCGACGGCAAGATTTCCATGCGCAATACGTGGCGCAATGGCGTGCAGGAAGGCGAACAGCGCACCTATCACAAGACGGGCAAGCTGAACGAGGCCAGCCAGTACGCAAGCGGCGCCCGCGCCGATGGCGTGGTGGAGTCGTTTGATAAAGACGGCAAGCTGCGCACGCGCGTGACCCAGGTCAAGGGCCAGACGGAAGGCGAGCTGCTGTTGTTCTATCCGGATGGCAGCGTGGAAAGCCGCAGCCGCTACGAGAATGGCATCCAGTCAGGACCGAGCACCGGCTATTTCCCGGATGGCAAGGTGCAGCGCACCACACAGTACGTGGACGACAAGCCGGCCGGCGACAGCGTCGAATATTACCCGGATGGCACAGTGGCCAGCAAGCGCAGCCACAGCGGCCACTTCGTATTGCGCAGCGAACAGCGCTACAGCCGGGCCGGCATATTGATGGTGCAGAAACAGTGGAACGAGGGCGGCCGCGAGGAGGGCGCGCTGCGTTCCTGGCATGCGAATGGCAAGCCTCGTCAATTGATCGAGTATGTGGATGGCGAGCGCCACGGCTGGACCCGGCACTGGCGCGAGGATGGCAGCCTGGAAAGCGAATGCCGCTATGTAGCCGATGTGGCGCAGGGCGAGTGTACGGGAGCGTCTGCAGAGTTTTCTTATACGGAAGATGGGATCGCGTTTCAGATGCCGCAGCAGTGATGCGCCATATTTAACCCAAGGCAAGGACTGGGGTCGTACCCTCAGGGTGCGACCCCGGCTCCTTGCCTGTGGATTTGGTGGTGCTATCGGCTTGCACCCAGGCGGGGACGGCGGCGTAACATTAGCGATGCGGCGGCGTCAGCACGCTGGCGATGGCTTTCGGCAAGGTCTCCGGATAATCGCGGCTGAAGTGCAGGCCGCGGCTTTCGCGGCGGGACAGGGCGCTGTTGACGATCATCGAGGCCACGTCGACCAGATTGCGCAATTCCAGCAAGTCGTGCGTGATGCGGAAGTTGCGGTAGTACTCGTCGATCTCTTCCTTCAAGAGGGCGATGCGGTGCTGGGCCCGCTCCAGGCGCTTGGTGGTGCGCACGATGCCCACGTAATTCCACATGAAGCGGCGCAGCTCGTCCCAGTTGTGGGCAATCACCACTTCTTCATCGGCATCCGTGACCCGGCTTTCATCCCAGTCGGGCAGGTAGGGCGTGCCCAGTTTTTCCTTGCTTTCGATATCTTGCGCGCAGGCACGGCCGATGACGATGCATTCCAGCAAGGAGTTCGAGGCCAGGCGGTTGGCGCCATGCAAGCCGGTGCAGGCTGTTTCGCCGACCGCATACAGGCCCGGCAGGTCGGCGCGGCCGGACAGGTCCGTCACCACGCCGCCGCACGTATAGTGGGCGGCGGGCACGATGGGGATCGGCTGCTTGGTGATGTCGATGCCCAGTTCCAGGCAGCGCGCATAGATGGTCGGGAAATGTTCGATGAGGAATTCGGCCGGCTTGTGGCTGATGTCCAGGTGCACGTAGTCGAGGCCGCGTTTCTTGATCTCGAAGTCGATGGCGCGCGCAACCACGTCGCGCGGCGCCAGCTCGGCCCGCTCATCATGGGCCAGCATGAAGCGCGTGCCCGCTGCCGCGCCCGCTTCCGGCGGCAGTTTCAGCAAGCCGCCTTCGCCACGGATGGCTTCGGTAATCAGGAAGGATTTGGCGTACGGGTGGTACAGGCAGGTCGGGTGGAACTGGATGAATTCCATGTTCGACACGCGGCAGCCGGCGCGCCAGGCCATGGCGATGCCGTCGCCGCTGGCCGTGTCGGGATTGGTGGTATACAAATACACCTTGCCGGCGCCGCCCGTGGCCAGCACGGTGTGCTCGGCGGCAAAGGTCAGCACCTTGCCAGTTTGCTCATCCTGCACATACAGGCCGTGGCAATGCGGCTGCGCATTGCGCTGGGTGGGTTTCATGCCCAGCTTGTCGGAGGTGATCAGGTCGATCGCGCAATGGTGTTCAAACAGGCTGATGTTCGGGTGGGCGCGGACTTTTTCTTCCAGGGTCACTTGCACGGCGTGGCCGGTGGCGTCGGCCGCGTGGATGATGCGGCGCTGGCTGTGGCCGCCTTCGCGGGTCAGGTGGAAGCCCAGTTCGGCCGACGCATCGCGCGTGAAGGGCACGCCTTGCTCGATCAGCCATTCGATCGCTTCGCGGCCATGCTCGACGATGTAGCGCGTGGCGCTCTCGTCGCACAGGCCGCCGCCAGCGATCAGGGTGTCTTCGATGTGCTGCTGGTGGCTGTCGCCCGAGTCCAGCACGGCCGCGATGCCCCCTTGCGCCCAGTTGCTGGCGCCATCCTGCAGCGCGCGTTTGGAAATGATCGCGACGGTGCGCGTTTCAGCTAAATGCAGTGCAACCGATAAACCCGCCAGGCCACTGCCGACAATCGCTACATCAAATTTCATGACATTTATCTCTTTTAGGGGAAGCATACTATAGTGCATTTCACATCAATCGGTAATGTGTTGAGATAAATTCTGCCGACGACAGATAGTCGGGGCCGCAGCTTGTGACGCATCAATGTCTGCGTGGAACAGTCCGCCATGATGGCAAGACCGGTAGCAGACCGCCTTGCGCGCGGTGCCGCTGCTCGGCTTGTTTCTTGCCGCAGGGGGACCCATGATCCGTATCTTCAGCCATTACGTCTCGAAAACAGCGTTTGTCTTGCTGCTGCTGGAAATCATGATCCTGCTGCTGTCGGCCACGCTGACATCCTTGCTCTGGCTGGCGGACAGCAGCCGCCTGGTGCGCGTGGGCGAGGTCTATCTGTCGTCGCTGATCTTTGCCCTGGTCATCGTTTTCAGCATGAGTGCGCTGGGCATGTACCAGCACCGCTCGCGCGACGATATCCGCGACACCTTGTTGCGCATCCTGCCGTCGTTCGCGCTGGGCTTTGCGGTGCTGAGCTTGCTGGTGCGCTTCATTCCCGCCCTGCATTTTGGACGTGGAGGCGTGCTGATCTTTGGCCTGGGGGCCATCGGCGTGCTGCTGGCGCGCCTGGTGGTGTTCAAGTCGTCGCAATCGGCGCTGATGGAGGGGCGGCTCATCCTGATCGGCGGCGGGGCGCTGGCGCGCGAATGCATGGAGCTGGCGGCCAGCAAGATCGGTTTCCACCAGTTCACGGTGGTGGGCTGCATCGACGTGGCTGGCGAACAACGCTGTGTGCCGGCTTCGGCCCTGCTGCCCGCCGAAGCGTCGCTGCTGGCCATGGCCCAGCGCCACGATGCGCATGAAATCGTCGTTTCCGTCAGCGACCGGCGCAATGGCGCGTTTCCCGTCAAGCAATTGCTTGAATGCGCGCTGGGCGGCGTGAAGGTGATCGACGCGGCCACTTTTTTCGAGCGCGAAGCGTGCCAGATCCGCATCGATTCCTTGCAGCCCAGCTATCTAATCTATGGCGGCGGCTTCGACCAGAGCTTTTTCCGCGCCGCCTCGAAGCGGCTGTTCGACCTGGCCGCCAGCGGCGTCATCTGCCTGGCCGCGCTGCCGGTGATGCTGCTGACGGCCATCTGCATCCGCCTGGAAGATGGCGGCCCCGTGTTTTACCAGCAGGAGCGGGTGGGGCGCGACGGCATGCCGTTCAAGGTGCTGAAATTTCGCAGCATGCGGCGTGACGCCGAGCGCGACGGCACGCCGGTCTGGGCGCTGGCCAACGATGCGCGCATCACGCGCGTGGGGCAGCTGATCCGTACGCTGCGCATCGACGAACTGCCGCAGATGCTCAATGTGTTTCGCGGCGAGATGAGTTTCGTGGGGCCGCGGCCCGAGCGCGCCTATTTTGTCGAGCAGCTCAAGGAACAGGTTCCGTACTACAACATTCGGCACAGCATCAAGCCGGGCATCACGGGGCTGGCGCAGGTGCGCTATCAATATGGCGCCTCCATCGAGGATGCCGTGCAAAAGCTGCAATACGATTTGTATTATGTAAAAAATAACAGCCTGTTCCTCGACTTGCTGATCCTGCTCGATACGGTGCAGGTGGTGCTGTTTGGCAAGGGTAGCCGATGATGCGGGCGCAGTCGGACTGGCTGGCGGCGGCGGACGCGGCGGCGCTCAGCCATGGCCTGGCCTCGCTGGCCTTCTTCGTGCTGGCGCTGCTCTTGATCAGCAACTGGCGCGCGCGGCAAAATGTGCGTGCCTTGCTGGCCGCCTGCCTGGCGACGGGCGCGTGGGCGACGGGCACGGTGGTGCTGGTGCTGCTGGGCCAGCGCGTCTCGCTGGCCGGCGATGCGCTGGAAATGCTGCGCACCCTGGCCTGGCTGGTGTTTTTGCTGCTGCTGATCGAGCCGTCGCCTGCGCGTTTGCGCATGGTGCTGGCCGGCATCGCCCTGACGGCCCTGGCGCCCTGGCTGTGCTCCATGGCCTCATCCTGGCTGGCGCTGCCCTTGCCGGCGCGCAACATCGCCAGCGTCTGCCGCGTGCTGCTGGCCGTGCTGGGCATGTTGCTGGTGGAACAGTGGTACCGCAACACGCCGCCCTTGAAGCGCTGGGGCATCAAATTTGCCTGCCTGGGCGTGGGCGGCCTGTTTGCCTATGATTTCTATCTGTACAGCGATGCCTTGCTGTTTCGCGCGATTAACGGCGACATCTGGGCCGCGCGCGGCATCGTCGACGCCCTGTGCGCGCCGCTGCTGGCCATCTCGGCCGCGCGCAATCCGGCCTGGGCGCTGGGCCTGTCCGTCTCGCGCCAGATGCTGTACCGCTCGGCCGCCTTGCTGGGCTCGGCCATCTACCTGCTGGCGATGGCGGCCAGCGCCTACTATTTGCGCTACTTCGGCGGCACCTGGGGCGCCTTGATGCAGATGGCCTACCTGGGCGGTGCGGTGCTGCTGCTGGCCGGCGTGCTGTTTTCCGGCAGCCTGCGCGCCAAGCTCAAGGTGTACATCAATAAACATTTTTATAATGCCATCTTTGATTACCGCGAAGAATGGCTGCGCTTTACGCGCGCGCTGTCCGAAGATGGCCCGGCGCTGGGTGAACGCACGATACAGGCCGTGGCGCAACTGGTGGAAAGCCGCGCCGGCGCCCTGTGGATTTTGCGCGAACAGGGGCAATTCGCGCCCGCCGCCAGCTGGAACTGGCCGCTGCCGGCCTGGAGCGAGGCGGCGTCCGGGTCCCTGTGCCAGTTCCTGGAGGCACGCCACTGGGTGATCGACGTGGCCGATTGTCAACAGAACCCGCGCCAGTACGGCGGCCTGGCCTTGCCGCCCGCGCTGCTGGCGCTGCCGGATGTGTGGCTGCTGGTGCCGCTGATGCTGCACGGCCAGCTGTTTGCGTTGGTGGCGCTGGCGCGGCCGCGCACGCCCATCGGCCTGAACTGGGAAATCCGCGACGTGCTGAAGATTGCCGGCAGCCAGGCCGCCAGCTACCTGGCGCACCGCGAGTCGCTCGATTCGCTGATGGTGTCGCGCCAGTTCGAGTCGTTCAACCGCATGTCGACCTTCATCGTGCACGATTTGAAGAACCTGGTATTCCAGCTGTCCTTGTTGCTCAGCAATGCCGAAAAACACCGTGCCAATCCCGCGTTCCAGCAAGACATGCTGGGCACGCTTGAGCATTCCGTGCAGAAAATGACGACCTTGCTGCAAAAGCTGGCGCGCGGCGAGGCGCCGGAAGCGCCCGTGCCGCTGCGCCTCGATGGCTTGCTGCGCCAGGCCGTGGCGGCCAAGGCCAGCCTGGCGCCCGCGCCACGGCTGGAAATTGTCGATGAAGAACTGACGGTGCTGGCCAACCGCGCGCGCCTGGAACGGGTGCTCGGTCATTTGATCCAGAACGCCATCGAGGCCACCGCCAGCGATGGCAAGGTGGACGTGCGGCTGCTGCGCGAACGCCAGACCGCCGTCGTCGAGCTTGACGATACGGGGCAGGGCATGAGCGAGCAATTCATCCGCGAGCGGCTGTTCAAGCCGTTTGACACCACCAAGACGGCGGGCATGGGCATCGGCGTGTTTGAAAGCCGCGAATACCTGCGCGAAGTGGGCGGCAGCCTGGAAGTGCGCAGCGCGCCGCAGGTGGGCACGACGTTTCGCGTGATCCTGCCGCTGCATGCGCCTGTGCGGGCAGACCGGCCGGGGGAAATGCGCCTCAATGACGCGCATGCCAATCCGCAAGGACTGACGCAAATTTCCGCAGCGTCATCCACTGACAGTAGGTGAGCGTATGGCGAAACAAAAACTGCTGGTCATCGAAGACGATCCCGGCCTGCAAAAGCAGCTGCACTGGAGTTTTGACGCCTACGAGGTCTTGCTGGCGGGCGAGCGCGAGGCGGCGCTGGCGCTGGTGCGGCGCCACCAGCCGGCCGTGGTGACGATGGACCTGGGCTTGCCGCCCGACCCGGACGCGCCACGGAAGGGCTGGCCACCCTGCAGCAAATCCTCGCGCTGGCGCCGGACACGAAAGTCATCATCCTCTCGGGCAACCAGGAGCGCGCGCATGCCTTGAAGGCGATCGCGCTGGGCGCCTATGATTTTCACCAGAAACCGTTCGACGCCGACATGCTGGGCCTGGTCATCGCGCGCGCCTTCTACCTGCACGCCATGCAGCAGGAAAACCGCCGCATGCTGCAAACCCAGGCCGATTCGCCCCTGGCCGGCATCGTCAGCCGCGACCCGGGCATGCTGAAACTGTGCCGCAGCGTGGAAAAGGTGGCGCCATCCTCGGCCAGCGTGATGCTGCTGGGCGACTCGGGCAGCGGCAAGGAACTGATCGCGCGGGGCTTGCATGCGCTGTCGAGCCGCCATGCGCAGCGCTTTGTCGCCATCAACTGCGCGGCCATCCCTGAAAACCTGCTGGAAAGCGAGCTGTTCGGTTACGAGCGGGGCGCCTTCACGGGGGCGGCACGGCAAACTCTGGGCAAGATCGAGCTGGCGCACGGCGGCACTTTTTTTCTTGATGAAATCGGCGACATGCCGATGGGGCTGCAGGCGAAACTGCTGCGTTTCCTGCAGGAACGTGTGATCGAGCGCCTGGGCGGCCGGGCAGAGATTGCCGTCGACGTGCGCATCGTCTGCGCCACGCACCAGGACCTGAAGGCGCTGGCCGAACTGGGACGTTTCCGTGAAGACCTGTTTTACCGCCTCAGCGAAATCGTCCTGCGCATCCCGCCGTTGCGCGAGCGGGCCGGCGACGCGGCCCTGCTGGCCCACCATTTCAAGAACAAATTCTGCGCCAGCGAAGGGCGCAGCAACCTGCATTTCAGCGCCGGCGCGCTGCAGCTGATCGAAAGCTATGGCTGGCCCGGCAATGTGCGCGAGGTGGAAAACTGCATCAAGCGGGCCGTCATCATGAGCGATGGTCCGCAAATCGCCGCCGACGACCTGGGCCTGCCCGCCAGCGCCCAGGCGGCGCCGGCCGACGACGCCATCAACCTGCGCCAGGCGCGCGACGCGGCCGAATACCGGGTGATGGTGCGGGCGCTGGCCCGCGCGGACGGCAATATCGTCAAGGCGGCCGAACTGCTGGGCGTGAGCCGGCCCACCCTGTACGACCTGATGGGGCATCACGGCATCAAGTAGACAGGCAGGCAAGCACGTGTATTAAAAATCAATATTGTGTATGGCGTCGCACATACGGCTGCGCTGCCTCGGCGCATCCTAGCCTCATCGACAACAAGGAGGCGCCATGAACGCGATCAGTTTATTGATGCAGGACCATAAAGCCGTGAAGGCTTTGTTTGCCCAATATGAAGGCTTGAGCGACCGCTCCTTTGCCACCAAGAAAAAGCTGGCCGACCAGATCTGCCAGGAACTCACCGTGCACACGCAGCTGGAAGAAGAAATCTTCTATCCGGCCGTGCGCCGCCCCATCCACGATGGCGACCTGATGGATGAAGCCATCGTCGAGCACGCCAGCGCCAAGGAGCTCATCGCGCAAATCATGGCCATGGACCCGGCCGATGACCTGTATGACGCCAAGGTCAAGGTGCTGTCCGAGCAGATCGAGCACCACGTCAAGGAAGAAGAGGGCGACATGTTTCCCAAGGTGCGGCATACGGCCGTCGACCTCGATGCGCTGGGCCAGGAAATGGCCGCGCGCAAGGAAAAGCTGACGGGCCAGCCGGCCTGAATGCCATCACGCCTGAAGACCATCACATTACACAACAGGGAGAATTCCATGCAAGCTACACAACTGTCTGTCTCGGACTTGAACAACCCGGGCGTCTCCTGGGGCGCCGTGCTGGCAGGGGCTGCGGCGGCCGCCGCCTTGTCCTTCATTCTGCTGATCCTCGGCGTGGGCCTGGGCCTGTCATCCGTCTCGCCATGGTCGTTCAACGCGACGGCGATCGGCGTGTCGACCATCGCCTGGCTGGCCTTCATGCAGCTGGCCGCGTCCGGCATTGGCGGCTACATGGCGGGGCGCCTGCGCCTGAAATGGAGCTCCATCCATACGGATGAGGTGCACTTCCGCGACACGGCACACGGCTTGCTGGCCTGGGCCGTGGCGACCCTCGTTACCGTCGCCATCCTGGCCGGCGGCACGCGCGCCGTGCTCAGCGGTGCCATCGACGCGG
>NZ_NRDQ01000079.1 GCF_002878455.1 Janthinobacterium sp. AD80
CCGCCCTGCATGGCTTGCACGGCCCAGGCCAGCAAGGCCGCTTGCGGCAGCCACAGCAAGGCGGCGCCCCCTTGCACCAGGCTGGCAACACGGGGAAGGAGAAAGCGGGGCAAGGACAATGGCGTGGTATGCATCTGTATACTTTTTGAGTTTTCAGAGATTTCTGTAAATTCGATATTTTTTATAATACTGCGAAACATGACATATATCAATTGACCCCGCCAGTATGCCGTGAAAAAATTCAAATACTTATGAAAACTCAACACATCCAAATGACGCCGCTGATCCTGACCTTCGTCAGCCACTTTGGCGAGATGGGCAGCCGCTGGGGCTTCAACCGCACGGTGGGACAGGTCTACGCCCTGTTGTTTGTTGCCGAGCACCCGCTGCATGCGGACGAAATCGCGGAGCACCTGAGTTTTTCGCGCTCGAACGTGAGCATCGGCCTGAAGGAATTGCAAGGCTGGGGCCTGATCCGCCAGTCGCGCATTCCCGGCGACCGGCGCGAGTATTTTTCCTCGCTGGGCGATGTGTGGCAAATCTTCCGCGTGGTGGCCGCCGAGCGCCGCCGCCGCGAAGTGGCGCCCACGCTGACTGTGCTGCGCGAATCACTGCTGGCGCCGGCCACGGAACCGGTGGATCAATACGCGCAGGAACGCATGCGTGAAATGTATGAACTGGTCGACCTGGCCAATACCTGGTTCGACGACTTGCAGCGCCTGTCGCCCGAATCGATGGCGCAGCTGATGAAGATGGGCGCCAAGGTGCAGAAACTGCTCAATGCCAAGGACCGCCTGTTTGGCGTCAGCAACAACCCCGACTAAGCTTCCCTTCCTTCCGCTGCCCTGCGTGCGCGGCCGGCATACACCGTCCAGCACGCCGCTACCGCCCCGCCATACACCGCGCCATAGCAGGCTGTGCATAGCCGCGCTCGATATTATCAATATTACCAATAGTATTATTTAAATTGTATTAGTTTACATCAAGAGTAAGCTTGCATATGCGTACTCACGCACAGGCAGCCGGGCGACGGGATGACCTCCTCGACAGGAAGGAGCGCGCCCTGGGACGGTGAAGGACTGCACTATAAAAAGGGGATTTTCATGAAAAGCATAACAAGCATTGCCACACGGGCATCCATGCTGGCCGCCGTGACGCTCATGGCTGGCGCGGCGCAGGCCGCCACATGGGTGGACGTGGGACCGGCCAGCGGTTTCATCATCGACGGCAGCGCCGTGACCTATACCCCGTCACCGGCGCTGATGGTGAAATACTATGACGGCAATCTCACGCCGCAAAGCCCCACCGACATCCAGGGCTATATCAATGGTGTCTTCGGCACCAGCCTGGGCGCGGCCGTCTCCTACTGCGACAGCGCCACCTCGGGCTGCACGGCAGGCAGCTCGGCGGCGGCAGGCGGCGGCGTCAATTCCTTCACCAGCGCGGCCGCCTACGATTACCTGGCCATCCACTTCGGCCAGGGCGAGCTGGTCTTCCACTGGGCCGCGCCGCTGGCCGCCGGCAGCACCTTCACGGTGGCGGGCCTGCCCAAGGGATTGAGCAATTACCGCGCCTATGTTTCCGCGATTCCCGAACCGGAAACCTATGCCATGCTGCTCGCCGGCCTCGGCGTGCTGGGCTGGATGGCGCGCCGCCGCCAGGCAAAGTAAGCATCATCGGTACGGCACCGGCGCGCCTGCGCCGGTGCCGCCGTCCGCCTACGCCCGCGCATTTTTACGCCCCGTTTGCGGCACGCCAGCGACTCTTTACACCGCGTTTCGGCCATGCTCGCTATGCTCGATGGCATCATCCATCTCGCCAGGGAGCCAGTATGCACGAACCACCATACCCGCCACGCGCACGCGGCGGGCCGCGCCAGCATTTGCCCGTCCGCGAACGGCTGCGCCTGGCGCGCCTGGCCAGCAAGAAAATGCTGTCGCTGGGCTCCGCGCTGCTGTGCGCGCTGCCGCTGCTGTATCTGCTCAGTGAGGTATTGTTTGCGCAGCCGTGAACCGGTGCGCAGAGAAAGGGCCAGCATGAAACTGGTCCGCCCAGAGGGAATCGAACCCCCATTCACGGTTTAGAAGACCGTTGTCCTATCCGTTGAACGATGGGCGGAAAGGTGCAGTATTTTAATCCATGCGCGCCCGCAATGAAATGCTGGCGCGGAATAGAAAACGGGCTGTCATTTCTGACAGCCCGCTGATGACTTTGGTCGGAGTACAAGGATTCGAACCTTGGACCCCCTGGTCCCAAACCAGGTGCGCTACCGGGCTGCGCCACACTCCGAAGACAAGATAATAACGCCCCCACCCAATTTCGTCAATTGCCATAGACGAATTAGATGGAAATAACTATCGGCGCTTGCCTTTACGCAGCCACTTTATCGGCAATGCGGCGCGCCATCGACTCGGCCTTGTCCTTGTCCTTGGCTTCCACCATCACGCGGATCAGCGGTTCCGTGCCGGAAGCACGGATCAGTACGCGGCCAGTGTCGCCCAGTTCCGCTTCAACCTGCTCCTTCTCGGCCACCATGGCGGCATTTTTCTGCCAGTCGAAACCGGGCGCCACGCGCAGGTTGATCAGGGTTTGCGGGAACAGTACCAGTTCAGACAGGCACTGCTCCAGGCTCTGGCCGCTGCGCTTGAGCGCGGACAAGACCTGCAGCGAGGAAACGATGCCGTCGCCCGTCGTGTGCTTGTCCAGGCACAGCAAATGGCCGGAACCTTCGCCGCCCAATGTCCAGCCCTTTTCCTTCATGACTTCCAGCACGTAGCGGTCGCCTACCTTGGCGCGGGCAAAGCCGATGCCCTGCTGCTTGAACAGCACTTCCAGCGCCATATTGGTCATCAACGTTCCGACGGCGCCCGCCACGGGGCCAGTCGCCAGGCGATCCTTGACCATGACGTACAGCAATTCGTCGCCGTTATACAGACGGCCATTGGCGTCGCACATGATCAGGCGGTCCGCATCGCCGTCGAGGGCGATGCCGAGATCGGCGCCATGCTCGACGACGGCGGCGGCCATGGCGGCCGTTGCCGTGGCGCCAAAGCCTGCGTTGATGTTGAAGCCGTCCGGCTTGTTGCCGATGGCGATGACTTCCGCACCCAGTTCATGGAACACGTGGGGCGCGATATGGTAGGCGGCGCCATGCGCGCAATCGACGACGATCTTCAGGCCACGCAGGTCCAGCTCGTTCGGGAAGGTGCTTTTGCAAAATTCGATGTAGCGGCCCTGCGCATCGTCGAGGCGCTTGGCGCGGCCCAGCTTTTCCGAAGGCACGCACGCCATCGGCGCGTCGAGCGCCGCTTCGATCTCCAGTTCCACGCTGTCGGGCAATTTCGTGCCCTGGCCGGAAAAGAACTTGATGCCATTGTCCTGATAGGGATTGTGCGAGGCGGAAATGACCACGCCCGCCGACAGGCGCAGCGTGCGCGTCAGGTAGGCGATGGCCGGGGTCGGCATGGGGCCGGCCAGCATCACGTCCACGCCGGCGGCCGACAGGCCCGCCTCCAGCGCCGCTTCCAGCATGTAGCCGGAAATACGCGTGTCCTTGCCGATCAGCACCGTCGGGCGCACCTTGCTGCCCTGCGACTTGGCCAGCACCGTGCCGGCCGCGTAGCCGAGGCGCATCACAAAATCGGGCGTGATCGGCGCCACGCCCACCAGGCCACGGATGCCATCGGTACCAAAATATTTACGCGTCATAGTGTTCTCTTTTTGTTGTTTATATTAAATATTACAATCTCAATGCGCCATGCGCCAGACCTTCAGCGCATCGACGGTTTCAGCCACATCATGCACACGAACAATTTCCGCGCCTTGCGCTACCGCAGCAAGGGCGCCGCCGATGCTGCCGGCCAGGCGCTGCTCGACGGGACGGCCCGTCACGGCGCCGACCATTGACTTGCGCGACAGGCCTGCCAGCACAGGCAGGCCCAGCTCGCTGCGCAGCTGGCGCGTGGCGCGCAGCAAGGCGTAATTCTGCTCCACCGTCTTGCCGAAACCAAAGCCGGGGTCGATGCACAGGCGTTCGCGCTCGATGCCCGCCGCCGTCATGGTATCAACCCGTTCGCGCAGGAAATCGATGACTTCGCGCACCACGTCCTCGTACTGGGGCCGGTCCTGCATGGTTTCCGGCACGCTTTGCATGTGCATGATGCACAGCGCGCAATCGCTGCCCTGCACCGCATCGATGGCGCCCGGGGCGCGGAAACCATTGATATCGTTGATCATGTCGGCACCGGCCAGGATGGCTTCGCGCATCACTTCCGGCTTGTAGGTATCGACGGACAGGGGCTTGCCGCAGTCGCGCAGGGCGTACAGCACCGGCATGACGCGCGCAAGCTCGTCCTGCAGGGGCAGCGGCGGCGCGCCGGGCCGGCTCGATTCGCCGCCGATATCGATGATGTCGGCGCCATCAAGCATCATCTGCTCGGCGCGCGACAGGGCAAATTCCAGGTGCTGATACTGGCCTGCATCGGAAAACGAGTCCGGCGTGATGTTCAGGATACCCATCACCAGCGCCTGCGTGCCCTGCAGGTTGAAGCCGAAGCGGCCGAATTGCAAATAGTGTCGCATGTAAATCTTTTTAGTCGTCAGGAAAAAACTGGCGCGCCAACGAAAAAGGGCAAGGATCGCTCCTTACCCTTTCTACCGCACGCCACCAGTCAGGGGGCGGCCACTATCAGGCTGGCGCCGTCACGTTCGGCGAAATGCCGCCCGTGCCGTTGTCGCCCGCATTGCGGCGTGGCGGAATGACTTTCGGGGGACGCGGCTCCAGGCCGGCCATGATGTCATTGATTTGCTCGGCATCAATGGTTTCCCATTCCAGCAAGGCTTTCGTCATCATTTCGACCTTGTCGCGATTGCTTTCCAGCAGCTTGCGCGCCAGGGCATATTGCTTGTCGAGAATGTTGCGGATTTCAGCATCGACCTTTTGCTGGGTCGCTTCCGAGATCGTCTTCGTGGCGCCACCGAAGAAACCTTCATTTTCGCTGTCTTCGTACACCATCACGCCCATGCTGTCGGACATGCCGAAGCGGGTCACCATGGAACGGGCCAGCTTGGTGGCACGCGAGAAGTCGTTCGACGCGCCGGTGGACATTTGTCCCACGAAAATCTCTTCGGCGATACGGCCGCCGAACAGGATGGAAATTTCTTCCAGCATCTTGTCCTTGTAGGCGGACAAGTTGTCGTGTTCCGGCAGCTGCCACGTCAGGCCCAGGGCCCAGCCGCGCGGCATGATCGTCACTTTATGCACGGGATCAGCCTTCGGCAGCAGCTTGGCAACGACGGCGTGACCGGACTCATGGTAAGCCGTATTGCGGCGCTCTTCCTCGCGGATGATCATCGATTTACGCTCCGGGCCCATGTAAATCTTGTCTTTCGCGTCTTCGAAGTCGATCATTTCCACCAGGCGCTTGCTGCGGCGCGCGGCGAACAGGGCAGCTTCGTTGACCAGGTTGGCCAGGTCCGCACCCGAGAAACCAGGGGTGCCGCGGGCCAGGATATCGGCTTTCACGTCGGTACCGATAGGTACTTTGCGCATGTGCACGTTCAAGATCTGCTCGCGGCCGCGGATGTCGGGCAAGCCGACGGAAACCTGGCGGTCGAAACGGCCCGGACGCAGCAGCGCCTTGTCGAGCACGTCGGCGCGGTTGGTGGCGGCCACGACGATCACGCCGGAGTTCGCTTCAAAACCATCCATCTCGACCAGCAACTGGTTCAAGGTCTGTTCGCGCTCGTCATTGCCGCCGCCCATGCCGGCACCGCGGTGGCGGCCGACAGCGTCGATCTCATCGATGAAGATGATGCATGGCGAATGCTTTTTCGCGTTTTCAAACATGTCGCGCACGCGGGAGGCACCCACGCCGACGAACATTTCCACGAAGTCGGAACCGGAAATCGAGAAGAACGGCACCTTGGCTTCGCCGGCGATGGCGCGCGCCAGCAGGGTTTTACCCGTGCCAGGAGGACCGACCATCAGCACGCCGCGGGGAATGCGGCCGCCCAGTTTCTGGAATTTGCTTGGATCCTTGAGGAAGTCGACCACTTCGTTGACTTCTTCTTTCGCTTCGTCGCAACCGGCGACATCGGCGAAGGTGACGGTGTTGCTGGCTTCATCCATCATGCGCGCCTTCGACTTGCCGAACGAGAATGCCCCGCCCTTGCCGCCGCCTTGCATCTGGCGCATGAAGAAGACCCAGACGCCGATCAACAGCAGCATGGGGAACCAGGAAACAAAAATTTGTTGCAGGAACGACGCTTCCTCAGGCGGACGTACATCAAAATGTACGCCATTGTCGCGCAAGTCGCCGATCAGACCCTTGTCGAGGCTGGTGGCGGTGGTACGCACCTTGGTGTCGTCCATCAGCTTGGCGGTGATCGACGAACCTTCGATCACGACATCCTTGACGCGCTTGGCTTTGACTTCATCCAGCAAATCGGAATAAGCGATGGCCTTGCTGCCGCCTGTGGCGCCATGACTGTCGAATTGCTTGAACAGCATGAACAACAGCAGCAATACGACTACCCAGATGGCAGATTTGGAAAACATGTTATTCACGAAGACTCCTTGGATGCAGTGCGCATCTCTTTACCTATAGCTAGAAACACGATTTTACTCGCAATAAGCGGGCCGTGCCAAAGCCCGCCGATCCGTGCGCGCGAAAAAATCGCGTTCACGCAAAAAAAATGCAGTATAAACAATTTAGGCTTTTATGCCATCGCCGCCACTGCACTTCTCGTTCCCATGTGCGGATTACGCCTTAAATATCAAGAGCGGAATCATCGTCTTCCACGGCATTTTTGATCGGATTCTTGATTCCACGTCCCATCAGGAAGATTTCCGAGGATTTGTCGCGGCTGGCCTTGGGCTTCTTCTGCACCACGACCTTGAATTCGGCGCGGAATTTCTCCACGATCTGACTGAAACCCATGTCTTTAAAACATTTCACCAGCAGCACGCCGGACGGTTTCAAATGCAGTTGCGAAAATTCGATGGCCAGGTCGATCAAGTGTTCCATGCGCGCCGCGTCCGCCGTGGCGATGCCCGACAGGTTGGGCGCCATGTCCGACAGGACCAGATCCACTTTACGCCCTTGCAACACCACTTCCAGCTGGCGCAGCACGCGCGCTTCGCGGAAGTCGCCCTGGATGAAGTGGAAATCGGCGATCGGCTCCATTTCCAGCATGTCCAGGCCAATCAGGGTACCATTGACCCCGCCGCCGTCCTTGCCGGCCAGCTTGCGCCGTGTGTACTGGGCCCAGCTGCCAGGAGTGCAGCCCAGGTCGACGATCACCTGGCCAGGTTTGATCAGTTTCTCGTCTTCATCGATTTCTTTCAGCTTGTATGCTGCCCGGGCGCGGTAGCCCTCTTTTTGCGCCAACTTCACATAAGGATCATTTATGTGGTCGTGCAACCAGTTTTTGTTTAATTTCTTCTTTGCCATTCGCGTAGAATACTGCTTTTAAGGGAATTACTAAATATTATTATGCTAAAACTTACACCCGTAGAGCGCAGCGCACTGCGCGCCGAAGCACACGCGCTGAAGCCTATCGTCATCATTGGCGAAGCGGGCTTGACACCTGCTGTCCTCAAAGAGATCGATCTGGGCCTGGATTCGCACGGCCTGATTAAAGTCCGCGTGTTCGGTGACGACCGCGAAGCCCGCGTTGGAATGTACGATACGATTTGCGGCAATCTCGGCGCCGCCCCGGTACAACATATTGGCAAACTGCTGGTAATCTACCGTCCGAAAAAAGAAGTGGTTAAGGAGAAGGTCAGCGCCGGCAAAGGCATGCGCGAAGTGACCATCGTCAAGGCCAGCGCCAGCGGCACCAAGCGCCCGAGCGTGACGAAAGTCATGATCAAGGGCAATGAGCGCGTTACCGAAGGCGGTTCCATCAAGCGTGCCAAGCCACGTCAGAAGAGCGCCAAGAAAAGCGCACTGGGCAGCAAGTAAGCCTGTCGTTCAACAGCCGCAAGGCTGTTGAAACAAGAAGCGGAGCACGGGATCTTCCCTGCTCCGCTTTTTTATTACCATGACGGCATTTGTCGGATTACGCGGCGCCAGGGCGCCACTAATCCGACCTACGGCTTTTTTATTACCATAACCCCGACAGCAAAGGCCGGGGTCAGACCCGACGGGCCTGACCCCGGATTTTTTTGCTTCGCGGGTCAAAAAATTACTGCTGTTTCCAGATCAGCACGCCTGCCAGCAAACTCTGCACGGCGAAGATCACGGTCGACACGCCATGCAGCATGCCGAAACGGCTGCGCATGGCTTCGTCCATGATGCCAGATGAACCCTGCGCTTGCGCCTTGAGTTCGGCCATCAGCGGCGAAATGCCGAAATGGCTGAGCAGCGCACACACCAGCATCGACAGCACCAACGCACCCAAAAGGCGCCGGCGCTTCGGTTCCAGCGCGCCCGGCGCCCATTGCAGCAGGGCCAGCAGTATCAGCGCGCAAGCGATGGACAGCCACGCTTCGGCACGGAACATGCTGCCGGCGATATTGCCTGCCAGCACGCGGTCGCTGAGGGTCCCGAACAGGGTGGGCGCGACGATGAAGCCGATGGTCCACAGGCTGCCCGCCCACAGGGTGGCAACGAGGATGCGCAGGCGGCCCAGCATCAGATGTACAGCACTTCCAGGATTTCGTATTCGCGCGGGCCGGACGGCGCCTGCACTTCCACCACGTCGCCGGCGTACTTGCCGATCAGCGCGCGGGCGATCGGGGACGTGACGGACACCTTGTTCATTTTCAGGTCCGCTTCATCGAGGCCGACGATCTGGTACGTGACTTTCTGGCCCGATTCCAGGTCTTCCAGGTTCACGGTCGAGGCAAACACCACGCGGCCTTCCGCGTCCAGCGCGGTCGGGTCGATGATCTGTGCCGCACCCAGCTTGCCTTCGAGTTCGGCGATGCGGCCTTCGACGAACGCCTGGCGCTCCTTGGCGGCGTCATATTCGGCGTTTTCCGACAGGTCGCCATGCGAACGCGCTTCGGCGATCGCATCGATGACGATGCGGCGTTCCTTGGTCTTCAAATGATGCAGCTCTTCCTTCAGGAGTTCTGCGCCGTATTTGGTCAATGGGACTGAGGTCATGTTATCTCTACTATCTGCTAGTTATCGGCGCCGTTGCAGCGTGTTGCCACGTTTAACGGCCTTACCAAGTGAAAACCACAGAGGCCGCGCGCTGCTCTGCACGGAACTCTGTGGTTGATAAGCATGCAGTGTACCGCCTAACGGCGGTCACTGCAAATGACACGCGGACTATGCTTGCTGCAGGGTCTTGTGCAGGCCTTGCAGATCGTACACACGCAGCTCATCGAGGTGACGGATGCCCTCGACGGCTGCTTCCGCGCCGGCGATGGTGGTGTAGGTCGTCACGCGCGACGCCAGGGCCGACGTGCGGATGGCCCGCGAATCGACGATGGCGCTGCGTTTTTCTTCCACGGTGTTGATCACCAGCACGATTTCATGGTTCTTGATCATGTCGACCACGTGCGGACGGCCTTCGATCACCTTGTTCACAGGCGTGACGGCGATGCCGGCGGCAGCGATCACGGCGGCCGTGCCCTTGGTGGCAACCACGGTGAAACCGGACTCGACCAGGTCACGCGCCACTTGCACGGCGCGCGGCTTGTCCGACGCTTTCACGCTGATGAAGACCTTGCCCGATTTTGGCAGGTTCACGCCAGCGCCCAGTTGCGATTTCACAAACGCTTCGCCGAAGGTCAGGCCAACGCCCATGACTTCGCCCGTCGATTTCATTTCAGGGCCGAGGATGGTGTCCACGCCCGGGAACTTGACGAACGGGAACACGGCTTCCTTGACGCTGAAATACGGCGGCACGACTTCCTGCGTGATGCCTTGCGACGCCAGCGACTGGCCGACCATGCAGCGCGCGGCAATCTTCGCCAGCTGCAGACCCGTGGCTTTCGAGACGAAAGGCACGGTGCGCGACGCGCGCGGGTTGACTTCCAGCACGAAGACGACGTCTTTCATTTCGCCATCGATCTCTTGCTTCTGGATCGCGAACTGCACGTTCATCAGGCCGACCACGTTCAAGCCCTTGGCCATCAGCGCCGTCTGGCGTTTCAGTTCTTCAATGGTTTCTTGCGACAGCGAGTATGGTGGCAAGGAGCAAGCCGAGTCGCCCGAGTGGACGCCAGCCTGTTCGATGTGTTCCATCACGCCGCCGATGAACGTCGTTTCGCCGTCGGAGATGCAATCGACGTCGCACTCGATGGCGTCGTTCAGGAAGCGGTCCAGCAGCACTGGCGAATCGTGCGAAACCTTGACGGCTTCGCGCATGTAGCGCTCGAGGTCGCGCTGCTCGTGGACGATTTCCATGGCGCGGCCGCCCAGCACGTACGATGGACGCACGACCAGCGGGTAGCCGATTTCCTGCGCCAGCGCCAGGGCGTCGGCTTCCGTGCGCGCGGTGCGGTTAGGCGGCTGGCGCAGTTCCAGCGTGTGCAGCATCTGCTGGAAGCGCTCGCGGTCTTCGGCCGCATCGATCATGTCGGGCGAGGTGCCGATGATCGGCACGCCATTCGCTTCCAGGTCCAGCGCCAGCTTCAAAGGCGTCTGGCCGCCGTACTGCACGATCACGCCCACCGGTTTTTCGATGGCGACGATTTCCAGCACGTCTTCCAGGGTCAGCGATTCGAAGTACAGGCGGTCGGACGTGTCATAGTCGGTCGACACGGTTTCCGGGTTGCAGTTGACCATGATGGTTTCGTAGCCGTCTTCGCGCATGGCGAGGGCAGCGTGGACGCAGCAATAGTCAAATTCGATACCCTGGCCGATACGGTTCGGGCCACCGCCCAGCACCATGATCTTTTTCTTGTCGGTCGGATTCGATTCGCACTCTTCGTCGTACGTGGAATACATGTACGCCGTGTCGGTCGAAAATTCCGCCGCGCAGGTGTCGACGCGCTTGTAGACGGGACGGATATTCAGTTCATGCCGCTTGGCGCGGATGGCAGAGTCCGATGTCTGCAGCAGGAAGCCCAGGCGGCGGTCCGAGAAGCCCTTCTGTTTCAACTTGTACAGGGTGTTCTTGTCCAGGTTTTCCAGCTTCTGCGTATCGAGCCACAGTTCCAGGTCGACGATTTCCTTGATCTGGATCAGGAACCATGGGTCGATCTTGGTCAGCTGGTGCACTTCTTCCAGGGTGAAACCCTGGGCAAACGCGTCGCCCACGTACCAGATGCGCTCAGGACCAGGCTCACCCAGTTCTTCTTCGATCTTTTCGCGGTCCTTGGTCTTTTCGTTCATGCCGTCCACGCCCACTTCCAGGCCGCGCAGGGCTTTCTGGAACGATTCCTGGAAGGTACGGCCAATCGCCATCACTTCGCCGACGGATTTCATCTGCGTCGTCAGGTGGTGGTCGGCGGTGGGGAATTTCTCGAACGTGAAACGCGGGATCTTGGTGACGACGTAATCGATCGAAGGCTCGAACGATGCCGGCGTGGCGCCGCCCGTGATTTCATTGCGCAGCTCGTCCAGCGTGAAACCGACGGCCAGCTTGGCGGCAATCTTGGCGATCGGGAAGCCCGTCGCTTTCGATGCCAGGGCCGACGAACGCGACACGCGCGGATTCATCTCGATGACGATCATGCGGCCATCGACAGGGTTGATCGAGAATTGCACGTTCGAGCCACCGGTGTCGACGCCGATCTCGCGCAGCACTGCCAGCGAGGCATTGCGCATGATCTGGTATTCCTTGTCCGTCAGGGTTTGCGCAGGCGCCACCGTGATGGAATCGCCCGTGTGCACGCCCATCGGGTCAAGGTTTTCGATCGAGCAGATGATGATGCAGTTGTCCGCCTTGTCGCGCACCACTTCCATCTCGTACTCTTTCCAGCCCAGCAACGACTCTTCGATCAGCAGCTCTTTCGTCGGCGATGCTTCCAGGCCGCGCTTGCAGATGGTTTCGAATTCTTCTTCGTTGTAGGCGATGCCGCCGCCGGAACCGCCCATGGTGAACGATGGACGGATGATGGTCGGGAAGCCCAGGGTGCGCTGCACGGCCCACGATTCTTCCATCGAGTGCGCCACGCCGGAACGTGCCGAACCGAGGCCGATCTTGGTCATCGCGTCCTTGAACTTGGAACGGTCTTCCGCCTTGTCGATGGCTTCCGGCGAGGCGCCGATCAGCTCGACGTTGTATTTCGCCAGCACGCCATTGTTGAACAGGTCCAGCGCGCAGTTCAGCGCCGTCTGGCCGCCCATCGTCGGCAGGATCGCGTCAGGACGCTCCTTGGCGATGATGCGCTCGACCACAGACCAGGTGATCGGTTCGATGTAGGTGACGTCGGCCATTTCCGGGTCGGTCATGATGGTCGCAGGGTTGCTGTTGACCAGGATGACTTTGTAGCCCTCTTCGCGCAGGGCCTTGCACGCTTGCGCGCCGGAATAATCGAATTCGCAGGCCTGGCCGATCACGATCGGGCCAGCGCCAATAATCAGAATACTTTTGATATCTAAACGTTTAGGCATTTTTCTTTTTCTCCTCCGCAGCCATCAAGTTGATGAAGCGGTCAAACAGGTAAGCAACATCCATCGGGCCCGGCGACGCTTCAGGGTGGCCCTGGAAGCAGAAGGCCGGCTTGTCCGTGCGGGCAAAGCCCTGCAGGGAACCGTCGAACAGCGATTCATGGGTCACGCGGCAGTTCGCGGGCAGAGTTGCCGCGTCAACGGCGAAACCGTGGTTTTGCGAGGTAATCAGGACCTGTTTCGTTTCCAGGTCTTGCACCGGGTGGTTGGCGCCGTGGTGGCCGAACTTCATCTTCAAGGTTTTCGCGCCGGAAGCGATGGCCATGATCTGGTGACCCAGGCAGATGCCGAAGGTTGGAATGCCCTTCTCGATCAGCTCTTTCGTCGCGGCAATCGCGTAGTCGCATGGTTCCGGATCGCCGGGACCGTTCGACAGGAAGATGCCGTCCGGGTTCAACGCCAGGGCGTCGGCAGCCGTCGCTTGCGCCGGCAGCACGGTGACTTTGCAGCCGCGCGCCGTCAGCATGCGCAGGATGTTGCGCTTGACGCCGTAGTCGAAGGCGACCACGTGGTATTTCGCATCGGCATCGGCCAGCTGGCCGTAGCCTGCACCCAGGGTCCATTCCGTTTCGCGGTATTCGTAGGCGTCCTTGCTTGACACTACCTTGGCCAGGTCCATGCCGGCCAGGCCGGGGAAGGAGCGGGCCAGTTCCAGCGCTTGCGCGGCGGATGGCTCGTTGCCTTGCGTGCCCACCAGGATGGCGCCGCCCTGCGCACCTTTTTCACGCAGGATGCGCGTGAGCTTGCGTGTATCGATGCCGGCGATGGCGACGATATTTTCAGCTTTCAGGTAGTCGGACAGGGAGAGGGTGGAACGGAAATTGGATGCCAGCAATGGCAGATCGCGGATGATGAGGCCAGCGGCGTGAACCTTGGAAGATTCGACGTCTTCCGGATTGACGCCTGTATTGCCGATATGGGGATAGGTCAGGGTGACCATCTGGCGGCAATAGCTTGGGTCGGTAAGGATTTCCTGATACCCGGTCATCGAGGTGTTGAAAACAACCTCACCCGTGGTATGACCGGCGGCACCGATCGAAAAACCTTTAAAGATCGTTCCATCAGCAAGCGCTAATATGGCTGGAACGGCAGGGCCAGAAAAAAATGGCGGCAAGGGCAACTCCTGATAAAGTTACCGTAGCTGCGCCACGTCAGACCGACCGCCTAGCTACCCGAGCCAGATGCACTCAGGGTGTTTCAACGGTCATTTTGAATGAGGGGATGGGTAGTCGCTACGGTATATGTGTGATTGGCTAAACCTTTGAATTATAACCAAAAGGAAGCTTTTCCACAAGGAAGAAAATACAGAAGCCCCGGCATTTTTTTGCGCAGCAGCATAAAACCTGCGCCCCATGAAAAAAGCCGCCCGGCTTGCGCGGGGCGGCTGGTTCTGCAACTGCGGCTGCTACTTAGGCCGTCAGAGCGGCAATGCCCGCTTTCGCGATTTGCGCATCTTCGGCGGACTTCACGCCCGAGACGCCGACGGCGCCCACGTAGTGGCCATCGAACACGATGGGTACGCCGCCTTCCAGCAAGCCGTCGATTTCCGGCGCGCTCAGGAACGACACGCGGCCGCCATTGATCATCTCTTCATAGATGCGTGATTCGCGGCGGCCCAGCGCGGCCGTCTTGGCCTTCGATGGGGCGATGTGCGACGAGATCGGCGCCACGCCATCCATGCGCTGCAGCCACAGCAAGTGGCCGCCGTCGTCGACGATGGCGATCGTGACCGCCCAGTTATTCTTGACCGCTTCCGCTTCGGCGGCGGCAGCGATTTTCTTCACGTCATCCAGGGTCAAAATCGGTTTCGATTGCATGGGGCATCCTTGTTATGTTGAAACAAAATTGTATACGAAATGCGCAAGGCAACCAGCCCTTACTGCTCGCGCTTGGCTTTCAGCTTTTGCTTGAGCTGCGCCATGACGGCAAAGGTCGCCTGCTCGCCCGCCAGGATGGCCTGGTTGCGGCTGTTGAAATCATTGCCTTTCATGGTACCCAGGCTGGGCTGGATCACCACGTCCGCATCCTTCAATTCAAACTGGTTGATGCGCTGGCCCATGATGGCGAACGTCTGCATCAGCACTTCCATCGAGCTGATGGCTTTTTGCGTATCCGTCTGCGACGAGATATTCACGGCGATGATGAAATCTGCACCCATGTCGCGCGCGAAGCGCACGGGCACGGGCGCGACGAGGCCGCCATCGACATAGGTATGGCCGGAAATCGTCACGGGCTGGAACACGCCAGGCACGGCCGACGAGGCGCGCACGGCCATGCCGGTATTACCGCGCTGAAAGAGGATCGGCTGCCCGTTCTTCAGATCGGTTGCCACCACGCCAAACGGGATCTTGAGTTTTTCCAGCGGCACGCCGCCGACAGCCTTGTTGACATAGCTTTGCAGCGCTTCGCCCTTCAGCACGCCGGACGACTTGCCGAACAGGGGCAAGGCCCAGTCCGAAATGGCCGCTTCGTCCATGTCGAAGGCCATCTTTTGCAGGGCGAAGCCATTGTTGCCCGCCGCATACAGGGCGCCCACCACGCTGCCGGCGCTGGTGCCGGTAACGATGTCGGCCTGTATGCCCTGCGATTCGAGCGCCTTGATCACGCCGATGTGCGCGAAACCGCGCGCCGCGCCGCCGCCCAGCGCCAGGCCGATCTTGATCTTGCGCGGCGTGACGGCCATGGGTTCGGGTGGCGTCAATACTTGTACGGGTTTCGGGGCGGTAGTATCGCAACCGGCCAGCACGAAGGCGGCCAGGGCAAGCAGGGTCAGGCGTTTAGGGAACATGGTGGAGAGGGGAAACCGCGCGCGGCAGTGGCAATAAAGGAGAGCCGATTGTAGCGCAAGCGGGACCGCCGGCACTGAAGCCTGTCTTAAATGTTTACAATTGACAAGTTTCAAACGCGTGGGCGGCTAGCCTGCCAGCAGACTGCTGCTAGACTGGCGCCTGGACTTTTCCATCACTCCTTATGACCAAAGAATATCAATTTACCGGCAGCCGGGCCTTGAGCGGCATGCGGGACAAGCCGCAAGACCTGCTCAAGGGCATCGTGTGACTCGGCCCGGCCTTGTGACCATCGACTTGCGCGATATCCACTCGCCGCGCCAGTTGCATGCGGCCCTGGCGGCCGCGCTGGTCTTCCCTTCCTTTTATGGCATGAACTGGGATGCGTTCTGGGATGCCGTCACGGGCCTGGTGGAGATGCCGCAACAGCTGAAACTGCTGGGCTGGCAGGCTTTCGCCGCGCGCCTGCCGCACGACGCCGCCGTGCTGCGGCGCATCCTGACGCGCATGGCAGAGGAAATGCCGAACGAGGCGCCACACGTGCGTTACGTGTAAAACGGAAACGCTTGACAGCCGCGCCCGACTTCCCGTACATTAAGCGCATGTCCTCCTTCAAACATCCATCCCCTTCCCTGCTGTCGCTATCGCGACTACTGCTAGCACGCGCATAAGTTTGCCGCATTGCTTCGCCTGGCCACACGCCGGCGTGTTTCAAAAACCCTGGAAGGTTTGATGATGTTTGCACCATCCCCATTCGTACACGTAGTTCCCCCTGCGACCGCCCCCGCTGGCATCGTCGCTGCACCACACCTGCTATCGCTACCGATCGCTTGCCTGGCCTAGTGTTGCGTGGCCGCCCGGCAAGCTTGCGCCACAACCATTGATTTCCCCCTATCTTCAGGAGTACCCGATCATGATGTTGCAGAACCCAGCTTCCAAATACCGCGCCTTTCCTCCCGTCAAATTGACCGACCGTCAATGGCCGAACCAGATCATCAGCAAACCGCCTATCTGGATGAGCACCGACTTGCGTGACGGCAACCAGTCGCTTATCGAGCCGATGAGCGCGGAAAAGAAGCTGCGGTTCTTCGAGATGCTGATCGCCATCGGCCTGAAGGAAATCGAAGTGGGTTTCCCATCGGCATCGCAGACGGACTTCGATTTCGTGCGCAAGCTCGTCGATGAAGGCCGCATCCCGGACGACGTCACCATCATCGTGCTGACCCAGTCGCGCGAAGAACTGATACGCCGCACGGTGGAATCCGTCGTCGGCGCCAAGCGCGCCATCATCCACCTGTACAACTCCGTGGCGCCCGTGTTCCGCAAGGTCGTGTTCGGCATGTCGCGCGAGGAAATCACGCAGATCGCCACCAGCGGCACCACCCTCGTGAAACAACTGGTGGCGCAGCATCCGCAAACGGAATGGGGCTTTGAATACACGCCGGAATCGTTCTCCACCACGGAACTCGATTTCTCCAAGCACATCTGCGACGCCGTCAGCGCCATCTGGAAGCCGACCCCGGCCAACAAGATGATCATCAACCTGCCATCGACCGTCGAGTGCAGCACGCCCAACGTGTATGCGGACCAGATCGAATGGATGTCGCGCAAGCTGGCGCGCCGCGATTCCATCATCATCAGCGTGCACCCGCATAACGACCGCGGCACGGCCGTCGCCTCGGCCGAACTGGCCGTCATGGCGGGCGCCGACCGCGTGGAAGGCTGTTTGTTCGGCAATGGCGAGCGCACCGGCAACGTCGATTTGGTGACGTTGGCGATGAACCTGTACACGCAAGGCGTGCATCCGGGCCTGGATTTTTCCGACATCGACAGCGTGCGCAAGTGCGTGGAAGAATGCAACCAGCTGCCCGTCCACCCGCGCCATCCGTATGCGGGCGACCTGGTGTTTACCGCGTTTTCCGGCTCGCACCAGGATGCGATCAAGAAGGGTTTCGCCAAGCAGCAGCCGGACAGCATCTGGGAAGTGCCGTACTTGCCGATCGACCCGGCCGACCTGGGCCGCAGCTACGACGCCGTGATCCGCGTCAACAGCCAGTCCGGCAAGGGCGGCATGGCTTACCTGCTGGAACAGGAATACGGCCTGGTCTTGCCGCGCCGCCTGCAGATCGAATTCTCGCGCGCCGTGCAAGCCGTGGCCGACGCCACGGGCCGCGAAATCGCCGCGCAGGATATCCACGATATCTTCCAGAAGGAATACCTGGAGCAGACGGCGCCGTACGCCTACGCTTCGCACCGCATGGTGGAGGACACGAGCAGCGATGAATCCGTGCAAATCGACATCAGCCTGTCGCACCGCCAGTCGCCGCTGGCCCTGCAAGGCGGCGGCAATGGTCCCATCGACGCCTTCGTCAATGCGCTGGGCCTGGACATCAAGCTGATGGACTACCATGAACACTCGATCGGCTCCGGCGCCAACGCGCAGGCCGCCTGCTATGTCGAATTGCGCCTCGATAACGGTCCGACCCTGTTCGGCGCCGCCATCGACAGCAACATCGTCACCGCCTCGTTCAAGGCCGTGCTGTCGGCCGTGAACCGCCGCATCAAGCAAACGGAAGCGGAAAAAACAACAGCGGCAGAGGTCGTCGCCAGCGACGCCTGAATACGCGCCAGCCCCTCCTCATAGGGAAAAAAAGCGGTACGGCTTGATCGCCGTGCCGCTTTTTCATTTCTCTTGGGCAATTAGTAGTGCAAATCAGGTATGCCCGACCGTATAATCATTTCATAACAAGACCAGCGGAGACAGATCGAGACAGATCATTAGCTACCGAGGGAATAAAAATGAAATTGACGGATATGAAGATAGGCGTGCGCCTGGGCGCGGGTTTTGGCGTGGTGCTGCTGTTGATGGCAGTGCTGGTAGGCACGGGCCTTTTCCGGCTGGACAAGATCGGCGCGCTCAGCGAAGCCATCATCGAGAAAGACTGGGCCAAGGCCGACGCCATCGCCACCATCCGCAGCACCACGCGTTCGAACGCGGCACTGGTGCTGGAGCTGTTCATCCATGAAGATCCGGCCCGCGCCAACGCCATCCACGGCGAAATCGACGCCAACAAGGCTACCATCACCGATGCGCTGGCCATCCTCGACCACCTGATCGTGCTGCCTGAAGGCAAGGAACTGCTGGCCACCCTGAAGCAGCAGCGCAAGGCCTATGTCGTCTCGTTCAGCCAGGCGGACAAGCTACTGGTGGCGGGACAGCGCGCGGAAGCGGCCAAGCACGTGCGCGACGATACCCTGCCGGCCCTGAATCAATTGCAAAAAACGGTGAACCGCCTGAATGACATCCAGCGCGGCGTTGTCGTGCATGGCGGCCAGCAAATCCAGCAGAATATTTCCGCAGCCAATGTGCTGATGGCCAGCCTGGGCACGGCCGCCCTGCTGCTGGGCGTGCTCTTTGCCTGGCGGGTGACGCGCTCGATCACCACGCCGATCGCCTATGCCCTGCGCGTGGCGCAAGCCGTGGCCGCAGGCGACCTGAGCAGCAAAATCGCCGCCGACGGCAAGGATGAGGCTGGCCAGCTGCTGCAGGCGCTGCGCGACATGAACAATAACCTGGCCACCCTGGTGGGCCAAGTGCGCGGCGGCACAAGCACCATCGCCGTGGCCTCGAGCCAGATCGCCAGCGGCAATGCCGACCTGTCGGCCCGCACGGAAGCGCAGGCCAGCGCGCTGGAAGAAACGGCCTCGTCGATGATCGAACTGACGGGCACCGTGCGCAGCAACAGCGACAACGCGCGCCAGGCCGACACGCTGGCCCGCTCGGCGTCGGAAATCGCCCAGCGCGGCGGCTCGGCCATGGCGGAAGTGGTCGGCACCATGGATGCCATCAACGCCTCGTCGCGCAAGATCGTCGACATCATCGCCGTCATCGACGGCATCGCCTTCCAGACGAATATCCTGGCGCTGAACGCGGCCGTGGAAGCTGCACGCGCCGGCGAACAGGGACGCGGCTTTGCGGTCGTGGCCTCGGAAGTGCGCAATCTGGCGCAAAGGTCGGCGGCGGCCGCCAAGGAAATCAAGGAACTGATCGCCGACTCCGTCAGCAGGGTCGGGCAGGGCGCGCAGCTGGTCAGCCAGGCGGGCGCCACGATGGATGAAGTGGTGGCCAGCGTGGGCAGGGTCAGCGATATCGTCGGCGAAATCAGCGTTGCCAACCACGAGCAGAGCGAAGGCATCGAGCAGATCAATGCCGCCATCATGCAGATGGACCAGACGACGCAGCAAAATGCGGCCCTCGTCGAGGAAGCGGCGGCGGCGGCGGCGGCCATGCATGAACAGGCGGGCGAACTGGAAACCCTGGTCAGCCAGTTCAAGCTGGAGCGGCCTGAGCCTGGCAGCGCCAAGGCGCCAGCCCGCCCTGCACCTTCCGCTGTCCCGCGCTTGGGCTAACTGGCTATTCCACCTGGCGCGCCAGGCGGATGCCGGAAAATTGCCAGCGCGCCCCGGCCGGGAAGAAATTGCGGTAGCTGGCGCGCGCGTGGCCAGCCGGCGTGGCGCAGGACGAGCCGCGCAGCACATACTGGTTCAGCATGAACTTGCCGTTGTATTCGCCGAGCGCGCCGGGCGCCGTGCGGTAACCGGGATACGGCGCATAGCTGCTGCTGGTCCATTGCCAGCAGTGGCCGAACATTTGCCGCAAGCCCTTTCCCGCCACAGCGGACGCAGCGGCGGCCGGATGCAGCCGCCCCACTTCCATCTCAACGCCTTGCGCCGCCACTTCCCACTCCGCTTCCGTCGGCAGACGCGCGCCGGCCCAGTGCGCATACGCATCGGCCTCGAACAGCGACAGATGCGTGGCCGGCGCGGCCGCGTCGAGCGGGCGCAAGCCATATAAAGTGAACTCCTGCCAGCGGCCGGCGTCATCGCGCTGCCAGTACAGTGGGCACTGCAAGCTCTGGCTGCGCACCCAGTCCCAGCCTTCGGCCAGCCATAGATGCGCCGTGCGGTAGCCGCCCGCCTCGATAAAGGCGAGAAATTCGCCATTCGTCACCAGCGCGCTGGCCAGCTGGAACGGCGCCACGTATTGCGGATGGCGCGGCAATTCATTGTCGAAGCAAAAGCCGTCGCCCGCATGGCCGATCTGCGCCAGGCCGCCGTCGAAGGCGATCCAGGCCGGCGCCGGCGCTGGCTGTGGCGCTGTTGCCGGCACCGCGCTGTCCAGATAGGCGGGAAACAAGGCACTCTGCGCCAGCAGGTGCTTGACGTCCGTCAACAGCAATTCCTGGTGCTGCTGCTCGTGTTCGAGGCCCAGCGCCAGCAGCATGGTCAGCCGTTCGCGCTCCTCGCGCGCCAGCTCGCCCGCCAGCAGGCGGCCGATGCGCGCATCGACATTCGCCCGGTAGGCGCGCACGACATCCATGCCGGGCCGCGTCAGCAAGCCCCGCTGGGCGCGCGGATGCTTGTCGCCCACGCCGTTGTAATACGAGTTGAACAGCACGCGGAAGGCCGGATGAAACGGCGCGAAGGCCGTTTCCATACTTTCCAGGATGAAGGTTTCAAAAAACCAGGTGGTATGCGCCAGATGCCATTTCACGGGGCTGGCGTCCGGCATCGACTGCGCGCCGCAATCCTCGTCGGACAACGGTTCGGCCAGCAGCAGCGAATGCCGGCGCACCTTGTGGTAGTGATCGATCAGCATGGTGGTCTTTTTCAGTTTTCTGTTGGCATCTTGAACGGGTGACAAAAGCGTAGCGAGCGGCAGTGATTTGTGGCCACGAAGCGCAACGCCACTTTGCTACGGGGCGCCGGGCCGGCAAGCCCCGCAGGCCGCAAAGCGCGACGCGCAGCAGGTTTGGCCTGGCGTTGTCAGTCGCGGATGACGCGGGCGTAAATCACGGCGAACCACTGCTGCGGGTCCGTCCACACTTGTGCGGCGGAAAACCCCGCCTGTTCCAGCAAGCCGACAAAACCGGCACGCGTGTATTTGTAGCTGTCTTCCGTGTGGATGCGTTCGCCTTTCGCAAAGCGCCGCTGGCCACCCTGCCAGCGCACGAGCTGCTCGCTGCGCGCTTCCAGGTGCATCTCGACCCGGCTTTCATCGGCATTGAAAAAGCCGTGGTGGCGCCAGGCGCGCACGTCGAAATCGGCGCCGATCAGGCCATTCACGTGGCGCAGCATGTTCAGGTTGAAGGCAGCCGTGACGCCCAGCGCGTCGTCATAGGCGGCGTCGAGGATGGCATCGTCCTTGATCAGGTCGACGCCGATCAGCAAGCCGCCGTCGTCGCCGGCATTCGCCCGCAGGCGGCGCAAAAAGGCGATGGCTTGCTCGGGCGCAAAATTGCCAATCGACGAACCTGGATAAAAGAACAGGCGCCGCGCATCGCGCACGCTGGCCGGCAAGTCGAGGCGGCTGGAAAAATCCAGGCCCAGGCCCGTCATCTCGATGTGCGGAAAGCGCTGCTGCAGGCGGCCCAGCGATTCACTGAGGAAATCGTAGGAAATATCCACGGCCACGTATTGCGCCGGATGCAGCAGCGGGAACAGGCTGGCGGCCTTGGCGCAATTGCCCGCGCCCAGGTCAATCAGGGTGCTGCCCGGCCCCACCGCGTGCGCGATGTCGGCGCCGTGGCGGGCGAAGATGGCCGCCTCCGTGCGCGTCGGGTAATACTCGGGCAGGGCGCAGATGGCCTCGAACAGCTTGGAGCCGAGGGTATCGTACAGATACTTGGGCGAGGTGCTGGCGGCGCGCGCCAGCAGGCCGCTGCTGATCTCGGCAAGCGTGGCTGGCGTGGCGCTGGCCGCCTGGCTGGCGGGACGGAAATCGGACGTATTCTGGGCAAGTGGCATGGTCATGGGCTGGCGTCGTCTCTCAAGGTTCATGATGGGCTTGCTCGGCTTGCACCTGCCAGCTTGTTCCTGGCCGCCGCTCGCGCCGCAGACCCCGCTGCGGCCCGCGAGGGGCGCCTTTGCCGATGCTTGCCGATGACTTTTTCCCATCATAGCGGAATCCTGCCAGGCCAGCCGTGCGGCAGGTAACTTAAGGTCAACCCCGGCAGAAAAAGGGGCCGCACGCTTAAAAGTGGTATTGCCAAGCAAAAAGGATAAGCCTGTCGTATACTACACATTGCCGGCCAAACAATCCGCGCGCCATTGTCGTCCCCAGGCCCCCCTCTCCCCCGCGTGCCTCCCTTTACGATAGTCGTTTATACCATGCTCGAATTGCGCCATCTGTCGAAGTCCTATGCCAATGCCCGGCCAGTCCTGGCGAACCTTTCCTGCCGTTTTCAGGCGGGAGAATTCATCGCCATCATGGGCGACTCGGGCGTCGGCAAGTCGACCTTGCTGAACCTGATCGCCGGCCTCGATACGCCCGATGCGGGTGCCGAAGCGCACCCTATCCTGGTGGACGGCATTGCCATGTCCAGCCTCGATGACGCCGCCGCGACCCGGCTGCGTCGCGCCCGCATGGGCTTTATTTTCCAGGCCTTCCACGTCTTGCCGCACCTGACCCTGCTGCAAAACGTGGCCTTGCCGCTGCTGCTCAACGGCCTGCCCCAGGAGCGTGCCGCCAGCATGCTCGAGGCGGTCGGCCTGGGCGGGCGCGGCGGCGACTTTCCGCAGCAACTGTCGGGTGGCGAAATGCAGCGCGTGGCGATTGCCCGCGCCCTCGTGCACAAGCCGGCGCTGGTGCTGGCCGATGAGCCTACCGGCAATCTCGACCCCGACACGGCACACAGCATCCTGCAATTGCTGCGCGCCGAAATCAAGGCCAACGGCAGTTGCGCGATCATGGTCACGCATTCGCTGGCCGCCGCCGAAATGGCGGACAGGACCATGATTCTGACGAAAAGCGGATTACAAAATACAACAATCGTCAACCGAATTGATCAAACAATCAGTTAATTTAACTGACCATGTATCACAAGTTTTGTTATCGTAGTATTATTGAAAACACTTGCCTGGTTATCAATGTTTTAACGCGAATGTTGTACTACGTCACCCGGACAGCCGTACTGCGATGACGAACTATAGCCAGGGCCGCTCAATTGGCCCTGTCCCTTGCATAACCTGAAGGAGGAGTAAATGAACGTTCGGCAAAAGAAGCTGGAAATGATTGAAGCGATGAACCGGGCGCGTGCGCTCGAACCATCGAGTTTTGTGCCCAACAAGCTGCTCGATACCCTGATCGAGAAGATGAATCTGAAAAATGATGCGGAACTGTGCCGTGTGCTGGAAGTACAGCCCCCCATCATCAGCAAGATTCGGCACGGCAAACTGTCGGTCGGTGCAACGATTTTATTGCGCATGCATGAAAAATCGGACATCACCATCCGCGAACTGAAGGAACTGTCCGCTACACCGGTACATTGAAACACCACGCTGTTGTCTTGCCTTGCCAGGCACTCAGGTTCCCGGCGCCATGAACTTTTGCCATGAAATTCGCGTAGTTCGCTCACCGCAGAGCCCCCGAGCACGATAGCGAAGAAACCCAGCCCAAACCTTGCTGCCTGTTTCTGCCCCGCTTCCATTCACCACCCGCCACCGCGCCTTTCCCTTCCCTGCCTTCCCCTGCCTCGCCTTTCCCTGCCCTGCCTTTCCCTGCCTCGCCTTCCCCTGCCTCGCCCTTCCCCGCCTCATCCTTGCACCGCCCGCCCGCTCGCTAGACGCCAGCATTCCGCCTCCACTTGATCTGACGCAACACGCCTTGCCGCTTCCCGTATCAAGGTCAGCTTTTACGCCACTCTCCCGACCGCATGCCCAGTGTTCCCCTTGCGCCGGCCGCGCCACCCGTGCTGCGCCTGGCATTCACGCGCGACCCGCTCGCCAGCGCCGGCGACTGTCCCGTCACGCCCGGCTGGCATGGCGATACCCACGTGCTGTC
>NZ_NRDQ01000008.1 GCF_002878455.1 Janthinobacterium sp. AD80
CTTCCGCCACCCCTTCGGGCGTTTCCTTGGCGCCCGGTGACATGTCGCGGTCGCCGCCCAGCGCATGCAAGTCATGCTGGCCCGGCTGGTTGACGAAAAAAGCGCTGATGCGGCTGTCGGGAAAACCCGCCTGGTTCAGCGCGGCGCGCGCGGCGTCAATTTGGTCCTGCAACTGAAAATGGCCTGCGATGATGCGTGACATGATCTGCCCTCCTGGTCGGCTGCTGGCGCACCGCGCGCCACCCGCATAGCGTGCGCTTGCTGCTGGCGAAATACCGTTCGCTTGCGCACACAGCTCACACATCCTCAGGCCGCCACGCCATACGGGCTGCGGCATCGGCCAGGAATTGCCGTGTCCGCGCTGCGTAAATCAGGTCAGCGATCTGCGCGCTACCAGTGCGGCGCGTAATTGGGAAATGGCGACGCCATGTGCTCGGGTTCCACGGGCGGCGCCATCCAGTCGCGCGGGTCGACCTTGTAGTACTGCAGGAATTGCGCATACAGCTCCGCATGGTGCTCGGCCATCTGGTAGGGCTTTTCAAAGAAGGTTTCCGTCGCCACGGCAAAGAATTCGGCGGGATTCGTGGCGCCGTAATGGTCCATCACGCTTTGCTGCTGGACCATGGCGTCGTGGCGCAGATTATCGAAATCGCGCGACAGCACCGTGGCCCAACTGCGGTAGCTGGACACGTTCGGCAAGTACGGCGCGCCATTCGCGGCGCCCGACTCGCTGTCGAGCTGGTGGGCGAATTCATGCAGCACCACGTTGTGGCCATCGGTCCAGTCAGCCGCACCGCGCTGCACGTGGTCCCAGGCCAGCACGACGCGGCCATCGCCCCACGATTCACCCAGCAAACCATTCGCCGATGGCGTCACCACGCCGCCCGGCCCCACTTCATTGCGCGTGACAATGAATTCCGTGGGGTACACGAGGATGGTGTCGAGCTCGGGATACACCTGCGTCTGGCGGTTCAGCAGCAGCAGACAAGCCTGGCCGGCGATGGTATAGCGCATCTCGTCCGTGATTCCCAGGCCGCCGCAGCCGACAAATTTCTTCTGGTACAAAAACTGCACCACCAGACGGCGCAGCTGCTCCTGCAGCGAGGCAGGCATGCGGCGGTAGACGGGAATATTTGTTTCCAGCACCGCCAGGCCTTCCGGGGGCAAGGGTTGGTCCAGCGCCCGCTTCAGGCGCCAGCGGGGAAACCATAATGAAAAGACGATGGCGGCCGTGACAAGGGCAATCCATAGCAGCGGGTTCATGCGGCAACCCGTTTCAGGCAGCGCGATGGCGGGAACGATAGCAGGGCGGCGTAGGCAGACAAGGACAAGCTCCTTCAGGTGAACCCGCGCAGTACGGGCAGCAGTCCAGCCCACATGGGGATGCTTGCAGTGTTTTCAATCAGACACCGTGAATCACCGACCCCAACGCCAAAAGCCGGGCTGCAACCCGGCTTTTCTTACAGCATCACACGACTTGGCAAAACCGTCGCGGGCGGCATTGCTTTGCGACCAGGAAGCGCAACCGTATGTCAGAACGGAGGCGCCGAACCGGTCAGCATCGCAGGTGGCAGGCCACGCGAGGTTTGCGCAGGTATTACTCTGCCGCTTTCTGTTGCGGGGCACCAAACAAGGCGGCCACCAGCGGATCGCGCGTCACGGGACCGCGGTTGACGCGGATGGCGTAATGCGTGTCATCGGCCAGGATGTGGAAGTGGCGGCCGCTGCCTGCCATGCTTTGCTCGCGCAGGCCGGGACGGTCCTTGCGCGGTGGCGCGCCTTCGCGTTTTGGCTGGACGATGGCGGCCAGGAAGGCACGCACGCGCTCAGGGTCGGGGGTCAGCTGGTACACTGCCTTGCCCAGGTAGGTGGCGGTGCCTTCGATATAGCGTGCCAGTTCGATCACGCCCGCTTCGCGCAGGTCGCGGATGTATTTGCGGGCACCGGATGGCGAAAACTTGAGGAACCAGGCGATTTCATCGGCCAGCATCTCGTGCAGCGACAGTTCGCCGATCAGCTTTTGCATGTTTTCGATACGGCGCAAGGTAGCGGATGTCGAACGCACGCGCTCGATCGGTGCCATGGAAATGGGATTCATGCGCTCCGGGGGGATCGGGGCCGCACGTTCCACCATTTGCGAGCCTTTTTCGGGGCTACGAAGTTCCTGGTGCGCTGCCTTTAATTCGCTCTTCACGTGAGACTGAGTCATTGCATGCATTTGAATACTCCTTTTAAACGATTGCCGGTAGCCCGGATTGTTAAGTTCTTGGCAATTTTTATGCCAGAAAGCCACAAATCCTAGGCGTCTGACCATAGAATGCCCGTCTCGCCTGTCTTGGTCTGTGCGTTAACGAACATTAGAAGCAAGAAAGTGAAAAATATTTCCATGTGGAATTATTTTCTCTTTCTCCCTACTTTCATCGCGCTCGACTTTTCATCCGCTGTCACTTACTTTCACCGCGTTTCACCGCGCTAGGTGAAATAGCGAACAGAAGCGTCAGCACTCTTGCAATAAATTCAAGGCTCCCGCGCGGCACGCGATACCTCGCTTGCCACGCCCGCCGCGACAACCATTGCAAAGGAACCATCATGAAGATCATGAAACTCCCCGCCCTGCTGGCCGCCACCCTGCTCGTCACCCTGTCCGCCTGCAAAAAGCCTGCCGACGCGCCCTTGCCCGAGACCGCGCCCACACCCAGCTCCGCGCCCCAGGTAATGCCGCCACCCGTGACCCCGGCCACGCCGGAAGCGGGCCCGGGCAACGTCACACCGCCAGCGCCGCTCACCGATCCTGCGACGGCCCCCGCACTGCCGCCCGCCACGCCGGCCAAATAAGCGCGACAAAACACATCAGACAGGCGCCCGCGCGGCGCCGCCCCGACTCCACGGGGGAGTTACGCGTTGCCAGCTGGTTTTGCAACGCGTTTTTTTACGATTGGAGTGGGCCAGGCGATTTAGGTTCACCCTCCCCGCCATCCATCGCGCCTGCCGCAAGCCCGCCAGTGCCTGCCGCGTAACCGCCGGCAATGCGGCAAACCGCACGCCGTTTCCCTCTCGCGTGCGGAAAAGCGGAATCACGTAGTTTCCTCATTTCAATAGATTCAAATTAAACCTTTATAAACAATCACTTGCAATAACCGTCAAAATGCGCTCCACTGGCACGGAAGATGCTTTTATATTTTCATAACCGCCACAGAGCGGCGGCAGCACCCATATAAAACCATCTACCTTTTGGAGACACAGCATGGCTCGCACTTTCCGCATCTCGTCCTTCCTGAATACCAAAGCACTGGCCGTGGCCGTCGCCCTGGCCGCGCAATTCCCGCTGGCCGTCCACGCGGCCGACACCGTACGCCTGGGCAACCTGAAATTCGCCCATTACGGCGCCGTCGCCTACATGAAGGAAATCGCGCCCAAATACGATTTGAAAATTGAAGAGCGCATCTTCGCCAAGGGCCTCGACATCGTGCCGGCCATGATCGCCGGTGAAATCGATGTGTCCGCCAGTGCGCTGGAAGCGGCCATCACGGGCCGCGCCACCGGCTTGCCCGTCTACCTGGTGGGCGGCTTCGCCAAGGGCGGCGTGCAGATCGTCGGGCGTCCCGACCTGAACATCAAGGGCATCGCCGACCTGAAAGGCAAGAAAGTCGGCGTCACGCGCGGCGGCCCGCAGGAAATCCTGCTGTTTGCCGAACTCACCAAGGCCAAGCTGACCTGGTCCGACAAGCCGGGCAAGGACGTGCAGATCCTGTACATGGGCTACCCGGACTTGAACCAGGCCCTGCTGACCAAGGACATCGACGCCATGAGCCAGTCCGAGCCGTACTCCACGCAAGCCATCCACAAGAAATACGGGTCGGCCATCCTCAAGCCGTATGACACGCCGCTGGGCGAACCCGTGCGCGCGCTCGTGATGACGGAAAAAATGTACAAGGAAAAGCCGGCCGTGGCGCAACGCTTCATGGATTGCTTCGTCGCCGCCACGCGCGCCTTTTTGGCCGATCCGAAACTGGCGGAAAAATACGTGCGCGAATCGATGTTCAAGAACCAGATCACCACCGAGGATTACCGCGATGCCATCGACAACGCCATCTTCACGGAAGACATCACCCAGAGCCACGTGCAGCTGACCACCGACTACATGGTGAAATTCGGCGTGGGCCGCATGGCCAAACCGCCTGCCGCCAAGGACTGGGTCAAGCTGGACCTGCTGGAAAAAGCCAAGAAGTCCTACGCTCCACGCTAATCTGAAAGTATCACGATGAATATTCAAATGATGAAACGCTTCGCGCACGGTGCCGCCGTGCCCGTCGCCGTGCTGCTGCTGTGGCAAGCCATGTCGACATTCGGCTGGATCAATCCGCAGATCCTGCCCTCGCCCGTGGCCGTGCTGGTGAAATGGTATGAATACCTGATGCCGATGGAAGCGTACACGCCGGAAGCGGGCAATTACCTGGTGTGGATGTTCTCCGGCGAACTGCCGCATGACGCCTGGGCCAGCCTGTCGCGCGTGCTGGGCGGCTTCGCCATCGGCGCCGGCCTGGCCTTGCCGCTGGGTTTGCTGATGGGCACCAACAAGACCATCTATAAACTCTTCGACCCGCTGGTGCAGGTGCTGCGCCCGATTCCGCCCATCGCCTACATTCCGCTGGCGATCCTGTGGTTTGGCCTGGGCAACCCGCCCGCCTTCTTCCTGATTAGCATTGGTTCCTTCTTCCCCGTGCTGATGAATACCATCGCCGGCGTGCGCCAGGTCGACGGCATCTATATCCGCGCCGCGCGCAACCTGGGCGCCAGCCAGATGACCATGTTCCGCCGCGTCATCCTGCCGGCCGCCACACCGTATATTTTGGCCGGCGCGCGCATCGGCATGGGCACGGCCTTCATCGTCGTGATCGTGGCGGAAATGATCGCCGTCAACAGCGGCCTGGGCTTCCGTATCCTGGAAGCGCGCGAATACTTCTGGTCCGACAAGATTATCGCCGGCATGTTTACCATCGGCCTGTTCGGCCTGGCCATCGATATGGCCATGAACGCCCTGAACAATCATTTGCTGCAGTGGCACCGCGGCCTGGAACACTGAGAGGAACGGCCATGACCACGATCAATATCAATGCAGTCAATAAAATCTTCACCACCGGCGGCGCGGACGTCATCGCCCTGAAGGATATCAACCTGGAAATCGCCAGCGGCGAGTTCATCTGCCTGCTGGGACCGTCAGGCTGCGGCAAGTCGACCCTGTTGAACGCCATCGCCGGCTTTTCACAGCCGACCTCGGGCCAGATCCTGGCCGGCGGCAAGCTGATCACCGAGCCCGGCCCCGACCGCGGCATGGTGTTCCAGGAGTACGCGCTGTTCCCATGGATGACCATCGAGGCGAATATCGCCTTCGGCCTGGAAATCGCCGGCAAGACGCCGGCCGAGATCAAGGAACGGGTCGACATGCTGCTGAGCATGCTGGGCTTGACGGAATTCCGAGCCCGCTACCCGAAAGACTTGTCGGGCGGCATGCGCCAGCGCGTGGCGATCGCCCGCGTGCTGGCCCTCGATTCGCCCATCATGCTGATGGATGAACCGTTCGGCGCGCTGGACGCCCTGACGCGCCGCAACCTGCAAGATGAATTGCTGAAAATCTGGAAGGTCTTCGGCACCACCATCGTGTTTGTGACGCACTCGATCGAGGAATCGATCTACCTGGCCGACCGCACCATCGTCATGACCTACCGTCCCGGCACCATCAAGCGCGACGTGGCCATCGACCTGCCCGCCCACGCGACCCGAGCGACCCCGAGTTCAACCGCCTGAAGCGCATGCTGGGCGAGATGGTGATGGAAGAGCAGCAGCGTCACCACAACGCGGAAACGATGGCAAGTACGGCTGATTAGTGGCTGATTGCGTCTGACCAAACCTGCTGCGCGTCGGTATAGGCTGCCTGTGATGCTCACCGGCTCGGCGCCCCCGTACTTTAGTACGGTTGCGCTTCTCGGCCACCTCTCCCTTCCGCTCGCTACGGTTTTGTCAGACGCCGCAAGTTTGCTTGTGAGCCATTACTTTGGATTCACCCCAGTCGGGGTGAATCACGCCATACACTACAATACCGTCGTAGCAACCCGAGAATTTAACCCGACACACGGAGCACCATGGCATTCGGCAAATGGACCATGAGACCAGCGCTCGGCCCCCTGCTGGCCGTGGGTTCGCTGGCCGTGCTGGCGTGGGCGTCGTATGCCTGGGTCAAGCAGCGCCAGCTTGATGAATTGCACCGCACCCTCGATTCGCGCGCGGAGCTGTATGCGGCGTCCATCGGCGGCGCCCTCAACAAATACGAATTCCTGCCCCTGGCCGTGGCCCAGAGCGATGCCGTGGCGCAACTGCTGGAACAGCCAACGCCGGACAAAGTCGCGCAGATCAATGCCTACCTGATCGACATCAACCAGCGCGCGGGCGCCTTTGCCGTGTACGTGCTCGACGACAAGGGCACGACCCTGGCCTCGAGCAACTGGCAAGACCGCAGCTCGTACGTGGGCGTCAACTACGGCTTCCGTCCGTATTTCAAGAACGCCATCGCGGGCGGCATCGGCCGCTTCTACGGCATCGGCGCCTCGACCTTCGAGGCCGGCTATTTCATTTCGCAGCCCGTGCAGCGCAACGGGCGCATCATCGGCATCGTTGCCGCCAAGGTCAACCTGGACTGGATCGAGCAATCGTGGCGCACGCCCGGGGCGGGCGAACAGATCTGGGTCAAGGATGCGAATGGCGTGCTCATCCTGGCCACCACGCAAGCGTTCAAGTTCAAGACCCTGGCGCCCTTGTCGCCGGCCGCCAAAAAAGACATCAGCGAACAGCGCCAGTTCCTGCAAGAAAACCTGCCCATCCTGCCGCACCAGGTGCGGCGCCAGTTTTCCGATGGCGCCAGCGTGATGACACTGGAGCGCCCGCAGACGGGCGATACGCCGGCCCTGTCCGGCAGCGCCGACTACCTCGCCGTGCACCGCGCGCTGGGTCCGCTGCAATGGCAGATCACCGTGCTGGCCGAACTCGACCAGGTGAACGCGGCGGCGCGCAATGCGGCCATCGCCGCCGCGCTGGGCTGGGCACTGCTGCTGCTGGCCCTGATGTATGCGCGCCAGCGGCGGCGCCGCATCGACGAGCGCCTGAACGCGCAGCAGACGCTGGCGCGCGCCTATGAACAGCTGGAAATCAAGGTCGAGCAGCGCACGGCCGACCTGGTGCACGCGAATGGCCGCCTGCAGGCGGAAGTGGCGGAACGCGAACGGGCCGAACAGACCTTGCGCTATGCCCAGGCGGAACTGGTGCAAAGCGGCAAGCTGGCGGCCATCGGCCAGATGGCAGCCGGCGTGACGCACGAACTGAACCAGCCGCTGGCCGCCCTGCAAACCTTTTCCGACAATGCCAAGGTATTTTTGGCGCGCGGACGCATCGACGATGCACTGGACAATCTGTCGACCATTTCCGACCTCGTCAAGCGCCTCGGCTATGTCACGTCGCAGCTGAAAGGCTTTGCACGGCGCAGCGACGATGCCCGCAAACCCGTCAGCGTGCGCCAGGCCTTCGCGCAAACCATGCTGCAAATCCGCACGCGCAAGGGCTCGCAGCGCTTGAGCCTGCATGAAAGCTGGCTGGAAGACGACATCATCGTGCTGTGCAATGCGATTGGCCTGGAACAAGTGTTCAGCAACCTGATCACCAACGCCATGGATGCCGTGCCGGAAGGCGAGCCCGTGCAGATCTGGCTGCAGGTGCGCAGAGAAGGAACACTGGCCATCATCCATATCACCGATAATGGCCCCGGCATCCCGCTCGCTTCGCTCGACAAGATCTTCGACCCCTTCTATACCACCAAGGAACACGGACTGGGCCTGGGCTTGTCGATCAGCGCCGGCATCCTGCGGGCGGCCGGCAGCGCGCTGGCCGTGCGCAACCGCAGCGCCGCGGAAGGGGGCGGCGCGCAATTTACCATCACCCTGAGCTGCGACTCGGGGGAATAGAACAAAGACAGAGGATCGGATGCACGAGAATAATTTTGACGGCATGCAAGTGCTGCTGGTGGAAGACGATGCCGTCGTGCGCAAGGGCGCGCGGCAATCGCTGGAACTGGCGGGCCTGCAGGTGACGGCCGTCGCCACGGCGGAAGAAGCCCTGCCGTGGCTGGTACCGGAATTTGCCGGCATTTTATTGAGCGACATCAAGCTGCCCGGCATGGATGGCTTGAAACTGCTCGATATCGCCGTGGCGCAGGATGCCAGCCTGCCCGTCATCCTCGTCACGGGCCACGGCGACGTGTCGATGGCCGTGGGCGCCATGCGCCGTGGCGCCTACGATTTCATCGAAAAACCGTTTTCCGCCGACCTGCTGGTGGAAGTGTGCCGCCGCGCCCTGGACAAGCGCCATCTGGTGCTGGAAAACATGAAGCTGCGGGCGCAGCTGGAAAACCGCGCCGGCATCGAGGCGCGCATCGTGGGCCGCAGCGCGGCCATGGCCAAGGTGCGCCAGCTGGTGCTGAACCTGGCGCCCAAGTCGGCCGACATCATCATCCTCGGCGAGACGGGCACTGGCAAGGAACTCATCGCGCGCTGCCTGCACGACTTCAGCGAACGGCGCGACCACCCTTTCGTGGCGATTAACTGCGGCGCCCTGCCCGAGTCGATCTTCGAGTCGGAACTGTTCGGCCACGAGGAAGGCGCGTTCACGGGCGCGCAGCGCCAGCGCATCGGCAAGATCGAGTACGCGAACGGCGGCACCCTGTTCCTCGATGAAATCGAAAGCATGCCGCTGGCCCTGCAAGTCAAATTGCTGCGCGTGCTGCAGGAGCGCCAGGTGGAACGGCTGGGTTCGAATAAACTCATTTCCGTGAATTTCCGCGTCATCGCCGCCGCCAAGGAAGACTTGAATGTGCTGGCGGAGCAAGGCAAGTTCCGCCCCGACCTGTATTACCGCCTGAATGTGGCCAGCCTGACCTTGCCTGCGCTGCGCAACCGCCGCGAGGATATCCCCCTGCTGTTCGAGTTTTTCGTGCTGCAGGCAGCCCTGCGCTATGGCCAGCCGGCCGCCCTCGTCAGCGGCGAACTGCTGGCCTCGCTGATGGCGCAGCGCTGGGCCGGCAATGTGCGCGAACTGCACAACGTGGCAGACCGCTTCGTGCTGGGTCTGCTCGACGATACCCTGAGCCCGGCCGGCTGCCGCGAAGCCTCGCTGGCCGAACAGGTCGATACCTTCGAAATTTCCATCATCGAGGAAGCCTTGCGCCGCCACAATGGCAACGTCATTGACGCGGCCGCCGCGCTGAATATCCCGAAGAAGACCCTGTACGACAAGCTCAAGCGTTTCGATATTTCGACGGAACAATTCCGCTGATGCCTGCATGGCGGCCAGCCATGCACCCACATGCGTTTGCGGCGTGCTCCTACTTGCCAGCCTGCCCAAGGGGGCCAGAATGGCTATTCCTCTTCCTCTTCTGAAGGAGTAGCCATGAAAACATCTGCATGCATGCTGGCCACCTTGCTGTTCGCTGGCGCAAGCGCCCTGGCACTGGCGCAATCGACGGGCAATACGGCCACCGGCACCGGCGGCACGGCGCCCCGGCAAGATCAGCAATCAACGCAGGACGGCACGGCAGCGTCCCGCAACAACGACAAGAAACAGCAGAAAAAATCCGCGAAGTCGCGCAACCACGACAAGGCCGTGCAGCCCAGCCGCGGCACCAATTCGGGCGGCGGCGCGCCGGGCAGCGCCGGCCAGTCCGCAGGCAACGCCACGCGCAGCGGAACGCAAGACATGACGGGCAATACGGGCGGCACGGGCACGACAGGCACGTCGGGTACCTCGGGCACTTCCGGTACTTCCGGCACTTCCGGCACTTCCGGCACTTCCGGCACTTCCGGCACGACAGGAAACTCGGGCACGTCCGGGACCCCAGGCAATACCGGCAACACGGGTACCCCAGGCAACACCGGCAATCCCGGTACCACGGGCAACACGGGCGTGGTGCCGCCGCGCCAGCCCGGCCGCTGAGCGCCGGCCGCCCGGGCCGCGCATGACGGCGCTGCAGGCGGCGCTACTCGTCCATGGCTTGCTGGGCGGCGCCGACGTCATCCTCAACCACGAGCTGCTCGCGCGGCTGCCGCCGCGCCCCCGGCGCGGCCGCCGAGCAGCGCCTGCACAGCGCCCGCGAAGCCATCTTCGGCCTGCTGTTCCCGTCGCTCGGCCTGTTCAGCTGGCATGGCTGGCTGGCCTGGTGGCCTGCGGCGCTGCTGCTGGCGGAAATCCTCGTATCGCTGCGCGATGCGGTGGTTGAAGGCGACACGCGCCGCCTGCCCGTGCCCGAACGCATGCTGCACGTTTTGCTGTTCATCAACCTGGGCGTGATCGCCACCCTGCTGCTGCAAGGCATGCCAGGCTGGCGTACCCTGCCGGCAGCCGTAGCACCGCTGCCCGCCGGCGGCGCCGGTGCGTGGCTGGCCGGCCTGGGTGCCCTGGCGCTGGCATGGTGCGTGCGCGACGCCCTGAGCGCACGGCGCCTGCGCCTGCAGGTCGGCAAGCGGGCATGAACAATGGCAATACGCTCACACGCACAGGAGGCATATTCCTACTTGAAGCTGCCATCGGACATGTGACAATCCAGTCTCGACAGCAATACTCGATTCACGCACAGGACAGACATCATGAAAACTCCCGCCCTCCTGCTGGCCGCCACCCTGATGACCGTCGGCGGCGCCTGGGTGCAAGCCCAGTCGACGACGAATGTAAACCAGACGGGCAACCACACCAACAATCCCAACGACCCGGGGCAGAAATCGGACCAGTCCGACAAGCTCGACAATAAAGGCCGGCTGATTCACAACGGCAAGACCGACAAGACGCGCACGGACAAGCGCAGCCGGCGCGGCAAGCCGGCGGCCAATCCCGAGAACAAACCGCACGGCGGCCAGCCCACCGCACCGCCGGCGGCAACGCCGGCCGCGCCCAGCATCCCCATCGCGCCACCGCCGCCAGTGACGACGCGCTGAGGTTGCACCCCGGCAGCTGCGCTACAGCACGTGGCGGTCGAACAGCCAGGTGCCGTAGCGCTCGACAAAGACATAGGTGTTGGCATAGCGGGGACGGCTACCGGCAATGTCCCCGAACTCGACCGTCAAGCTGATGGTCTGTGCATCATGCACGCTCCAATTCCTCAAGCTGCGCGCAATAAAATAATTGTCGTCATCGATACGCGGCGGCCGGAGCAACGTCAGCTCGCCGTTGCGTGTCGTCACCATCCGTAGCGCGTGCGCAGGCTGGCGCACCTGTCCCGTGACCTGGAAAAAAACCACGACAGGATTGATGGCCGCCCTGACCACCGCCATATCGTTCGGGCCGGTGATGGCGGACAAGTCCACGCGCCGCTTGAATGTGCGGTTGGGTGCCTCATCCATAAAGACCAGATCCAGCGCACCTGGCACCGGTACCGGCGCCACGCGCATGGCATACGGCGCATCTTGCGCCTGCGCGGCTGGCAAGGCGAGCGCGCCGCACAGCATGGGCAGCAATATCGATAGTCGTAAAGTCATGGGCTGATTCATGGGCTAAGTTCTGCAACGATCCATGCCGCGAAACGCGCGGCCCGCTGATGCCAGTCGCAGATGGTCACGATGCCGCCTGCCGCTCAAGCATAAGGCAATCGTGCACCCGTGAATAGTAGCCACACGCTATCATCGCGGCAGGAGAATATAACAAGGATGGTAATGAAAGCAGCATGGCAAGCAATGGCGGCGGCAGGAATGCTGGTGGCCGCAGGCGTACAGGCGGCGCCGACGGTGGGCGAATGCATGGAGCTGACGCCCGGCATCAGGTTCATCAAGAACAATGGCGACGTGCAATTCAACGTCGAAGAAATGTTTGAGGGCAAGAAACTCAAGGGTACGCAGCTGATCCTCGACGGCGGCGTGCTGCTGGCCACGTCCTACCAGGATATCCGCGACGGCCAGGTATTCCTGACGGGCATGGTGCACTACAACGAAGATGGCACGCTACGCAGCAAGAATGTCTACACGCCGCAGTCCGCCATCCCCGCCAACATGCGCGCCGGCCAGGAAGTGCGCGTCAAGTTCGCGGACACACAGACGAGCACCCATTACCCGCTGGCGGGAATGTCCGACAAGATCACCACCTCGACGCGCACGGACGAGCGCAATTTCTCCATCACCTTTCTTGGCTGGGAACGCCTGGAACTGGGCGGACGCCGCTTCCCCGACGCCTGCAAATTCGAACTGCATGACGTGGGCGGCAAGAGCAAGGGGCAGAGCGGCGAATACGTGTGGTACGCGCAAGGCTACGGCGTGATCATGACGGACAAGCTGGACAAGAATGGCGAGGTGCAGCCGGCCTACCGCATCGCGCTGACGAAAATCCTCGACGCACCGTAATTTTGCCAACTTTTGCGCTAGAATCAGCTGAATGCATCCTTGTCAGGAAAATATGTCGCCGATCGAACGCAAATGGTGGTTCATGCTGCCCGTCATGGTACTGAGCGGCATCGCCACCCAGTTTCTCCTCACCAGCGCCGAACTGCCGCACGCGCCCTCCTTCGCCGGCAGCCTTATTTTTGGCCTGTGCATTGTCACACTGTACCGCGGCCTGTCGTTCTGCATCTGGATGGGACTGCTGTGGGTCGCACCAGGGCTGGCGGACGGAAAACTGGGCAGGCGCTAAGCTGCAGGCTGCGGCGCCAGCGCGGCGTCGCTATGCGCTCTTCGCAAAGTTTGCGTAGGCGCAACTAATCCGCCCTTGCCCGCCCTACACTGTCCTGTCTGGTCAGCAAGGAGCGGTGATGGCGTATCCAAAACTTCCCTATGTGAATGGACGTGCGCAAGCCTTGCTGCATTGCGAACGCCAGAACGACGCCATCGTACGCATTCGCCCGGAGCTGCCGGGCAATGTCATCGTCATCCATGGCGTGAACGACGTCGGCACCAGTTTCAGTGCCGTGGAAAAAGGCTTGTGTCAGGGACTCGATGCACGCATGTATGGCGGCGGCCATGTGTTCACCCCAGCCGCCTACCGCCTGCCGCAGGCAGCCGACAAGCATGCGCTGATCGCCGACCCGGACGATGTGTATTTCAAGCGCCAGCAGGACGACACGACGTACAGCCCCGTCATCCCGTTTTACTGGGGCTTTCGCGAACGCGGCAACGCCAGCAAAGTCGTCAACGGCCAGAACACGGATCGCTACGGCAACCGCCTCGACAAGGACATGTCGAAGAACGGCGGCCCGTTCGGCAACGCCACCAATACTTTGCCCGACATGTGGAACAAGGGCTTGTACTCGCCGTATGACGTGGGCGGCGACCCCGTGCGTCCGCTGATGACGGCGCCGGGCCGCATGTACATGGTACTGGCCGCCAAGCGCCTGGCCGCCCTCATCGCCATGGTCCGCGATTACGACAGCAACGACGTGGTATCCATCGTCGCGCACAGCCAGGGCTGCCTGATCACGCTGCTGGCACAAGCGTTTTTGCTCGACGAAGGCAGGCGCCCGGCCGACACCCTGATCCTCACGCATCCACCCTACAGCCTGGTGGAAGACACCACCATGTTTTTTGGCGCGGCGGAATCGAGCCGTATCTTTGGCGGCGGCCGGGATGCGGCGATGGAAGACCAGTACGAGGCCATCGACAACCGCCAGACCCTGCATGCGCGCTTGCAGACGCTGGCGCAGATCGTGCAAGGCGTGGTGGCCAAAAAGCACGCCACGCCCGCCCTGGCGCAAATCAAGGATCACGCCGTCTGCCATGGCATGGCGGGTGCGACATGGCGCGCGGAGGCGGACCGCGACAACCGCGGCAAGGTGTATCTGTACTTCTGTCCCGAAGACATGACGGTAGCGCTGGACAATATGCAGGGCATCGGCTGGCAGGGCATACCCGACCACATCGACGGTCATGGACTGTCGAAAACCAAGGGCAAGACGGACAAAAGCATCTGGGGTGATGGTCCCACCTGCTGGGAGAAGGAATTCCAGCGCCGCCAGCCGCTGGCGGAACTGGGTAAAGGATTTTATCAGCGCGTATTTACCAACAAGCAACGCCTTGACGCCGCTGGCAAAAACAATGGGGCGGTACTTGTGGGCCAGACGCCTCACGACTTCGCCCTGCGCCTGGAAGGCGAGGACGACCATGTCCACGTGGCCGGGGCTAACCGGGGCCACCGGGGCAACCATGACGAGGCACAATGGCCGCCCGTCAAACCCGGCAAATGGAATATCTTTTCCACCGCGGCAGGCCAGCGCGAAGGCTTGCGCACGATCAATGGTGAAGCACTGCGCGTACCCAGGGCAGCCGTGCTGGACGGAGGCGAGATACGCCCTGGGCAATTCCCCAGGGATTCCGATCAGGCCAAGCTGCCGCGCGACCAGCAAGGACCGTGCGAGGAAGTCGATCCGATCGACGCGGCCATCGCAGTGACCAGCAAGCAAGGTTTGCGAATGCGCAAACAGGAAATCATCGCCGACCCACGCCCCTTGCAGCAGCGCATCCCCGAATTCGGTGCTGGCATGTTCGGCGCGGGCCAGCGCGAACAGGTGGAAAAGGCCTTGAACCGGGGCAAGGAGGCGGGCGAGCAATGCAGGATCGACCGCGTCTCGCGCCATCCGGGCGGCGGCGACAAGCTGCTTGTGAACCGCGAAGAAACCCCGAACGAGGCGCGCAAGCGCTGGCAGAACGAGGTCAGCCCCAAATCCTTCCACGGGGCCATTATCGGCAACGCAGAGAATCATCGCAACGTGACGGCGTATGACGTGGCCATCGGTGGGGGTAAGGCATCGAGCGATCCGAAGTTTTACCAGTATTTGTGTGCGGTAGCGGATTGGCGGTTGAAAACAGATGACAAAATACCGCGCCCATCCATATTGAAATGGGATACGTTTGCAAAAAATTTTGCAGTCTACTTGTCTGCCGAGCCGGCGGCACGTAAAGCGATCATCGTAGGTAATGCGCATTATTACAGTTCGGGGGAGATGCCCGCTTGCATTCCCCCCTTATATGCGGGCCTACCCTCCACCGTTGTATGTGAAACAGTCAACGGCAGGCGCACCGAGTCGGTCGTCACGCCAGTCGTCCACAAGCCAAGCGACGATATCCCAAAATGAAAAGCTCTTTTCCATGCTTGCGATATCCCTTCGGTGCAGCCCTCATCGTCCTGGCAGTGCTTGGATCTTTGTTGATCAGCCCATCACCGTTCTTATTGGAGTCCACAATGAGCAGCAAAATATGGTGGTACTTGCAGTGGTTGTTGCTCATCCCACCCATTGTAGCTGCCACATTGCTCGGTTCTCGCTGGCTGCATTCATCCAAGCCTGTGGCCGTCGCACAGCCGCAAGTGCAACTGGCGGCGCCTACCGAGCAGGAGAAACGCGAGTATGTGCTGGAAGTCATCGGCCTCGGCATCACCGTGGACAAGTATCGCCAGGGCAAGCTTTGGGAAGCCCTTCAAACTGGCAACGCTTATACCTGCATACGCGAACAAGATAAGAAGAAATATCCATGGAGCAGCTTGGACAAAGCAGGCACCAGTGGGGGGCGTACAGGCGACTCACTCGAAAATGGCGCGCTGAACACACCAATGTATTTTGCCGTTCCCATATTTAACGCCGAAGGCCCCATTGCAGATCCTGCGCTGCAAGATACACCACACTCGCCCATTATGGGTCTGGCAGGCAGCACCGCCTCTTCCGGCATGCACTGGCATCTATTTGTGGCCGGACCACGACGCTTCGAGGAACACCCCGAGCATATTCTAGAAGATGTTTTCGCATTTTTTGACACCCATCCTGACGTACCATACATCATCTTGAATTCGCATGATGGCATGGAGCCGCGCGATATCAATCGCAGTCCCAACACTCCTGAATTGCTAAAAGATGGCTACTACATCCCCGAAATGCCCGACGCCTCCGCTCTGTTCGTGCTGGCCCGGCGCGAGCGCATCGACGCCGTACGGAAGTTTGCATATGACGATGCGCCGCCCGAGGACAGCGTCGATGACCTCAACACCTACGGCGTGGCGCGGCGTCTGTATCTGGCATATGACAAATTGATGCGGGCCGTGCCCCATCCAGACAAAAAAGAAGACCCGAGTGCATTCACCCAGCGTCAGCCCTCAATCGCCGAACGGCTCCCCGCCGCCGCGCAATTCGCGCAGCGCCCCGACATCCGTGACACTGGCACTTTCAGCATGGTTGACAGGCTCAAGCACAAAACTTATCACCCTCCAAAAGACTGGCAAGCCACGCCGTGGTTTCCCTTGCCGTTCAACAAGGAGCAGCTGGCGCAGCTGGACCGCCTGCCCACCTTCGGCTTTATCCACAGGCCCACGTTTGTCAGGATGAAAGATGAACACGGCAAGCCGCTCACGCGGCGCGACCAGCGCGAGCAAGCCTTGCAGGCGGGCTGGCAGCAAGCATTGCGCGGCTTGCCGGAAAGCGAACGGCCCGCCGCTCCGGCGCGCCTGGTGGCGGCCACGGGCGGCAACCAGGCGCAGCTGCTGGCACTGCACAAGACCTTGCTGCGCCATGCGGAAGGCGGCGGCATGGAACTCGACAGTGGCAACACGGCACAATGGGTCGATACCGACCGGCGCCTGGGCAACACGGGCGCGGCCACGCTGTTCGTGCAGATGGCCATCGGCGTGATGGGCAGCTACCGCGATGGCGGCGTCAGCGCCGTGGTCAACCTGCGCAACCGGGAGGAAGCGACAATTGTGCTGATCAGCCCGCCGTCGGAGGAAAAACGCCGCACGCAAAAGCACCCGCACGGCGGCGATGTGTTGCGGCACTATGTCACGCCGGCCATCGATCCGGCGAATTATCCATCGAACTGATTATTTACCCTGTGCGGCAAACTGCGCCAGCGCATTGCCCCGCACCTGGAACGCCACCTGGGCCACCGTCTTGCCTGCCGCATCGACCAGCGCCAGCGCGTGCTTGCCCGGCACGGGCCGCCAGCTGATGCTCTCTGTTGCCGCGCCCATGTCCTTGCCGTCGAGCACCCAGCGCAAATTACGGCTGCCCTGGGCCTGGAAGAAGACGCGCTGCAAGGCGGGTGGAATGTCCGGGTCGATGGCGAGGATGCTGTCTTCGGCCGGGTAGACGATGGCCGGTGGTTTGACGGTGTCGCCCAGCACGGCGATGACGGGGCTTTCCGTGCCGGCAATAAACCATTCTCGGCGCGGCGCTTCCAGCGCGGGCTGGTAAGCCACCATCTGCTGCAGCACGCCGGGCGGCGCTTTCGGCGCATGGCTGGGCACGTTCTTGTGCAGGTAATCCATGACGTCGCGCCAGACGGGGGCAGCGCCCGTCACGCCCGAGACGTCCCACATGGGCTTGCCATCGAAGTTACCCACCCATACGCCCACCGTGTAGCGTTCCGAGTAGCCCATGCACCAGTTGTCGCGCATGTCCTTGCTGGTGCCCGTCTTGACGGCACTCCAGAAATTCGTCCCCAGCTCGTTGCGCAGGCCAAACGTCATGCTGCGCGCGGCGCGGTCGGCCAGGATATCGCCGACGATGAAGGCGGCACCCGGTTCCATCACGCGGCGCTTGTCCTTGCCCGCCTGGCCAGCTTGCAGGCCGGCTGTGCTGTAGCTGCCGCCATTGGCCAGCGCGCGGTAGGCATTGGCCAGTTCCAGCAAGCTTACTTCGGATGAACCGAGCGCCAGCGACGGCCCGTAGTATTCGGCCGCTTCCGTCAGGCTGGACAGGCCCACGTCCTTCAGGCGATTATAAAAACCGTCCTGGCCCGTCAGCAACACCGTGCGCACGGCGGGAATGTTCAGGGAACTGGCCAGGCTGGTGCGGGCGCTGACATGGCCCTTGAAGTTGCGGTCGTAGTTTTGCGGCGCATACATGCCGGACGCCGTGGCGACGTCGAGCGGGGAATCGTCCATGACGGACGCGGCCGTCATCAAGCGGCGCTCGATGGCCAGTTCATACAGGAACGGTTTCAAGGTGGAACCGGCCTGGCGCAGGGCCGTCACGCCATCGACGTGGCTGCCGCCCGCATTGCCCACATAGGCGAGGATTTCACCGCTGCGGTTGTCCAGCACGATGATGGCGCCATCGTTGACATTACGTTCGCGCAAGGACGCCAGTTGCTGGCGCAGATTTTCCTGCGCGAAGCGCTGCAATGGGCCATCGAGCGTGCTGCGGATGGCCACGCCCGACTGCTTGAGCAGCAGCTGCGCCACTTGCGGCGCGGGCGCCAGATCCGCGTACAGGGCCGTGCGCTGCAGGGCCGTCTGCACGCGCTGGCCGATCAGCTGGCAGCTGCTGTCCATGCGCCACTCTTTTGCCAGCGCGCAGGCGCGCCGCGTGACGGTGGCCGGCGGCGCGTTCGGCGCGCGCACCAGGCTGGCCAGGATGATGCCATCCGTCTGGTTCAGGCCGGAAGGCGCCTTGCCGAACAGGCTGTACGAAGCAGAGGCGATGCCCTGCAGTTCGCCGCGGAACGACACGAGGTTCAAGTACGCCTCGAAAATCTGCGCCTTGCTCCAGCTATCCTCGATGGCTTGCGCCGCGCGCATCTGGTCCCATTTCTGGCGCAGGCTGCGTCCGCCCGCCGCCGCTTGCAAGTCCGCATCGAGCTGGCCCGCCAGTTGCATGGTGATGGTGGACGCGCCGCGGGCTTTCCTGGAAAACAGATTGTCCCAGGCCGCCGTGGCCAGCGCGGACACATCCACGCCGCCATGGTGCATGAAGCGCTGGTCTTCCGCCAGCAGCACGGCCTGCTGCACGGCGGGGGAAATATCGGCCAGCGGCACCCAGGGCAAGCGCCGCACTTTCATGTCCACGCGCAGGGATTGCAGCGGCGCACCGCTGCGGTCGAGCAATTGCGCCTCCGAACTGCGATAGGCGGCCTGCACCTGGGCCGGCGTCAATACCGCTTCAGCGAAGACGGAGCCAGCCAGCAGGCAGCCCATGGCAAAGACAGCACGCTTCACTGCGCCACCTTCACGTTGGCGTTCGGCGACTCGCCAAACATTTCAGGCGAATACATGGCCTCGATGCGCGTGGCCGGCAGGCTGAAGTCGCCCGCGTTGTTCAGGCGCACCGTGTACTCCACGCTCCACGTGCCTTTCGGCACGAAGGCGTAGTAGGCGCGGAAGGCATCGAAGGCCCGTTCCTCGAACGTGGGCCAGACCCAGCCCGTGGATTTTTCGCCCGCCGTCAGCAGCTGCGAATCGCGGCCCAGGCCATTGCCCAGCACGCTGGCGCTGGCCGGGATCGGATCATCGACCACCACCCAGCTCATGTCCGCCTGCGCCGACAGATCCAGGCGCACGCGGTAGACGTCGCCGCGCGACCAGGCGCCCGCCGTCTTCTGCTCCACCGGGGTAATGGTTTTCTTGATGGTGTAGCCGCTGGAAACGGGCGCCGTCAGCGGGATGGCCGCCAGGCTTTGCACCGTGGCCCAAGGCTTGCCGGTGCCGCTGTGCGCGATGCCCAGGGTATCCTTGCCCTTGGGCCAGGCTTGCAGCACCGGACCGACTTTCGCCGCGCCATTCCACACGAGGGCCTGCGTATCGCTGCCCAGCTTGACGGCGCTGGCGCCCGTCACGGGAGTCGATTCGAACTTGGCCGAGAATTTACTGATGGCCAGGGTGCCCCAGGCATTGGCCACCGTGGTATCCCAGCGGCCCTTCTTCTGGCGGCCCATGCTGCCGCGCACCAGGCGGCCGATGTCATCCTTCCATGCCGGGTTGTCCAGCACGGCCAGCAGCAGGCGGTTGGCGTTGACGTCGCCGGACACCATCAGCCACCACCAGTTGTCCTTGCGCTCGGTGGAAAAGCCCATGGTCGTGCCCTGGAAGTTCAGGCGCGAACGCAATATCTGCTGCGCCTCGGCCAGTTGCGCATCGCGGCGCGCCAGGCTTGGCGTGCGCTGCAGCAGCAAGCTCCAGTCGATGACGGCCGAGGTGGGCCACAGGTTCGGATTGATGCTGATGCTTTCCAAGGCATCGGGCGGCACCTTGCCGGAACGCGACAAGGCTTCCAGCGCGGCCAGCTTGCGCACGGCCAGGTCGGTCGTGGCCAGCGCCGAACGGCGCACGATGCGGCCCTGCACGAAGGCCGTCAAGGCTTCTTCCATGCGGTTCTTCGTCTGTTCGGGAATCGCATAGCCCGCTTCGGCTGTTGCCGACAGCACATATGCCGTCAGGCTGTCGCTGCCCTGCTCCATGATGGGGAAATATTTCAGCATGCCGTCGCCGTCCAGGTAGGCGGGCAGGCTGGCGGCCAGCTTGTCCCACGCGGCCCGGTCCTGCAGGGCGATGGCTTTCGACGTATTTTGCTCGAAGCAGGTGTACGGGTAGGCCGCCATGTACTCGCGCACGCCGGGCAGTTCGCCGCCCAGCTTTGCCGCGAAACTGGTCTGGATGCCGCCCCGGCCCGGCAAGGCGCCGGCCGGCATCTGCACCGACATATTGATGGGCTTGTCGACTTGCTGCAAGGTGGCCTGGTAGGTGCGCACGGGCGTGGCCTGACCCACCTTTTGCGTGATTTTCAGTGTATCCGTGTGGCTGCCGGCCTTGGCGCCGATCTCCCACACAATCTGTTGCGCGCCGAACGGCACCTGGTAATCCCAGCCCACTTCACGCGCCTCGCCCGCCGCCAGGGTCAAGCTCTGGCGTGGCAAGGCCTTGCCGGCCGCCGTGGCATTCAAGTCCACGCTCAGGGATGCGGCCGAGGTATTGCGTACAGTAAAGCCAGCGCGCAGCTGATCGCCTTCGCGCACCAGGGTGGGCAAGCCAGACAGCAAGATCAAGTCTTGCGAGCTGCGGATGTCCGTGCTGCCCGTGCCAAACAATTCCTTGCCGGCACTGGCGACGGCCACGATGCGGAAGGCCGTCAGGCTATCGTTGAGCGGCACTTGCACGCTGGCCTCGCCCTTGGCGTCAAGCTTGACGGTGGCTTTCCAGAACAGCAGGGTATCGAACAGTTCGCGGCTGGCGCCCTTGCCGCCTCCTCCGCCGGCCGGAAAGGCCTTGCGGCCGAAGTGGCGCTTGCCGATCACCTGCATCTGCGCCGTCGCCGTTTCCACCTGCAGGCTGCGCTGGGCCATCATGGTGTCGAGCAATTTCCAGCTATCGTTGGGCATCAGTTCCAGCAAGCCCGTATCGACGGCCGCCAGCGCCACTTCGGCGGCCGGCAGCGGCTTGCCATCGGCGCGGCGCACGCGCACGGACACTTCCGCCTTGTCGCGCGTTTTATACACTTCCTTGTCGGACACGACCATGACGTTCAGCTCATGCGCCTGCCAACCCACGTTCAGGGGGGCGATACCCATCTTGTAGGCCGGCTTGCCCAGGTCGACCAAGGCCGTCGGCTGCACGCCATCGACCCGCCCGCGCACGACAAACACGGACACGTACACATTCGGCGCGTAGTTCGGTTTGACGGGGATTTTCACCACAGGTTCCCGCCCATTCAGCTGGCGCACATAGGTGTCGAGGATGCCTTCGCGCTCGACCGTGATCAGCGCCGTGCCCGAACGGAAGGGCATGCGCACCTGCAAGCTCGCTTCCTGGCCCGGTTCGTAGCGCTTTTTCTCGGGCAGCACGTCGATGCGGTCATTGTCGCTGACATTGAACCACCAGTCGCCGCTGCCAGCCACCCAGGTTTCGCGGTTGGCGACGGCCGCGTTGCCGGATGCATCCTGGGTGCGGGCGCGCAAAATCAGGTTGCCGCTGGCGGGCGCCTTCACGTCGCACATCAGGAGGCCCTTGCTGTCCGTCTTGCCCGTGCAGGCGGAGCCCAGCTTGACCACTTCGCTGCTGTTTTCATACGCATAGAAGCCGCCGATCAGGCGTCGGCGGTGCGAATAACTGTTGCGCTGGAAGAAGTCGACGGCCACCGGCGCGTTGGCCACGGGCTTGCCATCGGTGCCCAGCACGGCCACCGTAAACTTGAAGGCGTCCTTGCTCAAGGCCCAGGCATCGGGCTTGATGCCGATCACATAGTTTGACGGCCACAGCGGGACGCGCGTGGCCACGGAAGCCGTCTCGCCATTCGCATCCTGGAACGCCATTTCCGCCACCAGGTCGCGTGGCGAGGACAGCTGCGGCAGCTGGTCGATGACGATGCGCGCGCCGCCTGCCTTGTCCAGGTTCAGGCTTTGCGTGCGCGCCGCCGTGGCGCCGGCGCCAGCACTGTCGCGCCCGCCGTTGCCTTCATCCTGCCATTCGCCCTCGTCGTCATCGTAGCCGGTGCCCTGTTTCACAAGACCTTCCTTCACGTCGCCATTGCTGAAGCTGTACTCGGGATAGTCGGCAAAACTCACGCTCTTGTCTTGCAACACCGTGCGCAGCTTGACGGGCGCATTGGTGGCGGCGCCGCCGGCCAGGTAGGTGATCTGCGCATCGAGCGCCACCTGTTTCGCCTGCACGGCAGGAGCTTTCGGCCCCTGCAGCACGGCTTTCATGGTCGGCACGCGGAACGCTTCCACGCGGAAACTGCCGGAAGGCCGGCCCGCCATGGTCACGCTGTATTCGCCCTGCTTGGCATCGGCGGGAATGCGCCAGTCGCTTTCCGCCGTGCCGCTGGCCGACCAGCGTAGCGGCAATTGATAGTTCTGATCGCTGCCCTGGTGCGTGATGACAACAGAGGTGGCGCTGCCGGGACCGTTATTCTTGTCGACCAGGCTCATGCCTTGGCCCGTGTGCTTGCGGATGAAATGCTTCATGTGCACGGTTTCGCCGGCGCGCAGCAAGGTGCGGTCGAAAACCGTTGCCAGCAGGGTATTGTCGGCACGCATGTCGCCCGTGGGCAGGTTGAAGCGCCAGGCTTCGATGCCGCCCACCCAGTCCGACAGCGTGAACGTCATGTCGCCGTTGCTGCGCGCACTAATAAAATAGCGGTCATTGTTCTTGCAGCTGGAATTGGCCAGCTCGCCGGGAATCTGCGCCACGCCATCCGCGCCGGTGGCGCCCTGCCACAGCAGCTTGCCGGCGCAGTCGCGCACGGCTACTTGCGCCTTGGCAACGGGCACGCCCTTGTCCAGGGTGGTCACCCACACGAGCGACGATTGCGCGCCATGCTTGAAGTGCGCCGCCAGGTTGGTCACCAGCGCGGCCGTGCGGATATACGCGGTGGTCGGTTTGCCCAGCAGCACTTGACCCAGGATGGGACTGGCCAGTTCCACCACATAGAAACCGGGTTTCTGCAGCGGGATGCCGATCACTTCAAAGGCTTTCCTGCCATCGGGACGGGGCAGGCTGATGGGGCGCGTACCAGCCGCGCCAGCCAGCACGGATTTGCTCATGTTGCCCGCATACTGGGCGTAGGGCTGCCAGTATTCACCGGCGGCGCCGTCGCCCGCCATGCGCTGCATCCACTCGATGATGAACTTGTCGTCATTGTCGGGCACGCGCAAGGTGGCGCCCGTGGCGGCGCTTTCCGGCGCGGATACTTTGGCGATTTCCTTGCCGGTCAGCACAGGCTCGATATTGCGCACGGTAACGGGCAGCAAGCCGTCGCCCTTCGCTTCGATGATGCCGAACGGGGCCGGGAACTTCAGCAGCGGCGGCTGTTCGCCCGTGCGCACCGTCATGGGGAAGCGCGCGCGGTTGAGCAGGATGCGGCCCGCGTCATCTTTCAAGGCGGGCGGCAAGTTCAGCACGAAACTGGCTTGCACGGGGAACGGGCCATTGAAAGTGGCGTCCTGCAGAAATTCCGCCTTTTCCTCCTCTTTCGAGATGCTTGGCGCATACGTCTTGCCGCCGCCCGTCAGCGTCATGGCGCGCACCAGCGACGCTTGCACGGGCGCGGAAAACTGCACGCGCATGGGCAGGAAGGGAATGCACTGCTCCTTCGGATTGCTGCGTTCGCAGCTGAACTTCGCCGTAAAATCGGGCCGCGTCTTGAATTGCAGGGTCTGCGCCTTTTCCGTGGCGATGCCAGTGGCGCTGGCGATGCCCTCGCCCCACACCAGCGACACCTTGGCGTTGGCGGGGAAGCTGCGCTTGCATTGCAGCACGGTGACGGGCAGCGGCGGCGCGCCCTTGCTGGCTACCGGCATGCCCACCTTCCACATCACGCCGCGCTTCTTGAAGTACACGCTCAGGTAGCGGTCGAGAAAGCTCTTGCGCAGGGTCAATACCTGTTCCAGTTCCTTGCCCTTGAGCAGGCGCACGGGAATCTTTTCATTGATGCCGTCGGCGCGGCAATAGGCGTTCGCGGCCACGCTGGCCTCGTTCGGCGCCGCGTCCAGGCCCAGCACGAAGATCTGGTTCTCATCGATGTATGGCTGGCCGTCATAGGGTACGGCCTCGACAATGGCCGGTCCGCCCGTGGAGAAACGGTAGGACGCCGTGCCCTGCAAGGGCTTGCCCGCCAGATCCTTCAGGCCCGGCTTCAGGGTAAAGCTGCACGCAATGCCGGCCGGCAAGTCGCGTTCAAAATCGTAGTTCCAGTTGCGCTCGTCAGCCCAGCGCCCTGCGCCCGCCACCACGGCCGGCTCGGCCTTGCCACAATCGATGGCGAAGGGGGCAGCCAGCGCCATGTCGCCAAACGGCACCATCGGCGTGGCGAACTGGGCACGTACCTGGCGCACGGCCTTGACCGTGCCGCTCGGTGAAAACAGGGCCACGCCGCTCTCCGCCCAGGCCGTGAGCGGCATGGCCGCCGCCAGGGTAAGCAGCAGCGCAATAAGGCCTGGCCGGGTTGCTGACGGGAACTTGCAATTTGCCTTGGGCACGGGGTGACTCCTTCATGAAAAGTGGCGGCACTGGCGGCGGCGCGAAAAAGTTGCCTAGAAGTAGCCCCTAAAGCAAAGGAATGCGACAGAAAGCAACAGAACGCGGCAGGAATACAACGTTAATGTAATATTAGTTATCAAGCTCACCAGTATTGTTAATATACAGTGGCAAGCCCGTGGCAAGTCGTACGATTGCCTCTGGTACCAGCATGATGGCTTTGCCCTTTATGCAAAACAGTCGCTTTAAAGTAGATGATTTTTTTTCAATGGAATAGTATTTGTCGTGAATCAGCAACACTATTGATATACAACAATGCTTTGTGCGCCAACGCACCGACCAGTTGAACCCGGAATCGTATTCTCTAGTCCAACAGCAGTGCAAATCTCACAATAGTCTCTGTGGGCACATGGAATTGTTGTCTATCTCGAGCAATAGCACGTGTAGCAAGATGTCGCTTTGATGCTGTAGAGAAAATCTCTTATCAACGTTGGGAGTTACTTGTGAATAATCTAAAAAAAATCGCTGTTGCCGCCGCAGTACTGTGCTCCGCCCTCGGCGCACAGGCCCAGGAAATCAACCCGTCCTGGTATATTCAACCTAGCATCAATGCCATGAAGCCCGATTCGGATTTCTCTACCGACAAGACCGGCTATGGTGGTGGTTTGCGTTTCGGTAAGCCAGTGTCGCAAGACTGGGATGTACAGCTGGGCACGACGTATGCCCGTTCGAAGGATGGCGGCCGCCGCTACCAGCAAAATACGCTGGGCGTGGATGGTCTGTACATGTTCAACCGTAACCCTGGCTTCAGCCCCTTCGTGGTGCTTGGCGCCGGCATGCAGCGCGACAAGGACACGGGTCCCCTGGGCGAACGCAGCAAGAGCTCGCCATACGTGAACCTGGGCCTGGGCTTCCAGAGCAAACTCAGCGATCAATGGTCGACGCAAGTCGATGTGCGCAACGTGCATGGTTTCTTGCGCGGCAACACGTTTGACCAAAGCAAATCGAGCAACTGGTATGTCACCGTGGGCCTGAACTACGCGTTCGACAAACCGCCAACACCTGCAGCACCGCCGCCACCGCCGCCAGTGCGTGAAGAAGTGGTCGTGGTCGTGCCGCCGCCACCACCGCCACCACCACCGCCACGCTTTGAAAAAGTGACGATGTCGGCGACGGAACTGTTCGCGTTCGACAGCGCCAAGCTGGGTCCGACACAGACCAAGCTCGACGAAATCGCCCGCGTGCTGACCGCGGCGCCGGACGTCAACAACGTCGTCATCAGTGGTTATGCCGACCGCATTGGTTCGCCGAAGTACAACCTGAAACTGTCGCAGCAGCGCGCTGACGCCGTCAAGGAGTACCTGGTATCCAAAGGCGTGGCCGCCAACCGCCTGACGGCCGAAGGCAAGGGCTCGACGAATCCTGTCGTCACGTGCGATAACAAGAAACGTGCCGACCTGATCAAGTGCCTGGAACCGAACCGCCGCGTTGAAGTCGAACAAATCACCATCGAACGCCGCGTACAGTAAGCATCACCAGTGGTACGCCGCTAGTGAAAACTAGTTAAAAAAAGGGGCTGCGGCCCCTTTTTTCATTGAAAGCCACCATGAATTTCTCTACCCGCTACCCAAAGCTGGCCAGCCTGGCGCCGTTCAGCAAGCAGATGCGCAGTGTCATCGTCTGCTCCGTCACCGAATGGCTGGAACACCGCGCTTCGAGCAAGGGCGCCGCCCTCGCCTACTACACGCTGTTTTCCATCGCCCCCATCCTCGTGCTGGTGATCGCCATCGCAGGCTTTTTCTATGGCCCGGCGGCCGCGCGCGGCGAGCTGATGGGCCAATTGCAGGGCTTGCTGGGCACGCAGGGCGCCGAAGCCATCCAGCTGGTGCTGGCCGGCGCCAAGAACCATGAGCAGGGCCGCATCGCCACCCTCGTCGCCAGCGCCCTGCTGCTGTTTGGCGCCACCAGCGTGTTTGCCGAACTGAAAGCCAGCCTCGATGAAATCTGGCAAGTGCCGCCCCTGAAGGAAGCGGGCGCCTGGGACATGGTGCGCACGCGCTTGCTGTCCTTCGGCCTGGTGCTGGTACTGGCCTTCCTGCTGATGGTCTCGCTGGTGGTCAATGCGGCCATGGCCATCCTCGCCAATTTCTGGGAAGGCGTGTGGAAAGACACGGCCGTGCTGTTTACCATCCTGTCGAACCTGATCGGCTTTGCCGTCATCGCCAGCCTGTTCGCCGTCATCTATAAAATGCTGCCGCGTGTGCGCCTGTCCTGGCGCGACGTGCTGATCGGCGCCCTGGGCACGGCCTTCATGTTCTCACTGGGGAAATATGCGATTGGCGTGTACATCGGCAATAGCGGCGTGGCCAGCAGCTATGGCGCGGCCGGTTCGCTGGTGGCCCTGCTGCTGTGGGTATATTACTCGGCGCAGATTTTCTTCCTTGGCGCCGAATTCACGCGCCAGTTCGCCTTGCAGCTGGGCAGCATGAAGGACATGCCGAAGACGGAAGACGGCGATGTGCAGGTCAAGATCCTCAAACGCCACCAGTCGTAGCGGCCTGCATCATAAGCAGCAACGGCGCCCGTGGGCGCCGTTTGTGTTTTTGGCGGGCGCTTATTCGCCCAGCAGTTCCGCCACCACTTCCATGCCCTGCACGCGTTCGGCGACGACTTTCACGATGACGATGATGGGCACGCCCAGCAGCAAACCCCAGACACCCCACAGCCAGCCCCAGAACAGCAGGCTGATGAACACGGCCGTGGGATTCATGCGGGCGATGCGTCCCGTCATCCAGGTGGTGACAAACGTGCCGACCAGGGTGGCGATGGCCATCGACGTGCCCGTCACCAGCAAGACCATTTCCAGCGACTCGAACTGCAGGAACGCCACCAGCCCCGTGGCGATGGTGATCAGGAGCGGGCCGAAATACGGCATGATGTGCAGCAGGCCGGCCACGATGGCCCAGGCGCCCGCGTTTTCAAGGCCGATCAGGCGCAGGGCGATCCACATCAGCAGCGCCAGCAAGCCGTTCGTGACGAGCAGCATGAACATATAGTTCTGGATCGAGGTATTGATATCTTCCAGGATGTGCACGGTGACCTTCTTGCGGCTCAGCGACGGTCCCGTCAGCTTGACGAGCTTGCGCTTGAAGGTGTCGCCCGACAGCAGCAGGAAAAACACGAGGAAGATGACCATCGTGGCCTGGCTGACAAAGCCCACCAGGCCCAGCGAACCGGCCCAGACCCAGTCCATGATCTTGAAATTGGGACCTTCGGACGCCGCCGCGGCACGCCGCGTATTGCGGCGCGCCTCGGCGCCGGCGGCTACCTGCTCGATTTCATTGGCTACCGCCTGCATTTTCTGGAAAGTGCTGTTCTTGCCGCCCGTATTGGCGGCGATCAGGCGCGACAGCTTGTGTGTGGCAGCCGGCAACTCTTCAACGATGGATTCAAATTCACCCTGGACGCGCTCGACGACGACGACGGAGCCGAACAGGATCAGCGCCGTGACGGCCGTGGCGGCAATGGCGCGCGGCAGGCGTATCTTTTCCAGCCAGGCGACGACGGGATTGAGGGTATAGGCAATGAAGATGCCGAAAATAACGGGAATGAGGAATTTCTGCGCCCACTGCAAGGCATAGATGAAACTGACAGTGGCGATGATGCCCAGGGCCAGGCCGCGCGCATTGACATGCAGCGGCAGCCGCAAGGCGGGGTCCAGCGGCTCCGCAGGCGCGCCGGGGGGGAGCGCCGCGGGGTCGGTGGCGGCAGCCAGCTCGGGCGGGGTATCAGAAGGCTGAGTTTGCATAAGAATCCCGCGACGTTTGCTGAAGGGCCACAGCGCCAGCCCGCAGGCCGGCTGCTGTGGCGGGCCCTGCCATTACTTCACGCGGATATCGTTTTTGACCGATTTCACGCCTTTGACGCCGCGGGCAACTTCGCCAGCTTTGGCTGCGTCCGATGGCTGGGCAACGAAGCCGCTCAGCTGTACCACGCCCTTGAAGGTTTCAACGTTGATTTCCGTCGATTTCAGGGTAGGTTCGTTGAAGATGCTGGCTTTCACTTTGGTGGTGATGGCAGCGTCGTCGATGTATTCGCCCGTGCCTTCCTTGGTCGGGGTGGAAGCGCAACCTGCAACGGCGAACAGGGAAGCGACGAAGAGGCCAGTAGCGATCGATTTGGTGAATTTCATGGTTTTTTTCCTTAGGAATGGTCAATCAACGTGCTCACAATGAGCTTCTTATACCAGTGTGTTTACCGGGCGCCTGGAGGTGCTCAGTAGCCAAACTGGGTTTTTGCAGCCTTGACACAGTCGTCCTTGGCTGCGCCGGCTAATGCATCGCACTTTTCTGTGGCGACCTTGTACTCGGCTTTTCTTTTTGCTTCACGCGCATCGCTGCGCGCTTCGATGACTTTCTTGTCGGCCTTGGCATCGGCCAGGGCCGCCACCTTGGTGGACTTGGCCAGCTTGACGCAGACATCCTTGTCGTTGCCCGTCAGCGCATTGCAGCGTGCCAGGTCGACGTCATAGTTGGCATCGGCAATCTTGATGCGCGCCTTGGTGTAGGCCCGCAGGGTATTCGTATATTGCGCTTGAGCCACCGCTTCATCGTAGGTGCGCACAGCCTTTGCTTCGGCGATGCAGACATCCTTCGGGTTGCCCGTGATTTTTTCGCATTCGGCATGCGCCAGCTTGTAGTTCAGGGCTGCCTGCTCATTGGCCGCCTTGTAAGCCGCCTTCGCTTCCGGCGTGGCGGCCACGGCGTGGCCACCCCAGGCGGCGCAGGCTAGGCTGACGATAACAGCGGTGAAGAGCTTGTTCTTGTTCATGTGTTTCTCCCTGGTGGTGACAAGCATGTCTGCTTGGCATGACTACCGTTTTACGTGGATAGTCGACACCCTTCTGTACGCTGCCGTACACAAGCCATTATTTTTGAAACAAGCGGGCATGCAGGGATAAATAACAACGTTTTTACCGAAAATCGCGCCGTGCTGGCGGAAAATAAGTGCGTGCGGCAGCGTACAGACCGGGACCGGGGCCATGACTAAGATGGCATCACACCCTCACCACGTCAGGAGAATAAAATGAAAACCCATGCCACCATGGCTGCACTGATGCTTGCCGCCACCGCCGTGCTCAGCGGTTGCGCCACCGGTCCATCCCAGTCACAGTACTATCCCGCCAGCCAGCCTGAGTCCGCCATGTATGGCACTGTCGATTCCATCCAGATAGTCCAGGGCGGTGGACAAACGAGTGGCGCGGGCGCCGTGGTCGGCGGCATCGCCGGCGCCCTGCTGGGCAACACCATCGGTTCGGGCGGTGGCCGCACGGCTGCCACCGTGGCCGGCGCCGTTGCTGGCGGCGTCGTCGGCAACCAGGTGGAGGGACGCAGGCAGCAGGCGCAGGCCTACCAGATCAGCGTGCGCCTGGACAATGGCGAATACCGCACCGTGGTGCAGGACAACGCCGTGGACCTGCGTCCAGGCAACCGCGTGCGCCTGGTCGACGGCCGCGTCTACCGCTATTGATCCCGCGGCGCGGCTTGCCCGCAAGCCTGCGCCGCCGCCTCTGCAATATAAATGCACCATATGCACTGAATGCACCAACACAAGGAGATACCATGGGCACCATCATACTGATCATCTTGATCCTGGCCCTGGTCGGCGTCCTGCCCACCTGGCCGCACAGCCGCAACTGGGGTTACGGCCCCAGCGGCGTGGCAGGCCTGGTCGTAGTGATACTGATCCTGCTGCTACTGACGGGCAGGCTGTAAAAAAAGAAAAGGCGCTACGGCGCCTTTTTCATTTCTAGGAGGAAATATCATGACGCGCTACCCCCTCATCGCATTGACCGCCCTGCTTGCCTGCGGCGTGACGCTGCCCGGCCTGGCCCAGACGGCCACGCCGCAAGCCGGCGACCCGCAACGCTGGTACCAGGAGGACAGCACGGCGCAAGCCCAGCTGCGCACCCTGCGCAAGGAAATCGCTGCCGCCCTGGCCGAGGCCAAAAAAGCCTGCCGTTCGGAACCATCCGCCACGCGCGCCACCTGCCTGAAGGACGCGCAAGACACTTACCGGCAAGACATGGCGAACGCGGAAAAGCTCCGGGAAACGGCACATCCGGCCCGGTAAGCGGTGTGGCGACGGCGTGAGCAGGCAGCGTTGCTAGGCCGCGTCGCGCTGGTAGGGAGGCAACTCATGCACCACCAGCGGCGTGTCTTCCGTGACGAAGGCCAGCCAGCCAGCCGCCTTGATGGCACGCAAGGCGTCCTGGTAGCCCTGCTCCCAGCGCCATTCGATGGAACCCTTGGAGAAATTGATGTCCTTGGCCGCCATGTGCCAGTCGCGACCCGCGTACGGCAGGCGCACGATGTGCATGGTGCTGTCGCAGCCCAAGGCCACCAGCTCTTCCGTCTGCTGGCGGTTGTGCGCGCTGTCAGGCAGCTTGCCGTACAGTTCGCGCAATTTATGCTGCAGGGTATGCGTATTCACGTAGTCCTCGATATGCCGCTTCGAGCGCGAGGCGAAGGTAACGTCCTTTTGCCGCGTCTGCACTTCATCGAGCGTGGTCGGCTCCGGCCCTTCCGAGCTCCACAAATCGACCATGAAGACCAGCGTATCGACGTGGGGCGTGTCGTCGAGCACGGTTTCCAGCGGCGTATTCGAATACAGGCCGCCATCCCAGTACAGGTCGCCATCGATGCGCACGCCGGCAAAGCCGGGCGGCAAGGCGCCGCTGGCACGGATGTGGTCAGCTGTCAGGGCTTGCTCCTGGCTATCAAAACTGGTGAGGCTGCCGCATTTCACGCGCAAGGCGTTGACCGTCAGGCGCATGCCGCCGGGCGTGTTCAGGTAGTCGAAATCGACCAGTTCCTCGAGTGTGCTGGCCAGTTCGCTCGTATCGTAGAAACTGGCGTCCTCCGGCTTCACTGCGATTCCCGCAGGAAAAAGGCTGAATGAGCGCGGCTTGAAGAAACCGGGCACGCCGCGCAGCACGGTATCGAGCGTAGCCAGCCAGATGTTCGAGCGGCGCTGCTGGTCGGAAATCATATTCATGTCAACGCTGTCGCGGTGGGAGACGCGCTGCCAGAACTGTTTCAGGCGCACCAGCCGGTCTTCGTGCTTGTTGCCTGCCAGGATAGCCGCATTGATGGCGCCGATCGAGGTGCCCACCACCCAGTCGGGTGCCAGGCCATGTTCATGCAGCGCATGGTAGACGCCCGCCTGGTAGGCGCCCAGTGCGCCGCCGCCCTGCAGCACCAGCACGATGCGCAGGCGCGAAGGATTTAACTGATTGATCGGTGTCTTCGAATTCGTCATCAAGATGGCCCCTCTGTCCGCCGCGCGGGATGCGGCGTGAATCATTGTAAGGGATTGCACCCGCACGTGCCGGACGTTGGGTACCGGCAGGCTATGTCCTCGTCAGGTGTGGGAAATCACCGAGCGTGGCTTTCAGCAATGATTCCGGCGAGCGGATGCGCCTGGCATCGAGTATCCAGCGCCAGCCCAGGTAATGGTGCAGATAGCGCGTCGCCACGCCGTGAAACGGACGCAGCCATTGCCTGAGACGGCTGTGATAGGCGTTGACGTTCTGCACGTGGGCCGCGCCCCGCACGCGCATGCCGGCACGCAGATTGACGGCCTGATGGCTGATGCCCGCCTCGCGGGCAAAAGCGGCATAGGCCGCATGGCCATCCGTAACCAGCAGCACATCCTGGTCCATGACGGGCGGCAAACAGCGATGCAGCTGCGCCTTCGTCAAGGCCCCCTTGCCGGTGACGAAATCGAGGGTTTGTCCCGTGCGGTCGCGCGCCACCAGGATGCAGACTTGTTCATGCGACATGCCGCGCAAGGTCGCGTGGCCTCCGCGGCGGCGTGCCGGACGCGTCATCGTGCGCGCGCCCTTTTGCGATTCCAGCACATACAGTTCGTCGGCCTCGGCAATGCCATGCAGGCAGTGCGGCCGGTCCGTTTTTGCCAGGCTTAAAAACCGGTGGCGCCAGCGAAACGTGGTGTTGCGGTGCAGGCCCAGTCGGCTGGCCGCGCGGCGCACCGAAACGGAGTCGAGCAGACAGTCGGCATATTCCAGCCATTGCGCCTTGTGGCGCAGGCGCGCCAGCGGCGTGCCCGTCAAGGCATTGAAGGTGCGGCCGCAGGACACGCAGCGGTAGCGCTGCAGGCCGTGCGCATGACCATGCCGGTGCACATGCGCCAAATGGCAGGCTGGGCAGGCCAGGCGCTGGCACGCCACGTCCTCGATCAGGGCAATGGTTGCCTGCTGCGGCGCGTTGCCGCGCAGCAGGGCGATGCCGGCCTGGCGCTGGCGTGCGCTCAGGCTGGCGAACTGCGCGATAAAGATCGTCCATTCGGCTGACAACATGATCGGCTCCGTGCATGGTGAATATGCAGAGTCAGACCACGCGGGCACAGGAAGATTCCGCCCCCCCCCCCCCCCACTTGCCGATGACAGAGCCAAAAAAAAAACGCCGTCAATGACGGCGTTCCGGGTATTTCAGGCTCAGCGCTTGCGGCGCAGCCAGCTGGCGGCAGCGGCGGCCACGGCCACGAGGACCAAGGCCGGCTTGACCAGCTTCTTGCGGCCGATAAAGGACAGCGCCGTCAGCACGTAGGGCATGGCGCCTTGCAGGCGCATGCCGCCCGGTGCCAGCAAGGACTCGACGCGGTGGCCGGCGAAGCCGACGGCCGTCTCGACGACGCCTTGCAGCATCGATTCGGGACGCAGCGCGTAGCCGACGTTGGCGCGCGCATGCACGATGCCGACGCGGTACATTTCGCCCTGGGCAATCAGCAGGCGCTTGCGGGCGTCCTGCTGTGCCAGTTTGTCGTTATCCGACATGAATTCTCCTCGAAAGGCAGTCCGGAACTGGCGGAGCACAGCTCCGCCAGCCGGTTACATCAACATGTCGCGGTCGGCCTTCAGTTCGGCCATGGTGGCCGGCATGGAGAGCTTCCCTTGACGCAGCATGGCCCGCGCATACACGACCAGACCGATGGCCAGCAGCATGAACACGACCGTCATGATCGCCAGGATCTTCCAGCCCAGGCTATCCCAGGCCAGGAAGACGATCAGCACGCTGCCGTAAGCGATGGCAAACAAGCCTGCCACGGTCGCCAGCGCGAAAATGACAATCAGCTGCAACATGTGATTGCGCACTTCCGACAGTTCGATGGTGGCCAGCTCCAGCCGCGACAACATCAGTCCGACGGCGTTTTTGGCCAGGCCGGCGACCGAGCCGATCAATCCCGGCCCCTGGTGAGACGAAGCAGACTTGTCCATATCGCTCCTGTATGGGATTACTTGCGGCCCAGGATGAAGCCGACCAGTACGCCGACGCCAGCGGCGACAGCCACCGTACGCCATGGGTTTTCCTTGACATAGCCGTCAGCCTGGGCAGCCATCTGCTTGGTGGCAACGATGGCCGAAGCTTGCGCCTCGTGCGCCTTGGCCAGCGCGGCGTCCAGGGTCTTCATACCCTTGACGCGCACTTCGTCGGCTTTTTCGCCCGTCAGCGCGGCGGCGGCGCTGAACAGTGCTTGTGCATCCTTGACCAAGGTTTTGACATCGTTATTGACGGTGGTGATATTGTTTTCCAACATGGTTTAGCTCCTTAGCTGTGGATGAATGTAGTTACTATACCTACTTTACTCAAAAACACTATTCCATTAGATCGCGCATATCATCGGCGTGCTCTTCCTCGACAGCCATGATCTTGATCAGCAAATGCCGTGTTGTCGGGTCGCTGTCGCCCACTTTGATGATCATCTGGCGATACGACTCGATCGCCACGCGCTCGGCGATCAGGTTGGCACGCACCATGCTTTGCACGTCCTCGGAGTCATCATACTCGGCATGGCTGCGCGCAAGCAATGTTGCAGGATTAAAATCTGGCTTGCCGTTCAATTGCACGATGCGCTCGGCCAGCCAGTCCGCGTGTTCCTGTTCCTGCTGCGCATGTTCCAGGAATTCCGCCTTGATGGTGCCGTTGTCGCGTCCGCTCACCGTGTAGTAATGGCGTTTATAGCGGGCGATGCAGACCAGCTCCGTGGCCAGCGCCCCATTCAGCAAGGTAATCAATTCCTGGCGATTGCCCTGGTAGCCGGCCGTGACGGCGCCGTCATCGAGGTTTTTGGCAGCGGCGCGGATGGCCGCCGTGTCGATGCCAGCTGGAATCTCAACAGATGTTTGGGTCATGATGCTTCCTTTCAATACTTGCGTGGGTATCCACCGGTGCACATGCGACCGGTGCTGCCTTGGTACAACACAACAGCCAGGCGCACGCCAGGCTGCGCTTGGGCCAACGGCTGGCCCGACGAGGGGACCAGCGTCAGGGCCAGCTTAGCGACGGGCGGGAATGGCAGTGTTGTCTTCCGACAGCACAATTTCCACCCGGCGATTCAGCTGGCGGTTTGCCGCGCTGTCATTGCCGGCGGCCGGATAGGCGGCGCCATAGCCTTTCGTGGCAATGCGGTCGCGGCTGATGCCTTGCTCCAGCAACGCATTGCGCACGGATTCCGCGCGGCGCTGCGACAATTCCAGGTTGTGCGCGGAACCGCCCGTGCTATCCGTAAAGCCCTCGATCAGCACGGTACGCTGCGGGTTGTTTTTCAGCACGTCGGCCAGCTTGCGCGCCGTGTTCGTGCCATCGGCCGTCAGGTTCGCCTTGTCCGTGCCAAACAGCACGTCGCCCAGGGTGATCACCATGCCGCGCTCGGTTTTCTTGGCGGCCAGGTCAGCCAGCTGCGCTTCCAGGCCGGCGGCGCGCGCTTGCGCATCGCGGGCCGAGGCTTCTGCCATTTGCGCCTGGGCCTTGGCCGCTTCCGCATCCGCTTGCGCCGCCTGGGCACGCGCCGTGGCCTGGTCAGCCTGCTGGGTACGGGCATCGAGACGCAACTGGTCGCGCTGCTTGCCGGCATTGGCGATATCGGCTTCAGCCGCCTTCTGCTTGGTGACTTCTTGCGCGGTGGCTATCTTTTGCTTGGCCAGGTAGGCCAGTTTGTCGACTTTTTCGCTGTCTTCCTGGCGCGTGGCGGCCGCGTTCGCCTCTTCCAGCGCAGCGCTCGCTTCACGGAACTCGCGTGGCGCATAGGTCGATACCATCGGATTCGATTGCGCCGCCATGTAGTCGCCGCGCGTCTGGTCGAGCAGGCTGGTAGTGGTCGGTGCGGAGCTGCAGGCTGCGACCAGGGCGGCCATGGCCAGCAGGCCGGGAATGGTGGTGTAGGTGGCTTTTTTCATGATGGAATCCTGTTCTTATTGTTGGTTTATTGTTTCGGGGCTTGCTGGTTGGCACGGTCGAGTTCTTCGCGCATGACACGGATGTTCTCGTTGATTTCATCGGCGGCGGAAGTGGCCTTGGCCGAATTGGCCTTGCTTTGCGCCAGCTTGGCATCGGCTTGCGCCTGGTCGGCCAGGTCGCGCGCCGTTTTGTAGTCGCGGTCTTTCAATGCCTGGTTGGCCATGCGCATTTTTTCGCGGGCCGAACGCATTTCATCGGGTGCCAGGTCGGCGGCGCCGGCGCTGGCCGCGTTATCGACGGCGGCGCGCGAAACGGCCACGTCGGCCGTGGCCGGGGTTTTCAGGCTGGAGCAGCCCGTCATCAGGACAACGGCGGTGACGCAGGCGGCGAATGCGGTCAGGGGGGTGTGGGTGGAATCTCGGTTTGTCATTTTTCTTCTCCTGGAGAATGGGGCTAAGGTAATTCGCGGATAAAACAAATCAGGAACTGCGTTTGATGTATGACGTTATAGGCTCCGGCTCCCCGCATATCCGTTCGGTGCCGCACATAGGGTAGGAAATCGACAATACTGTCCTTGGCAACGTGCGCCAACGCACGTGTCCGCCAGCAAAAGCAGAAACGAACCCGGTTTTCAAGCGATTCCTGTAGCATCGTGTCTACTTGTCCAGAAAGAAATGCCTCATGTCACGTTTTACGTCCCTCTCCCGCCGCCAGAAAATCGCCCTTGCCAGCACCGCCGTACTCATCGCACTGCCCGTAGCGGCCGCCGTTACCCTGCTGAACATGGACTGGAACCGCACCAAGCCCTGGCTCAATGCGCGCGCCAGCGAAGCGCTGGGACGGCCGTTTGCCATCGCCGGCGACCTGTCGCTGACGTGGCGCCAGCCCGCTGGCGGGCAAACGGGCTGGCGCGGCTATCTGCCGTGGCCGCATTTGCAGGCACAAGATGTGCGCCTGGGCAACCCTGACAACATGGCGGCAAGCGATGGCGAGGCGGCGCAGCTGGCCACGGTCAGCCAGCTGGCGTTCTCGCTCAATCCGCTGGCCTTGCTGGACAGGCAGATCGTCATCCCGCAATTGCGTTTCGACTCGCCGCAGGTGCGCTTGCTGCGCAACAAGGATGGCAAGAACAACTGGACCTTCGAGAAACAGGATCAGCAATCGCCGTGGCAGCTGCAGCTGCAAAGCGTGGTCTTCAGCAAGGGCACGGTGCAGCTGGACGATGCGGTCACGCACACGTCAATGCGCGCCGATGTCGATACGCTGGCGGACGACAAGCGCTATGGCATCGCGTGGAAACTGGCGGGAAAATACCGGGGAGAAACCATCCAGGGCGGCGGCAAGGCGGGCAGCGTGCTGTCGCTGCAGCGCCAGGGCACGCCCTTCCCCATCCAGGCAGACATGCGCGCAGGCGGCAGCAGCGTGGCCATCGAGGGCACGCTGACGCGCCCGACGGACCTGGCCGCGCTCGACGTGCGCCTGAAGATAGCTGGCTCCAGCATGGCCCGCCTGTATCCGCTGACGGGCGTGCTGCTGCCGGAAACGCCGCGCTTCAGCACGGAAGGCCATCTGACGGCAACCCTGGCGCCGGGCGGCGGGGAGTGGGTGTACGAGCAGTTCAGCGGCAAGGTGGGTTCGAGCGACATCAGCGGCAAACTGGCCTTCTCTGCCAGCAAGCCGCGCAAGCGCCTGACGGGTGAAGTCCATTCGCGTTTGCTGCAGTTGAGCGATCTGGGCCCGCTGGTGGGCGCCGATTCCAGCGCCAGCAAGAAGGAACGGGGCGTGCCGTCGACGCAGCCGGCCGGACGCGTGCTGCCGGTGGAAACCTTCAAGACGGAACGCTGGACCAGCCTGGACGCCGACGTGCGCTACACGGCCGACAATATCACGCGCGATGCGCAATTGCCGATCAGCAAGCTCGACACGCATGTGGTGCTGAGCGATGGCGTGCTGTCCCTGACGCCGCTCAATTTCAATGTGGCGGGCGGCACGCTGACGTCGCAGATCAAGCTCGATGGCAGCGGCAAGGTCATTCCCAATGGCATCGCCGCCGAGCTCAAGGCCAGCGCCCGCCATCTGCGCATCAAGCAACTGTTCCCCCGCCTGCCCGCCCTGCAAGCGAGCGTGGGCGAAATCAATGGCGACGCCTCGCTGTCGGCCACCGGCAATTCCGTCGCCACCCTGCTGGGCAGTTCGAACGGCGAAGTGCGCGCCCTGATCAACCGCGGCAGCATCAGCAAGCTGCTGCTTGAAGAGATGGGCTTGAATATCGGCAGCATCGTGGTGACCAAGCTGGTGGGCGACAAGCAGGTCAAGCTCAATTGCATGGCGGCCGATTTCGTCGTCAGCAAAGGCTTGATGCGCACGCGCCAGTTCCTCGTCGATACGGATGATGCCGTGCTGCATATCGACGGCACGGTGAACCTGGCCAATGAACAGCTGGACCTGACATTGCAACCGGACAGCAAGGGCTTGCGCATCTTCTCGCTGCGCTCGCCCCTGTATGTACAAGGCACCTTCAGCAAGCCGGACGTGAGCGTGGACAAGGGCGTGCTGGCCTTGCGCGCGGGCGGCGCCCTGGCGCTGGCCGTGGTGGCGCCGGTGGCGGCACTCTTGCCACTGGTAAACGCCGGCCCCGGCGAACAAAGTGAATGCGCAACGCTGCTGGCCCAGGCCCGCGTCAAGCCGGTGGCCCCGCCGCCGGGCAAGCCGCCGCGCCAGCGTCGCTGAACGGCAAGCCATGGTGTGCATTTACAATTGTTACACTGCTATGTGCGTTGTCGAACAGACCCTGCACTGGCGCAATTCTATGCTGTGACCGTGCCTGAAACACGCGGCGTTACGAACTACCTTCCGGCCCATACCATGCCGGCGCCACGAGGTCCGAATTCATAGGAGAACTGCCATGCAAATCATCAAAAAACTCGCCGCCACCACTTCCGTCGCCGCTCTGCTGCTGAGCCTGACGGCTTGTGCCAATATGTCCAATCAAGACAAGAACACGGCCATCGGCGCCGGCGTCGGCGCCGTTGCCGGCTCCGTGCTGACGGGCGGTAGCGCCGTTGGCGCCGTCGGCGGCGCCGCCGTCGGTGGCGTGATCGGCAACCAGGTCAAGCCGAAGTAAGCAGCAATCCAAAGGCGGGGTGGGTGCGCAGGCGCCCACCCCGCCTTTTTGCGTTTGCGGCATGGCGACAGCTCACTGCGTGGCGCAGGTGCGCGGCGGGAGCAAGCAGGTGAAAATCAGACGAAGACGTTGGCCATGCCGATGGCGCCCGTATCCTTGACCAGCTCGTAACAGCGGCAGGAGACGGCTTCCAGGCCGGCCGAATCGAGGATCTCGATATTGCCGCGGCTGTAAGTGATGAGTTTTTGCTGCTGCAAGGCGCTGGCCGCCTTGGTGACGCCGACGCGCCGCACGCCCAGGGTGTGGGCGAGGAATTCATGCGTCAGGTGGAATTTTTCCGACTGCAAGCGGTCGCGCGTGATCAGCAGTGAACGCGCCAGGCGCGCCTCGAGCACGTGGAAGCGGCTGCAGACGGCGATCTGGATGGCTTGCGCCAGCAAGGTGTCGGTGTAGCGATACAGCAGGCGCTGCAGCGAATCGAGCTGGGCGAACTCGGCGCAGAAGTCGGCCCGCCCGATGCGGCTGGCCGTACCGGAACGTTGCACGACGGCACGCACTTGCGCCAGGTCATGCCCGAGCGCGACGGAAGCGCCCAGCACGCCTTCACGCCCGACAGATCCCACTTCCAGGGTCATGCGCCCTTCCGCCACGGCCAGCAGCGAAATCAGGCAGTCGCCGGGGAAATAAATATGCGCGATGGGCTGGCCGGGTTCGTACAGCACTTCGCCAACCTCGACCTTGACGGTATCGAACAGGGCCGCCAGGTGGCGCAGGTCGGACTCGGGCAGGCTGGCCAGCAAACGATTGCCGGATGGCACGCCCATGGCTGGCGCCAGGCCGGATCGGCCTGCATCGCGGGACAGGTTCATGCTGGCAGTCGTTGGTGGCATTGCGTTTCCTTGGTGTCGTTACAACTCGACATAATTTTTACCTAGCCTACGGTGCCGTCCCCGTCCTGTATGTACGGTGACGCACGGAAGCGAACGACACAGCAACGCACACTGGCATCACGCATTGCGCCATGCCGTCGCTGGCGCGCGGCATATTGATAGCAGCACAAGACGTAGCACCCAGATTTCATTTATTTTAAAAAACCAAGGAGCCTTCCATGACCACCACGACCAAATCCCTTCATCCGCTGGTCCTTGCGGCCGCTGTCGCTGTCCTGCTGTTCTGCGGCGTCGGCACGGCCGCCCTGATGGGCTGGCTGCCTTCCTCGCAAGGCGAAGCGCCTGCCCTGTCGGCCAACGCCTCGGCCGAACAGCTGGCCAGCCTGCAGGCGAACCAGCCGCAAACGGGCATGCCGCCGGCCGGCATGCAGCCGCTGGCCGCCCTGCCGCCGCAGCAACAGGCGCAGCAGCCGGTGCAG
>NZ_NRDQ01000080.1 GCF_002878455.1 Janthinobacterium sp. AD80
CCGCATTGCCGGCGCCAGCGGCCGTCGGCGCGGCCGCTTCGGCCAGCGGCGCGCCGCTCACTTCCAGCTTGCCTTCCATACCGATCTGCCGGTGGCCGGGAATCGAGCAATAATAGGTGAACGTGCCGGCGCGCGTGACCTTGAAGCGCACGGTGGTGCTGCCCGTATTGGCGCTGAATTTGCTGGACGCGACATGCAGTTCCGGGATCAGAAAATCGTGCTCGGCGCCTTCGCCGCTTTTCAGCACGAGTTCCAGCGTGTCACCGGTATTGGCCGCCAGCACCGGATTGACCTGGCCCTTGGCATCGATGAAGACCATCTTGCCATCGACAATATTCGTTTGCAGTTCATAGCGCTTGAGCGTGGCGGCGGTGGCGGAAACTGGCGCGCCGGCCTTGGCGGCGGCTGTCGGTGCCGCCAAGGCGGACAGGGGCAAAGCCAGCACGCAGATGGCGGCGGCGATAGCGCTAAGGGTAGGTATCGTTTTCATCAAGCATTCCTTGTTCTTGTATGCCGGTTCGGCCTACTTGGCTACGCAAGCCACATGCCAGGAAAAACTTGTTTTAAATCAACGATTTGAAAATCGCATGGTCATAATGACCCCGCTGAAACAGGGTCCGTTGTACCCTGCATGGTCATGATGACCACCACCGCCATCCACCTGCTGCTGCTCACCGACCTGGTCGCCGACCTGCCCGTGGCCGTGCGCCTGCAGCGCCTGGTGGGCAGCCTGCGCGCGCACTTCGGCTGCGAAGCCGTGGCCTTGCTCAAGCTCGATGGCGAACACCTGCGCCCGGTGGCGATGGCAGGCCTGAGCAGCGATGCGCTGGGACGCCGCTTCGCCATCGCCGACCATCCGCGCCTGGCCGCCATCCTGCAACGACGCGGCGTGCTGTGCTTCCATCACGACAGTGCCCTGCCCGACCCGTATGACGGCCTGGTCGCCGAGCGGGCCGGCGAGCCGCTGCCCGTGCACGACTGCATGGGCATGGCGCTGGATCTGGAGGGGGAGCGCTGGGGCGTGATCACGCTCGACGCCCTGCGCGTAGGCACCTTCGATACGCAGGCGCAGCGTGCACTGGGCGAACTGGCTTGCGCCATCGAGGCGGCCGTGCGCGTCACGCGGCTGGAAGCGGAAATCCGTGCCCTGCGCCTGTCGGGCGGCGCGGTGGCGCCGAGCGCGGATGCGCAGCATGAGGACAGCGATTTCGTCGGCCAGAGCGGCGCCATCACGCAGTTGCTGCACGAGCTGCGCGTGGTGGCCGATGCCGAGCTGCCGGTACTGCTGCTAGGGGAAACGGGCGTGGGCAAGGAGCTGTGCGCGCACCGGCTGCACCGCCTGTCGCGCCGTGCCGGCAAGCCCCTGATCCACGTCAACTGCGCCGCCTTGCCGGAATCGCTGGCCGAAAGCGAATTGTTCGGCCACGTGCGCGGCGCGTTTTCCGGCGCCGTCAGCGACCGGCCCGGGCGTTTCGAGGCGGCCGAAGGGGGCACCCTGTTCCTCGATGAAGTGGGGGAATTGCCGCTGTCGATACAGGCCAAGCTGCTGCGCACTCTGCAAAATGGCGAAATCCAGCGCCTGGGCGCGGACCGGCCGCGCCGCGTCAACGTGCGCGTGATCGCCGCCACCAACCGCAGCTTGCGCGAGCATGTGCGCGACGGCACGTTCCGCGCCGACCTGTACCACCGCCTGTCCGTGTATCCGGTGCCGATTCCACCGCTGCGCGAGCGGGGCCACGACGTACTGCTGCTGGCCGGGCGCTTCCTGGAACTGAACCGCGCGCGCCTGGGCCTGCGCAGCCTGCGCCTGTCCGCCGCCGCGCAGGATGCCCTATGCCACTACCGCTGGCCGGGCAATGTGCGTGAACTCGAACATGTGATCAGCCGGGCCGCGTTGAAAGCCGTGATCCGCGGCGCGGACCGCAAGGAGATTGTGACGCTGGAAACAGACATGCTCGACCTCGATGCGCTGGACGCGCCGGCGGGCACGGGCCAGCACGCCGGAGTGCCAGCGCCTGCCGAAGGGGGGCAAATACCGCTATTGACCATGCATCAGGTGGTGGAAGCGAGCCAGCGGCAGGCGATCCGCCACGCGCTGGCCCTGCATCAGGACAACTGGGCCGCCGCGGCGCGCCAGCTGGGGCTGGACGCCAGCAATTTGCACAAGCTGGCGCGGCGGGTGGGCCTGAAAGCCTGAAGCGGCGCTACCGTCAGCGGTGCGTCACCAGGGTGCCGGGCAAGCTGTGGAAGTAGGCGGCCAGGTCCTTGATGTCCTGGTTGGTCAGCGGTTTTACCTGGCCCGCCATGATGGCATTGTTGCGGCCGTTGGCCTTGTCGCCCCGCTTGTAGGCGGTCAGCGCATGCTCCAGGTAGTCACGGTGCTGGCCTGCCAGCTTCGGATAGGAAGGGTCGATGGGCGAGCCGTAATCCTTGCCGTGGCACGTGGCGCAGCTGTATTTTTCCGCCAGGGCCTTGCCGGTGTTGATATTGCCGGCGGCGCTGGCGCCGAACGAGACAGTGGCGCACACCAGGGCGGCGAGTAGTTTTTTCATCTGGCTAGTCCTCAGTTCGACTTGGCTTGTTGCGCATAATAGGCGGCGACGTCGGCGATATCCTGGTCCGACAGGCTGGCGGCGATCCCCTTCATGCTGGGATGCTTGCGGTCGCCCTTCTTGTAGGCTTGCAGCGCGTTCTCGATGTATTTGGCGGGCTGGCCGCCGATCATCGGCACCTGGAAGACTTCGGGGAAGGTCGCCTTGTAGCCCGGGATGCCGTGGCAGCCGATACACATTTCCACCTTGGCAGTGGCTGCCTTGGCGTTTCCTACAATGTCAGCCGCAGTGACGGCATTGGCGATGCCGGCAAGCACGAGAAGTGCAAATATTTTTTTCATAGTGGCAAAGTGAACAAAGGTGATCGGAGAAACGCCAGAGCTGGTTTTTTTTGATTTTATGTGTTGACTTTAAATGTTGACAATTAAACTGTTAATTGCCGATTCTAACCAAGATGTTCTTGCAAGTCCACTCACAAAAAATCCACTGTCGCAGGCGGGCACAGGCCGCCCGCGTGGCAGTGCGCCACAGTTCTGTTTATACTTGTCCTTTCCCTACTTTGGCAGACCGCTCATGCAAGCACAGCACCCCCAGCAAGGCCAACGCTTTGAAGGTTCCGACAGCTATGTCGCCACCGCCGACCTGAAACTGGCCGTGAATGCGGCGCTGACCCTGCAGCGCCCGCTGCTGATCAAGGGCGAGCCCGGCACCGGCAAGACCATGCTGGCCGAGGAAGTGGCGGCCGCGCTGAACATGCCGCTGATGCAGTGGCATATCAAATCGACCACCAAGGCGCAGCAGGGCCTGTACGAATACGACGCCGTCTCGCGCCTGCGCGATTCGCAGCTGGGCGACGAGCGCGTGCGCGACATCCAGAACTACATCGTCAAGGGCGTGCTGTGGCAAGCCTTTACGGCGCCAGAACCGGTGGTGCTACTGATCGATGAAATCGACAAGGCCGACATCGAATTCCCCAACGATCTGCTGCGCGAACTCGACCGCATGGAATTCTATGTGTATGAAACGCGCGAAATGGTCACGGCGCGCCACCGCCCGCTGGTCATCATCACCTCCAACAACGAGAAGGAATTGCCGGACGCCTTTTTGCGCCGCTGCTTCTTCCATTACATCAAATTCCCGGACAAGGACACGATGGAGCAGATCGTCGCCGTCCACTACCCGCACCTGAAACAGGAATTGCTGGCGCAGGCGCTGCAAACCTTCTACGAGGTGCGCGACGTGCCGGGCCTGAAGAAAAAACCGTCGACGTCGGAATTCCTCGACTGGCTGAAACTCCTGCTGGCCGAAGACATTCCTGCCGAAGCCTTGCGCAGCAAGGACAGCAAGACCATCGTGCCGCCCCTGCACGGCGCACTGCTGAAGAACGAACAGGACGTGCACCTGTTCGAGCGCCTGATGTTCATGTCGCGCACCAACCGTTAAGGCGCGGCGATGACCGACATCAGCCCGGACCAGGTCTTCGTCCCCCTGGAACTGCACGGCATCCGCCTCGAAGCGCTGGCGCCGCACCACGCCCCCGGCCTGCGCGCGGCGGCCATGGATGGCGCGCTGTGGAATCTGCGCGTCACCTCGGTGCCCGAGCCGGACCAGGTGGAGCAGTACATCTTCAAGGGCATCGAGATGCGCCCCTCGCGCTTCGCCTTTGCCGTCATCGACACCGCCAGCGGCGAGGTGCTGGGCACCACCAGCTACCATGACGTGGTGCCTGCCATCGGACGCCTGGAAATCGGCTACACCTGGTACGCCAAACGCTGCCAGCGCAGCCACGTCAATACCACCTGCAAGCTGTTGTTGCTGACGCACGCCTTCGAGACCCTGGGCTGCGCGCTGGTGGGACTGCGCACCGATAACTTCAACCATGCCTCGCAGGCGGCCATTGAGCGCCTCGGTGCGAAGAAGGATGGCGTATTGCGCCACCACGCGCTGCGCCGCGACGGCACCGTGCGCGACACGGTCATGTACAGCATCACGCGCGGCGAGTGGCCGGAAATCGCCGCCCATTTGCGCTACAAGCTGGCGCAGCGGCCCATCGCCGCCCTGCCGCGCGCCGGCGACGCCGGGATACAGGAAGCATCATGCTGATCGACTTTTTCTTCACCCTCAAGGATGCGAAGATTCCCGTCTCCATCAAGGAATTTTTGACCTTGCTTGAGGCGCTGCAAAAGAACGTCATCGGCGCCTCGATGGATGATTTCTACTATCTGTCGCGCCTGACCCTGGTCAAGGATGAAGCGCATTTCGACAAGTTCGACCGCGCCTTCGGCCAGTATTTCAAGGGTGTCAACGCGGCCTTCGACACGAATGCGGCCATTCCGCTCGACTGGCTGTTGAAACGCATGCAGCGCGAGCTGAGCGAGGAGCAAAAGGCGCAACTGGAAAAATTCGGCTACGACAAGCTGATGGACCGTCTCAATGAGCTGCTGAAAGAGCAGAAGGAACGCCACGAAGGCGGCAGCAAGTGGATCGGCACGGGCGGTACCTCGCCGTTCGGCAATGGCGGCACGAATCCGGAAGGCATCCGCATCGGCGGCAAGGGCGGCAACCGCACGGCCGTGAAAGTGTGGGAAGCACGCAGCTACCAGGACTACGACGGCGAGCGCGAACTGGGCACGCGCAATATCAAGGTGGCGCTGCGCCGCCTGCGCAAATTCGCGCGCGAAGGCGCGGAAGACGAACTGGCGCTCGACGCCACCATCGCCGCGACAGCCAACAACGCGGGCTATCTCGATATCAGGATGCGTCCCGAGCGCAAGAACCGCATCAAGGTGCTGATGCTGTTTGACGTGGGCGGCAGCATGGATGACCATATCGAGCGCACGGAAGAACTGTTCTCGGCGGCGAAGACGGAATTCAAGAACATGGAATTCTTTTACTTCCATAACTGCGTCTATGACTATTTATGGAAAAACAACCGGCGCCGCAACGCCGAGCGTTTTCCCACCTGGGACGTGCTGCGCAAGTATCCGCCCGACACCAAGCTGATTTTTGTCGGCGACGCCACCATGAGTCCGTATGAAATCCTGCATCCGGGCGGCAGCGTCGAATACAACAACGAGGAAGCGGGTTCCACCTGGCTGGCGCGTTTTACCAGCGCCTTCCCGAAATTCATCTGGCTCAATCCCGAGGCGGAAGGCTTGTGGCAGTACCGCCAGTCCATCGGCGTGATGCGGCAATTGATGAACGACCGCATGTTCCCCCTGTCGATCGACGGGCTGGAACGGGGCATGCGCTTGCTCAGTAAATAAAAGCGCGCAACAAAAAGTCCATGGCGGCCTGCCGCCGCCATGTCGTACACTGCGGTAGAAACAAGCGTGCGGAGCATCTCCGCCGCGGGCGGCGCGCCAGCGATACTGGCCCGCCCCGCCCTGCTGCATCTTGTGGCCGGCGCGCCATGGCCGTGGCACTGTTCGATTGCGCACATCGTGCGCGCCATCTGCTCCGGTAGAATCGGCGCAACGCGCTGCGCAAACAATGCACCATCGCTGCACCACGCCGTTGCCGCGCCAGCCTCCATGCTGCCGGCCGGTGCCAGCGCAATTTCAAAGGAATGAGCATGCAAAGTCTGATCTCGATCGCCGCCGACCTGTCCTGGCCGTTCGCCATTACCCTGGCCTGGGTCATCGGCGAATTCGGTCACCGCTGGACTGGCCTGCCGCGCATCAGTTTTTATGGCGTGATCGGTTTCATCCTGGCGCAAACCCAGGTCGGCATCCTGCCGCAGACGGATGCCGGCCCCATGCTGGTGCTGGCCGACGTGGCCTTCGGCCTGATCCTGTTCGAGGTCGGCTACCGCATCAACCTGCGCTGGCTGAAAAACAATCCCTGGATCGCCGTCACGGGCCTGGTCGAGTCCTTCCTGACCTTTGGCGTCGTCTACTTCATCGGCATCGAATTCGGCTCGACCTCGATGACGGCGCTGCTGCTGGCATCGCTGGCCATGTCCACCTCGCCAGCGACCATCATGCGCGTGATTAACGAGGAACGCAGCTCGGGCCAGGTGACGGAACGCATCGTCCACCTGACGGCCCTGAACTGCGTGCTGGCCGTCTTCATGTTCAACATCATCGTCGGCTTCTGGATGTTCCAGAGCTCGACGGACATGATCGAGGCGATCAGCAGCAGCGCCGCCGTGCTGGCCGCTTCCGTGGCCGCCGGCACCGTCTTCGGCATCGTCGTGCCGGCCATGCTGCGCCGCCTGGGCAACATGGCGCAGGACGCCACCGTGGCCTTCGCCCTGTCGGTGATGCTGCTCGTCGCCCTGACCTACACCACCAGCCTGTCGCCGCTGCTGGCCACGCTCACCTTCGGCCTGGTGGCGCGCCACCGCCGCGTCGCCTTCAGCCAGGCCCAGCGCAACTTCGGCGCCATGGGCGAATTGCTGACGGTGCTGCTATTCGTGTACGCCGCCTCGACCCTGGAATGGGCCAGCGTGACTGCCGGCGCGGGCCTGGCCCTGGCCGTCGTCGGCGGCCGCCTGCTGACGAAAGTCGTCGGCGTGGCCGCGTTCTCGCATGTCAGCGGCATTTCCTGGCGCAAGGGCGTGCTGACGGGCGTGGCGCTCACGCCCGTCTCCGTCTTCATCATCCTGTTGCTGGAACACGCGCGCCAGCACGGCGTGAACTTCGGCGACGAATTGAATGCGCTGGCCGCCGTCACCCTGGGCCTGGAACTGGTCGGCCCCGTACTGGTGCAGCGCGTACTGATGCTGGCAAAAGAAACCCACGAAATCAAGGAGCGCTAAATGCCGCTGGAACCCTTTGGCCAATCGGCCGCGCTGACTTTCGGCGTCGAACTCGAACTGCAGCTGGTGAACCTGTCGGACTATGACCTGACGGCCGCCAGCCCCGACCTGCTGCATCTGCTGAACAAGAAACCGTTCCCCGGCAACGTGACGCCGGAAATCACCGAGAGCATGATCGAGATCAATTCGAGCGTGCATACGCATCACGGCCCCCTGCTGGCGCAGCTGCAGGAAATCCGCGACACCCTGATCACGGCCGGCGACAAACTCAATATCGGCATCGCTGGCGGCGGCACGCACCCGTTCCAGCAATGGTCGTCGCAAAAGATCTTTTCCAAGCCCCGCTTCCAGGAAATCTCGGAACTGTACGGCTACCTGGCCAAGCAGTTCACCATCTTCGGCCAGCACGTGCACATCGGCTGCGCCTCGGGCGACGACGCCATGTTCCTGCTGCACTCGCTGAACCGCTACATTCCCCACTTCATCGCCCTGTCGGCGTCCTCGCCCTACGTGCAGGGGCGCGACACCCTGTTCGACTCGGCCCGCCTCAATTCCGTGTTCGCGTTCCCGATGAGCGGACGCGCGCCGTTCACCCTGAGCTGGGAGCAGTTCTCCAACGAGTATTTCGCCAAGATGGAGAACACGGGCATCATCAAGAGCATGAAGGATTTTTACTGGGATATCCGGCCCAAGCCGGAATTCGGCACCATCGAGCTGCGCGTGTGCGACACGCCGCTGACGGTGGAACGGGCCGCCGCGCTGGCCGCCTACCTGCAGGCGCTGTGCCGCTACCTGCTGGAACAGAAGGAAGCGCCGCCGGTGGAAGACGATTACCTCGTCTATAACTACAACCGCTTCCAGGCTTGCCGCTTCGGCCTCGATGGCGCCATCACGCATCCAAAAACCTACGAGACCATGTCGCTGCGCGAAGACATCATGACCACCCTGCGCAAGATGGAACCGCACGCCGAGGCGCTGGGCAGCACGCAAGCCCTGAAGCACCTGTCGGACGTGGCCAAGCAGTGGAGCGACGCGCAATACCTGCGCAAGCAGCGCAATGTGCAGGGCAGCGCCGAGGGCATGGTCGATTCCGCGATCCGCTGCTTCCGAGGCGAACCGATGAATTACTGACGCTGCACAGCATGCAAACGTACGCCGCGTAATCCGACAGCACCACCGGCCGGGCCAACAATGTTGTCGGATTACGTCCTGCGGACTAATCCGACCTACGCTTTGCAGGATGCTCAGCCTCAAGACGTAGAAACGTAGGTTGGATTAGCGGCGCAGCCGCGTAATCCGACAAGCCTCGCCAACGATGTTGCCGGATGACGGTCCTGCGGACCTCATCCGGCCTACGCGCTCTTCAACCCAAAAAACCACACCGCGCCGCCCCCGGCATTTACAGCCACCTCCCCTGCTTGTTACAATAAGTGAGAATGATTCTTATTATTGTTTAAAAACACCAGTCCACCCGGACCGGCCATGCAAGGGGAATGCGATGCCGCTGGCAGAGCCGCTACACCGCCAGGACATCGCGACACTGTACGCCGACCACCACGGCTGGCTGCAAGGCTGGCTGCGCAAGAAGCTGGGCAGCACCGCCAGCGCGGCCGATGTGGCGCACGATACATTCCTGCGCCTGCTCGACCGCGAAGACGCTGTTGCCGCGCGCGAGCCGCGCGCCTTTCTCGCCACCGTGGCCCAGCGCGTGCTGTTCAACCATTACCGCCGCCAGAAACTTGAACAGGCTTACCTCGACGTGCTGGCGCAGCTGCCGCCCCGGCATGCGCCGCCGCCCGAGGAACGGGCCTTGCTGCTTGCCACGCTGTTTGAACTCGACCGCATGCTCGATGGCTTGCCGCCACCCGTCAAGCGCGCCTTCTTATTGCGCCAGCTCGACGAACTGCCGCAGGAAGACATCGCGCGCCAGCTCGGCATCTCGCTGGCGACCGTGAAACGCCATTTGCAGCGGGCCGGCAGCGCCATGCAGGCGTGGCGGCAGCTGCAGACGCAGCATGAACACCTGCCGCCCGCGACGCACGCCACCCTGCTGCGCGCCTGCGTGCAGGCGAACGCGCCGCGCCGCCACGCCGTCAAGACCCTGGCCCTGCTGCTGGCTTGCGGCGCCTCGCTGTATGCGTTTGAACGCCGCACTCCGTGGCGTAGCTGGACGGCCGACTACCGCACGGGCGTCAACCAGCGCCGCGTCGTGACCCTGGCCGATGGCACGCAGCTCACGCTCAACACGCATAGCGCGGTGAATGTGGACTACAGCGGCGCGCAGCGCCAGATTCAGCTACTGGCCGGCGAAATCTTCATCGCCACCGGCAAGGATGCGGCGCAGCGCCCCTTCTTCGTCGGCACGCCGCACGGCAGCCTGCAGGCGCTGGGCACGCGCTTCACGGTGCGCCTGCACGATGGCTATGCGAGCGCCGGCGTGCTCGAAGGCGCCGTCGCCGTGCTGGCCGGTGACGGCGGCCAGCGCCTGGTGCTGCATCCAGGCGAAGGCGCGCATTTCGACAGCGGCAGCTCCCACCGCCAGACCCTGGCGCCATATGGCGGCGCCTGGCTGAATGGCATGCTGGTGGCGCGCGACATGCGCCTGGACGATTTCCTCGCCGAGCTGTCGCGCTACAGCGACCATCCGCTGGGCTGTGCGCCGGCCATCGCCGGCTTGCGCGTCTCCGGCTCCTACCCGCTGGCCGACGTTGACGCCATCGTCGACGCCGTCAGCGCCAGCCTGCAACTGCGGCGCAATACCGTCACGCGCTTCTGGGGCCGGCAAGTCGTCAGGATAGAACTGGCGGCGCACTGAACTAAATTTTCTGCAAAGTGAGCTGTTTCGGCGTGCTCGCGTGACCTGGAAGATAGGCAGTCTCCATCTTGCGCAATCACGAAAGGTTTTATTCCATGCATCACGCTTCGCGTTCCCTCCTTACCCGCACCGTCCTGGCCTGCGCCCTGTCGCAGATCGGCATGGCCCTGGCGTTGCCCGCGCTGGCCCAGGCACAAAGCCAGCAAGTGCGCGTCTACAGCATCCCGGCCGGTGCGCTGGGCGACGTGCTGACGCGCTTCGGCAGCGACAGCGCCATTTTGTTGTCGTTCTCCAGCGAGTCCACGCAAGGCTTGCGCAGCGCCGGCCTGCAAGGCAGTTATGCCGTGCACGATGGCTTCCGGGTGCTGCTGGCCGGCAGCGGCCTGCAAGCCGTGCCGCAGCCGAATGGCGGCTACCTGCTGCAGAAAATCCCCACCAGCGCTGCCACGGCGGACAGCCGTGGCGTGGCCGTCATGGGCGGCGTCACCGTGGTAGCGGCAGCCGAGCGCAGCGCCGTCACGGGCGGCACGGGCAGCTACACGGGCGGCCCCGCCAGCGGCGCCACGGGCCTGGCCCTGACGCAGCGCGAAACACCGCAATCGCTGACCATCGTCACGCGCCAGCAGATGGATGACCAGAACAGCAATGCCGTCTCCGACGTCATGAAGAACGTCAACGGCGTCAACGTGCAGAACTACGACAGCGACCGCTGGAGCTTCTGGGCGCGCGGCTTTGCCGTCACCAATTTTCAGTACGACGGCGTCTCGGCCATCTATGACGGCGTGTACGACTGGGGCACGACCAACAGCGACATGGCCATCTACGACCGCATCGAAGTGCTGAAAGGCGCCACTGGCCTGATGAGCGGCTCGGGCGACCCGTCGGCCACCGTCAACATGGTGCGCAAGCGCCCCACCGCCGAATTCGCGGGCGCGGCCACCCTGGGTGCCGGCTCGTGGGACAACTACCGCGGCGAAGTCGATGTCTCCGGTCCCTTGAACGCCAGCCGCACGGTGCGCGCCCGCCTGGTGGGCGCCTACCAGGACAAGCATTCCTACCTGGACCGCTACAAGCAGCAGAAATCCGTCGCCTACGGCATCATCGAGGCGGACCTGACACCCGTCACCCTGCTGACGGCCGGCTTCACGCACCAGGACTACAAGCCGCGCGGCTCGACATGGACAGGTTTCCCCGTGCTGCTGGCGGACGGCTCTCGCACCGATTTCCCCACCTCGTGGAACCCGGCCACGGGCTGGAGCCGGCGCGACATGCAAAACACCACCCTGTTCGCCGCGCTGGAGCACACCTTCGCCAACGAATGGAAAATCAAAATCAACGCCAACCAGCTGCGCAGCAAGCATGACAGCGTGCTCGGTTCGGCCAGCGGCGGCAATCCCGACCCCGTCACGGGCGAAGGCGCGTATTTCTTCATGGGCAAATACAAGGGCGACCGCCGCCAGAGCACCGTCAATGTCGACGCCAGCGGACCATTTACCGCGTTCGGCCGCCGGCATGAAGCCATGCTCGGCTACTCCCATTCCAGCGCGAAGCAGGACGGTCCCGTGTATGAATCAATCTATCCGCCTGTAGAAGGCAGCTATTTCGACTGGCGCGGCCAGTACGCGGAACCGGCATTTACCCGCCTGGGCAACGATAACGACAGCACGCGCCAGAGTGGCCTGTACGGCGCGCTGCGCCTGCGTCCCCTTGACGCGCTGTCCGTCATCGTTGGCGCCCGCGTGAGCAATTATCGGCAGGACCAGGACCGCACCTTCTTCGACAGCGGCACGGCGCGCATCCAGTCGCGCATCGAGGAAAACAACGTCATCACGCCATATGCCGGCATCGTGTATGACCTCGACAAGACCTGGTCCCTTTTCGGCAGCTATACCAGCATCTTCGCGCCGCAAAGCAACCGTGACGTGAACCGCAATTTTCTCGCGCCCGTGCGCGGCAAGGGTGTTGAAACGGGCGTGAAGGCTGAATTTCTCGAGGGCAGAGTCAACGCCAGCGCCGCACTGTACCAGGTACGCCAGAGCAATGTGGCCAGCTATGTGGGCAGCGTGAATGGCGAAGAAGCGTACCAGGCCATCGACGGCATCACCAGCCGCGGCGTGGAAGTGGAAGTGACGGGCGAAGTGGTCAAAGACGTGAAACTGAGCGCCGGCTACACCTACGCGCACATCCGCGACGCCGATGGCAAGCAAGTGTTTTCCACCATGCTGCAAACCACGCAGCCGGCCCACCTGGTGCGCGTGCAAGGCAGCTGGCGCCTGCCGGCGTCACTGGACAAGATCACCGTGGGCGGCGGCATCAACTGGCAGAGCGGCTACTACGGCAATATCTGGAATCCGGCCATCGAGGACTATTCGCGCATCGAACAAGGCAGCTACGCCCTGGTCAACCTGATGGCACGCTACGAGATCAGCAAGAACGTCACGGCCAGCCTGAATGTGAACAACCTGCTGGATAAAAAATACATGACGGGCCTGGGCCTGTTCCAGACCGGCTTCTATGGCGAGCCGCGCAATGTGATGTTCACCCTGCGCACGAAGTTCTAGGCCAGCCCCCTAGTCCCGGTACAAGGCCAGCGCCCAGGCTGGCGGGCGCAGCTCCAGCGCCAGCGGCAAGTAGGCGGGATCGAAACGCGCCGCCAGCAGGTACACATTGGCGGCGCCCTTCGCTTCCCAGTTCCCCGTAAAGCCCTTCTCGCCTGCCGCCGCCCGCTTGCGGTCGAACGGCACGGCGCTTTTCGCGAATTCCTCGTGCGTCTTTTTACCCTGCGCATACGGCGCCAGCCAGGCCAGCGCCTCGGCCAGGCGTTGCGCTTCCGGCGCGCCATACCAGTCGTCGCCGTGCGCCCGCGCCATCAGCGCCGTCGTCAGCAGCGGCTCCAGGCTGTAGGTGGTGTAGTGCAGGGCGTCGCGCTGCTCGAAATCGAAGGGCACGCCGCCGGCACCGATATTGCGCGGCACATGCGCCAGGAAGCGCTCCTTCGCCCGCGCGATCAGCAGCGCCTCGCCCGTGACATACGCGGCGGCCGTGCCGATCTTGATGCGGTGGCTATGCCAGTTATTGCGCGCCGTCGACGGCCCGCCCACCTTGACCGGGTCGCTCAGGTAGCCCTGCGCCAGGGTGCGGCAAAAAGCCCGCACCTGTTCACGCTCCACGCCATTCAGGCGTTCCTGTATCAGGTCAAAGCCCATCAGCAGGCTGGCCAGCTCCGTCTCGTCGACGGGGCTGAACGAGGGCTGATAGCCGCTGGTCCAGGCCAGCGCCAGCCGGCGCGACGCCTCGAAATGGGGCATCTCGCCCGACAGCCGCCAGGCCAGCGCCTGCAAGCGCGCCTGGCGCCAGTCTTCCTGCGCCTGCTGGCTGGTCTCGCGTCCGCCTTCGCCTTTCAGCAAGCCGCCCGTGCGTACCTCGGCCATCAGGTGCACGGGCCGCGCCGCATCCTTGCGCGCCGCCTTGCGCACCTGTTCTGCGACGGCTGGCTCCACCCGAGCCTTCAGCGTGCGGGCGCGCAGAGTGGAAGTCAGCGCGAACGCCAGCGCGTCATCGCGCTGGCGTGGCGCCGCGCGCAGCCCCGTGAAGGGTAGCGCCAGCAGGGCAGCCAGCACGCTGCGCCGATGGATCAGCAGCGCACTCAAAAGCGCGTCTCGCGCGCCGCGCGCAGGAAGTTATCCAGGATGGGCGTGCAGTCGAGCAACTCGACGCCGCCCGCCGAATGGAATTCCGGGTGCCACTGCAAGCCCATGACAAAGCGCGCGCGCTGGTAGCGGATGGCCTCGACGATATTGTCGCCCTGCGAATACGCTTCCACCGTGATGTCGCGTCCCAGATCCTTGACCGACTGATGGTGGATGGAATTGACCAGCGCCTCACCCGCCTTCGGGAACATGCCGGCCAGCGACGAGCCTTTCGGGAAGACGACGGTATGGCGGTGGCGGTCGTACAGATCGTTGACGTGCGAAGTGGCGCCTTCCACGTCCGAGGCGATGTCCTGGTACAGGGTGCCGCCGAAGCCCACATTAATCAATTGACAACCGCGGCAAATGCCCAGCACGGGTTTGCCCGCATCGACGAATTCGTGCAGCAGTTCCAGCTCGTACAGGTCGCGCGCGCGGTCGCCGCTCCATTCGGGCCGCGTGGCCGTCTCGGAATAGGTCTGTGGCGAGACATCGGCGCCGCCTTGCAGCACCAGGCCGTCCAGGTGGCGCGCATAGTGGCGCAGGGTGATGTTAGACGGGTGTAGCAGGCCGCTGGTATTGACGGTCGGGATCATGAACACCAGCACGTCGCGCGACATGACCCACTGGGCGATCGACTCTTCCAGGTACTGCAAATTCTTGCTGCGCAGGCCAGTGGCGCCCGGCTCCGGGTGGAAAATGCGCGCCGAGATGCCGATGCGCAGGGTGCGCCGCATGAAATCGCGGCTGGCCTTGTCCCGCATGGAACGGTAGCGCGAGGAGATCACCCGCCAGGCCAGCGCCAGCGGCGTGTCGTTATCCTTCAGGTAGCGCGGCGCGGCGTCGCGCGCGCGGTGCTCGTCATCGGGTGCCCGGCGGCCCACCCGGTCTGGCCGTGCCGGCGCTGCGGGATCGGAGGAAGGAGGAAGCTGGGGATCTTTTTCGTCTGACATGGCGGGGCTGACTGAAAGCGGAGACGTTTTCAATATAAACCCCTGCTTCCAAAAGCACGATTCAATTTTGTAACAAAAGCATACCCGCGGGGCATCCACGCAACAGCCGGGCACCGGGCGCATACAGCTTGTTTACGCCAACGGCCGCGCTTTTTAGAGCATCTTTACGCCCCCGCTGCTAATCTTGAACGTACCTCAACCACCGCTGCAAAGCCGCCATGGAAGCCCACTCCCGCCCGACCACGCAACAAGCACTGCCCCACCGCCATCCCCGCCTGCCCGTTTTCCTCATGCATATCACCGTCGACAAAGCCTGCCTGGCACAGCTGCGCCAGCTCGTCGTACAGACCTGCGGCACGATGCTGTCGTTCATGCGCATCGAGGCCGTCGACCATGCCGAACGCATGAAAGTCTGGCTGTGCGTGACGGAACCGGCCCTGCGCATGACCATGGATGCCGTCATGCGCCTGTTGCCGGCGGCGGAATTTGGCCGCATCAGCCAGGGGAAATCCGCATGAACCAGCATGCCTGCGACCACGCCATGTCCTCAGCGCGCATCACCGCGCACTTCCAGGGCATCTGGGTGCCGATGGTCACGCCTTTCCGTGACGGCGACGGTGAACTCGATCTCGATGCGGCCCAGCAGCTGGCCAGCGACCTGGCCACCAGCGGCATCGATGGCCTGGTCGTCTGCGGCACCACGGGCGAAGCGGCCATGCTGGCAGCGGATGAACAGAGCATGCTGCTAGATAGCGTGCTCGAAGCCGTCGGCCCACGCTTCCCCGTCGTCATGGGCGTGGGCGGCAGCGATACGCGCCAGGTCGTCGCCACGGTGCAGCGCTACAACGACCACCCGCTGGCGGGCCTGCTGATCTCCGCGCCCGCCTATGTGCGCCCATCGCAGGACGGCATCGTGCGCCACTTCCAGGCCATCGCCAACGCCACCGACCAGTCCATCGTGCTGTACAACGTACCGGCGCGCACGGGCGTCAATATCTCGCCGGCCACGGCCGCCCTGCTGGCGCGCGACTCGCACTTCGTCGCCATCAAGGAAGCGGGCGGCTCGCTGCAGCAGTTCGCCGAACTGCTGCTCGAGACGCGCCTGGACGTGCTGTGCGGCGACGATGCCCTGCTGCTGGCCAGCCTGTCCATGGGTGGCCATGGCGCCATGTCGGCCGCCGCCCAAGTGCGGCCCGACCTGTATGCGCAGCTGTACCACCTCGTCAGGCACGGCCGCCACGGCGCCGCCGGCGCCCTGTTCAAGGCCATGCTGCCCGTCATCCGCCTGCTGTTTGCCGAACCGAATCCCGCTCCCGTCAAGGCGGCGCTGGCCATGCAGGGCAAGATGCACAACGCCTTGCGTCTGCCGATGACGCCCATGTCTTCCGCCGGCCAGGCCGCCTTGGCCGATGCGCTGGAGCAGCTGATGCAACTGCCCGTGTGGACGGCCGCCGACAAGGCGGCGCCGCACGAAGGCTGTCTGCTGCAGCTGGTCTCCGCCGCTAATGTCATGCCAGCCGTGCGCCAAGATGATCATCGCCATCACGGATGAACGGGGCGGAATGGAAAAATCCATCCTGGCCGGACGGCTGGCCGCTTCGCGCGCGCTGGCCGGACGCAAGGTGCTGCTGCTCGACGCCGATCCGCGCCAGGCCGCCCTGGCGCAA
>NZ_NRDQ01000081.1 GCF_002878455.1 Janthinobacterium sp. AD80
ACTTTCATCCTTAGATCGTATGCGGTATTAGCGTAACTTTCGCTACGTTATCCCCCACTCCAGGGTACGTTCCGATATATTACTCACCCGTTCGCCACTCGCCACCAGAGCAAGCTCCGTGCTGCCGTTCGACTTGCATGTGTAAGGCATGCCGCCAGCGTTCAATCTGAGCCAGGATCAAACTCTTCAGTTTAATCTCTGTTACTTTGCCATTTTATTGGCACCGTCATTGCTGACGGGTCGCTCACTCAAAAAACTGACAGGCTACTTCCGAAGAAGTATCCTATTTCATTATTTCTTGTGAACATTTGATATTTTAAGTTTGACAGCGATCCGAAGATCACTGCTGCACTTACATCAAATGCCCACACTTATCGACTGTTAATTGTTAAAGAACTGTATTCGGCACTACTTTCGCACTATCGACAAAGCGTTGTGTTTGTCAGCTGCGAAGAAGGAAGAGTATGAAGCATTTCAGCACAATCGTCAACTCCTTCTTTTTTCTCGTCTCAGTCAGCATTTGCATGCGTCGTTCAGCGAGGGGGCGAATTATAGCCCTGCCCCGCGCGCCTCGCAAGCGCTAATTTGCAGTTGGGCAAATATTGCTGTGTGATATCGTAGCACCGACAATTCCCTGCCTCATCCACCCTGATTCCCATGCCTATCCCACACATTTCACCAACCGCCAATGCAGCACTGGCCAGCGCCCTCGAACACGCCATCAATAGCAAGACCAAGCCGCTGGGCAGCCTCGGCATGCTGGAAACCCTGGCGCGCCAGATCGGCCTGATCCAGCAAGACACGCAACTGGCATTGCACCTGCCTGCCATCATCGTTTTCGCGGCCGACCATGGTATCGTCGCCGAAGGCATTTCCGCCTACCCGCAAAGCGTCACCTGGCAAATGGTGGAGAACTTCCTTGGCAACGGCGCCGCCATCAATGTCTTCGCCCGCCAGGCCAATTGCGCCCTTTATATAGTAGACGCCGGCGTGAACCATGATTTCGGCCCGCGCGACGGCTTGCTCGACCGCAAGCAGGGGCCCGGCACCTGCAACTTTGCCAAGGAACCCGCCATGAGCCAGGAACAATGCCTAGCCGCCATGCAGGCGGGCATGGACCTTGTCGCCACGCTGGAAGGCAATGTGCTGGGATTTGGCGAAATGGGCATCGGCAACACAACGGCTGCCGCCGCACTGATGCACAAGCTGACGGGCACGCCCGTCGCCGACTGCGTGGGCGCCGGCACGGGCCTGTCGAAAGATGGCGTGTTGCATAAACAACGAGTGATCGAAGCAGCTGTCGCCCATCACGCCACAGTCAAGGAGCCGCTGGCCGTGCTGGCCACCTTTGGCGGCTTCGAGATCGCCATGATGGCCGGCGCCATGCTGAAAGCGGCCGAACGGCGCATGATTTTGCTGATCGACGGCTTCATCGTCAGCAGCGCCCTGCTGGTCGCGGCGCGTTTGCAGCCGGCCATCCTCGATTACTGCGTGTTTTCGCACTGCTCCGATGAAAACGGCCATCGCCAGTTGCTGGCCAGCCTTGGTGCGCGTCCGCTGCTGCACCTCGATTTGCGCCTGGGCGAAGGCACGGGTTCCGCGCTGGCCTTGCCGCTGCTGCACGCGGCCGTCAATTTCATGCGTGAGATGGCGACCTTCGCCTCGGCCCAGGTCAGCGAAAAATCCACGGCAGAATAAATGATGTTTCATCCCCTGACCGCCATCCTCCACCAGTGCCGGCTGTTCTTCATCGCGCTGCAGTTCTTCACGCGCCTGCCGATACCGCGCTGGGTGGGTTTCGAGCCAGCATGGCTGCAGCATGCCTCGCGCTATTTCCCCCTGGTGGGCGTGGTGGTGGCGGCCATCTCCGGCGCCGTGTATCTGCTGGCCAGCTGGCTTTTGCCCTTGCCGGTGGCCGTGCTGCTGGCCGTGGCCGCCGGCATCTATCTGACGGGCGCCTTCCATGAAGACGGTTTCGCCGACATGTGCGACGGTTTTGGCGGCGGCTTGACGCGTGAGCGGGTGCTGGAGATCATGAAGGATTCGCGCATCGGCGCATATGGCGCCATCGGCATCATCTGCCTGCTGGCCCTCAAATGCGCGGCGCTGGCTTCGCTACCGCCCACCGTGATCGTCGCGACCCTGTTCATCGCCCATCCTCTGTCGCGCCTGGCCGCCGTGTCGCTGATCTGGCTCATGGACTATGCGCGCGACGAAGGCAAGGCCAAGCCCATGGCCCAGGAGATGCGTACAACAGAATTCCTCATCGCCGCCGTCTGCGGCATGTTGCCCGCCATCGCCTGCGGCGTGCTGGGCATCGTCGACCGGAGCGCGCTGGCCTTCGCGCTCGTGGTGGCTGCCGGCGCTGCCTGGTGGCTGGGCCGCAAATGCCAGCGCCGCCTGCAGGGCTACACGGGCGACTGTCTGGGCGCAGTGCAGCAGGTGGCGGAAGTGGCCATCTACCTGGCCATCCTGTCGAGTTTCCAGGCGCCAGCGCACTTCGCCTTCTATTAGCAGCATGCGCCTGATCCTCGTCCGCCACCCCGCGCCGCACATCGACAACGGCATCTGCTATGGCCGCAGCGACGTGGCGGTGGCCCCAGAAGAAATGGCGAAAATACGCATCGCGCTGCAAACGGCACTTCCTGCCCACGTGCCCTTGTACGCCAGCCCCCTGCGCCGCTGCACAGAACTGGCATCAAGCCTGGCGCGCGAGCTGCCCGCCAGCGGCCTGCAGCTCGATGCGCGGCTGGCCGAAATGGATTTCGGCAGCTGGGAAATGCAGCCCTGGCACGCGATCGCCCGCGCGGAAATCGATGCCTGGGCCGCCGACATGGCGCATTACCGGCCCGGTGGCGGAGAGAATGTGCTGGCGATGGCCACCCGCGTCGAAGCCTTCCTGCGCGATCTGTTGCGCGAACAACACGCAACGGCGGTCATCGTCTGCCATGCGGGCACCATCCGCCTGCTGTGCGCTTTGCAAGCCGGGCTGCCATTGGAGGAAACGGCCCTGCTGGCCGCCAGTTCCGCCCACAAAATCGCCTATGGCGCGGCGTTATCCATCGATTTCTGATATCGAATTGTCCAGCCAAGCATTTCAGACCCCGCCTGCTGCACGTATAATGGCGGGGTTTTGGTGCCCGCGCTCATGTCCATGAGCGCAGTTAAACGGGAAACACGATGCCGCACTCGCGGCGAACGTGTGCTGCCCCCGCAACGGTAAGCAAGTGTCATCCCTCCTCACAGGAAGCGGGCGACAAGCTATCTCTGACAACCACTGTGCTTGCAATCATCGAGCATGGGAAGGTGGGATAGCCGTACTTGCCAGCCCGGATACCGGCCAGGACAGGTGGAAGTGTGCGAACGGGGATGTTCGCGATCCGAATGGTCCTTGGCCATCTTCGATCGTCATCTTCAGTTTCCCGCTTCTGTTCAATCTGGCCTACGGGGACGTCGGCTGGTTGCATATTACTTACTGAAAATTATCATGACCCATGCTGTTTCCCGCCACGCGGCGCTCACGTCGCTCGCGCTAGCCATTGCCGCGCCTGCCGCTTTCGCCCAGACCACGCCAGATACCTTCGATCCAGTGATCGTCACCGCAACCCGCACCCCGCAAAAAACCAGCGAACTGCTGGCCAATACGGCCATCATTACCAGCGAAGAAATCTCCCGTTCGGGCGCAGGTTCCGTTACAGAGTTGCTGCAAAAACAGCGCGGCATCGAAGTGACGCGCAACGGCGGCGCAGGCACCGCAGCGTCGGTGTACATCCGTGGCGCGAACAGCACCCAGAATATCGTTCTGGTGGACGGCGTCCGCATCGGTTCATCCACCCTGGGCACCGCCAACTGGAGCCCGGTTCCACTGGCAAACATCGACCGCATCGAGATCGTCTACGGACCATTGAGCACCCTGTACGGTGCCGATGCCATCGGTGGCGTCATCCAGATTTTCACCAAAAAAGGTAGTGGCGCGCCCGTGGTTGGCGCGTCGGTCGGCTTCGGCAGCGATGCCACGCGTCAATATGACGCAAGCGTTTCGGGTGCGACCGGTGGCTACAACAGCCTGAGCTACTCGCTGAACGTCAGCAAGGAAAAAAGCGACGGCTTTTCGGCCACCAAGCCAGGTAACTTCTCTTACAATGCCGACAAAGACGGCTATGACAAGAAAAGTGTCACGGGCCAGGTTGGCTTCCAGTTGGCCAAGGGACACGATCTGGGCCTGGTGTTCATGAACAGCAAACTTGAATCCCAGTACGATAGCGGCCCTGGCTATGATACGCGCAGCAATCAAAAGCTGGAAAACATCGGCGTATTCATGAACAATGAATTCGTTCAAGGATGGCACAGCAAAGTACAATTTGCCGAAGCGCGCGACAAGGCCAACGAGGACACCTCTGCGGGCGCGGCCGGCAAGAGCTCTCTGGAAACCAAGCAATCGACTTTCGACTGGCAAAATGACATTGCCATCGGCATCGACACGCTGCAATTGCTGGCCAGCTACCGCAAGGAAGAAGTCGTATCCAGCGCCAAACCGATCTTGAATCGTGCCCGCGACACCAAGTCGCTGGCGGCTTCCTACACCATGAAGCGCGACCAGCACCTGCTCAACGCCAGCCTGCGCCGCGACAAGATGTCGGAAACCGGTTCGACAACTACTGGCAGCCTTGGTTACGGCTACCAGATCAACAATGCCTTGCGAGCCACGGCCAGCTATGGCACCAGCTTCCGCCAGCCCACCTACAATGAGCTGTATTACCCGGGCTACGGCATCGCCAGCAACCGTCCTGAAAAAGGCCGCAATGCTGAAGTTGGCCTGCGCTACGATGATGGCAAGACGCAACTGAGCGCCGTGTACTATCACAATCGCGTGACCGATTTGCTGATTTATGCGGATACCTGCCCGGTTGAAGTGGCCACTCATCCGTTCGGCTGCGCCTACAACGTCAACAAGGCATTGCTGGAAGGCATTACCCTGACTGGGCGCCGCAAGTTTGGCGACTTTGGTCTCAGCGGCAATATCGATCTGCAAGATCCTCGCGATCAAACCCTGGACAAATCGCTGGTGCGCCGCGCCAAGCGTCACGCCAACTTTGCAGCTGACTACAGCATCGGTCAACTGAATACAGGCGCCGAATGGCAATTGTCAGGCAAGCGTTTTGAAAATCCTGCCAACACGACCAGCCTGGGCGGTTATGGCCTGGTCAACCTGTTCGCTACCTATCAAGTGGCGCAGGACTGGTCGGTGCTGGCGCGCTGGAACAATATCACTGATAAGAAGTATGAACTGGCACGTAACTACAATACCGCCGGCTCCAACTTCTTCGTCGGTGTGCGCTACGGCATGAAATAAGCATGTAGTAATGATGTAAGCTGCGGGCGATGGCGCCATGCCATTGCCCGCAGTGCAGTTCCGCAGTCCCCGTTTTAAAGGTATGCATGCACCCATTTTTCCGCAATATGCGCCACCGCGCCACCGTGATCCTCACGGTGCTGGCCGCGTGCGCAGTTGCCAGCCTGATTTTCTCCGGCATGACCGGTTCGATCGCGATTCCGCTCGCCGACATGCCTTCCGCCCTGTTCCACGTCGTGCAGGGCAAGACCGATACCCTCGCCGCCACCCTGCTCGACCTGCGCCTGGGCCGCGCGCTGACCGCCTTTGTCACTGGCGCGGCGCTGTCGCTGGCCGGCGTCATGATGCAGGCGCTGCTGCGCAACCCGCTGGCCGATCCGTATGTGCTGGGCATTTCCGCCGGTGCTTCCGTCGGCGCCCTGGCCGCGCTGCTGTTCATGTGCGCGCTGTGGGTGGTCGATGCGGCCGCGTTTGCCGGCGCTGTCGGCGTCTCGATGCTGCTGTATTTCTTTGCGCGCCGCGACCTGCGTGGCGGCGCGGCGGCCGAAGGCGGCGCTTCATTGCTGCTGCTGACGGGCGTGATCCTGGCCTCGGCCTGCATGGCCATCGTCACCCTGATGCTGTCCATCGCCCCTGAAAGCCGCTTGCGCAGCATGATCTTCTGGATGATCGGCGACCTGTCCGGCGCCCCGGCGCGGGTGATGCCCTGGCTGGTACTGGCGGGCGCCCTGTTCTTCGCCTTGCGCTGTGCGCGTTCCCTCAACATCATGGCCCTGCACGCGGAAGCGGCCAGCACCCTGGGCGTGCGCGTGGGTGCCCTGCGCAAGGGACTGTTCTTCTGCTCCGGCCTGCTCACTGCCAGCGCCGTCACCAGCGCCGGCAGCGTGGGGTTTGTCGGCCTGATCGTGCCGCACGCGCTGCGTTTCGCCTGCGGCCCCGACCACCGCCTGCTGATCCCCGCCGCCGCACTGGCCGGCGGCACCTTCCTCGTGCTGGCCGATACGCTGGCGCGCACCGTGCTGGCACCGTTGCAACTGCCGGTCGGCGTCGTCACAGCCATGATAGGCGCGCCCGTCTTCCTGTACCAATTGCACCGCTTGCGCAGGGGATGAAACAAGCATGATCCGCACTTACCAACTGGGCCTGAAGGCCGGCACGCGCTCCCTCGTGGAAAACCTCATCTGGCAAATCAGGGAGGGCGAATGCTGGAGCGTGATCGGCCGCAACGGCGCCGGCAAGAGCACCTTGCTGCGCACCCTGGCCGGCTTGCGCGAACCCGATGCCGGCCACGTGACGATACAAGGCCGCGCCCTGGTCGACTGGCCGCTAGAAGCGCTGGCGCGCGAACGGGCCTTCCTGGCGCAGGCGCGGCATGACGCCTTCTCGTACCGCGTGATCGAAACGGTGCTGTCGGCGCGCCATCCATATCACGACAGCCATTACTGGGAAGGCAGCGACGACCAGCGCATCGCCATGGCGGCGCTGGCCTCGATGGAAGTGGAGCACCTGGCCGAGCGCGACGTGCGCAGCCTGTCCGGCGGCGAGCGCCAGCGCGTGGCGATCGCCGCCATGCTGGCGCAGGATACGCCCTTGCTGCTGCTGGACGAACCGGCCAACGCGCTGGACCTGGCGCATCAGGTCAGCGTCATGGGCCTGCTGGCCAGGCTGTGCCGCGAACAGAATAAAACCGTGGTGATGGTCGGGCATGACCTGAACCTGGCGCATAGCGTCTCGACCCATGCGCTGCTGCTGATGGGCGATGGCGGCTGGCTGGCCGGCGCCGTGGCCGAGGTGATGCAGGCATCCATCCTGAGCGACTACCTGGGCCACCCGATCGAGATCATCGATCACGGCAAACGCAAGATATTCATACCAAAAGAGGATCAGCAATGAGCGAGAACAAAGCAGTCGATGCGGATACCGCCGCTATCAACGAACGCCACCGCGTGCGCATGGAACGCAAGAAGGCCATCATCGATGCGGCCATCGCCAAGGCCGACAAGGAAATCGGCATCATCATCGTCAACACGGGCAATGGCAAGGGCAAGAGTTCGAGCGGCTTCGGCATGGCCATCCGTGCCATGGGCCACGGCATGAAAGTGGGCGTGGTGCAGTTCATCAAGGGCGCCATGTCGACCGGCGAAGAAAAATTCCTGCGCCGCTTCCCCGACGAAATCAGTTTTCATGCGATGGGCGAAGGCTATACCTGGGAAACGCAGAACCGCGAGCGCGACATCGAAAAAGCCGAACTGGCGTGGGAACAGGCGAAGACCTTCCTGGCCGACCCAAGCTACGGCCTGGTGCTGTTCGACGAACTCAATATCGCCCTCAAGTACAACTACCTCGACGTGCATAAAGTCATCGCCGACCTGCTGGAGCGCCCGCACATGCAGCACGTGGTCATCACGGGCCGCGGCGCACCGGACGAATTGATCGCCATCGCCGACACAGTCACCGAGATGGCTGTCGTCAAGCATGCGTATGCGGCCGGCATCGGCGCGCAAATCGGCACCGAGTGGTAACAGCGCCATGACGCGCACCCTGGTCTTCGGCGGCGCCCGGTCCGGCAAAAGCGCCCATGCGGAACAACTGGCGCAAGCCTCCGGCAAGGAAGTGCTCTACCTCGCCACGGCGCAGGCGGGCGACGGCGAGATGGCCGCGCGTATCGCGCACCACCGGGCGCAGCGCCCGGCCGGGTGGGTGACTATCGAAGAACCGCTGCGCCTGGGCGAGGCCATCCTGCGGGAAGCAAGGCCCGGCAGGCTGTTGCTGGTCGACTGCCTGACCCTGTGGCTGACCAACCTGATGTTTTCCAGCGGCGAGACCTATCCGGACGTGGGCGACATCGCCCTGCCTGAACTGTTTCACAGCGAGCGCGCGCACCTGCTGTATGCGCTGGCGGAAATCGAAGACAGCGGCTGCGACATTGTGCTGGTGTCGAACGAAGTGGGCATGGGCATCGTGCCCTACGGCGCCATCTCACGCTGCTTCACCGATGAAGCGGGCCGCTTGAACCAGGCCGTGGCCGCCGTGTGCGACAAAGCTGTCTTTGTCGCCGCCGGCCTGCCGCTGTACCTGAAAGGCGGCCCATGCTGAGCGGCTTGTCGCTGCCCATGCTGGCGGCCCTCATGACGGCTGGCGTGCTGCTCGACATGCTGCTGGGCGAGACGCGCCGCTGGCATCCGCTGGTCGGTTTTGGCCGCCTGGCCAGCGCCCTGGAACGCCTGCTGAACCGGGGTCGCGCACGTTTCATGCGCGGCATGCTGGCATGGATGCTGGCCGTGCTGCCACTCAGCTACGCCGCCTGGTGGCTGTGCGGCCTGGCCGGTGCCGCCCTGCACGTCTCCCTGTTGTATCTATGTCTGGGCCTGCGCAGCCTGCGCGACCACAATCAGCCGATCGCCGACGCCCTGGCCATCGATGACCTGGACAACGCGCGCCTGCTGACGGCGCGCATCGTCAGCCGCGACACGGCCAACGCCGACGCGGCCAGCCTGGCCAAGGCCAGCACGGAATCCCTGCTGGAAAACGGCAACGACGCCGTCTTCGGCACCCTGTTCTGGTTTGCCGTGGCGGGCGGCCCCGGCGCCGTGCTGTTCCGCCTGGCGAATACGCTCGACGCCATGTGGGGCTACCGCAATGCGCGCTACGACTGGTTCGGCTGCTGCGCCGCGCGCATCGACGACATCTTGAATTACCTGCCGGCGCGCCTGACGGCCCTGTCCTACGTCTTGCTGGGAAAGCGCATGGCCGATAAAAAACGCGCCTGGCAGTGCTGGCGCAGCCAGGCGCCAAATTGGGGCAGCCCGAACGCGGGTCCCGTGATGGCCAGCGGCGCCGGCGCCCTGGGACTGGCCCTCGGTGGCGACGCCATCTACGACGGCGAACTGGAACGCCGTCCGCCGCTGGGCAGCGGCCGTCCCGCCGAAGCGCGCGACATCGACCGCGCCTGGCGCCTGGTGGCCGAAACTGCCGTCTTGTGGCTGATCTGGATGGCGCTGCTGGCGGGCCTGTACTACCTGAAAGGGAAATACCTTGCTTGAACATGGCGGCAACCTGCGCGACGCCGCGCGCGAATATGGCCGGCCCATCGCCGACTGGATCGACCTGTCGACAGGCATCAATCCGCACGGGTATGCAGCGCCAGCACCCGACGCCAGCGCCTGGCACCGGCTGCCGGAAGCCGATCCCGCGCTGGCCGCTGCCGCTTGCGCCTACTACGACGCGCCAGCCATGCTGCCCTTGGCAGGTACGCAGGCTGCCATCCAGGCCCTGCCCCGGCTGCGCGCGCCGTCGCGCGTGGTGGTGGCCGCGCCCTCGTATGCGGAACACGCGCACCATTGGGGACAGCACGGCCATCACTTGCGGCAAATGCCATATGCGCAGCTGGCCGATGCCGTTGACAGCTGCGACGTGCTGGTGATCTGCAACCCGAACAACCCCACCGGGGAGCGCATCGCCCCCGAACTGCTGCTGGCATGGGCGGGCAGGATGGCCGCGCGCGGCGGCTGGCTGGTGGTCGATGAAGCGTTTGCCGACACGGAAACGCACGCCAGCCTCGGCCCCCATAGCGGCCAGCCGGGCCTGATCGTGCTGCGCTCGGTGGGCAAATTCTTTGGCCTGGCGGGATTGCGCCTGGGCTTTGTCGCCGGCCCTCCCGCTTTGTTGGCGCAGCTGGCCGACATGCTGGGACCGTGGACCGTCAGCGGCCCGGCGCAGCAGGTGGCGCTGGCGGCCCTCGCCGACACGCATTGGCAAGGCGCCATGCGTGACCGCCTGCGTGGCGAAGGCGCGCGCCTGCAGCAACTGCTGGCCGCCCACGGCATCGCCAGCGGCGGCACGGCGCTGTTCCAGTGGTGGCCGGAAGAACGCGCCGAGGCCTTCTGGCGCCACATGGCGGAAGCGGGCATCTGGGTGCGCCTGTTCCGCCACGCGGCCCACGGCATCCGCCTGGGCCTGCCCCCCGACGAACCCGCCTGGCTGCGCCTGCAGCAGGCCCTCACCGCATGGAAAAAGACATGAACCACCTGAAAACCGCATTGCTGCTGGCCGGACTGATTTCGCTGCAGGCGCACGCCGCCATCAGCGTGCGCGACGACGATGGCAATACCGTCACCGTGGCAAAACCCGCGCAGCGCATCCTGGCGCTGGCGCCGCACATCACGGAATTGCTGTTCGCGGCCGGCGGCGGCGAGAAGATCGTCGGCGTCGTCAGCTACAGCGACTACCCGGAAGCGGCGAAGAAAATTCCGCAAGTGGGCGACAACCGCCAGTACGACATGGAGCGCATCATCGCCATGAAGCCGGACCTGATCGTCGTCTGGATGCATGGCAGCGCCGAGCGCCAGATCGCCATGCTGCGCCAGCTGAAAGTACCCATCTATCACAGCGAGCCGCGCAAGCTGGCCGACATCCCCAGCGGCATCGAACGCCTGGGCCAGCTGATGGGAACAGAACAAGTGGCCAAACCCGTCGCCGCGCAGCTGCGCAACAAACTGGCCAGCCTGACGGCGCAGTACGCGCAACGCCCGCCCGTGCGCGTGTTTTACCAGGTATGGGATAAGCCTTTGTATACCCTCAGCGGTTCGAGCATCATCAGCGACTCCATGCGCGTGTGCGGCGGACAGAATATCTTCGCCGCGATGAAGGTGGTGGCGCCCGTCGTCACGCCGGAAGGCGTGCTGCAGGAAGACCCGGAAGTCATTTTCGGCACCAGTGAAAAGAGCGACCCGCGCAGCGAAGGCGGCTTGGCCATGTGGCGTGCCTTCCCGTCGATGACGGCCGTGCGCAAGAATAACCTGTTCCGGCTGAATGGCGACTTGCTGAACCGCGCCGGTCCGCGCATGATCGAAGGCACGGCCGCCATGTGCGAACAGCTGGAAGTAGCGCGCCAGCGCCGTGCCAAGGCAGCGCAATGAGCTACTACCAGCGCATCGCCTGCCTGTCGACGGAAGCGGTGGAAACCCTGTATGCGCTGGGCGCCGAAGACACCATCGCGGGCATTTCCGGTTTTACCGTGCGGCCATCGCGCGCACGCGAGGAAAAAACCAAGATCAGCGGTTTTTCATCGGCGAACCTGGAACGCATCCTGGCCGTGCAGCCGGACCTGGTGATCGGCTTTTGCGACATGCAGGCCGACATCTGCCGCGACCTGGTCAACGCCGGCATCGAAGTGCACCAGTTCAACCAGCGCACGGTGGACGGCATCCTGCGCATGATCGCCGTGCTGGCCGCGCTGGTGCGGCGCGAGGAAGCGGGCCAGGCGCTGATCGCCAGCCTGCGCGCGAACATCGCCACTGCCCGCGACCGCGCCGCCGCCTGGACGCGCAAGCCCGTGATTTACTTTGAAGAGTGGAACGAACCTCTGATGAGCGGCATCGGCTGGGCGGCGGAACTGATCGAGATCGCCGGCGGCGCCGACGCCTTCCCGGAACTGTCGACGCAGCCGGGCGCGAAGGAACGCATCATCGCCGATCCTTTGGCGGTAGTCGCGCGCGCGCCCGACATCATCATCGCCAGCTGGTGCGGCAAGAAATTCCAGCCGGCGCAACTGGCGGCACGCGCTGGCTGGGAGGCGATTCCCGCCGTACGCAATGGCATGCTCTTCGAAATCAAGTCGCCTGACATACTTTCTCCCGGTCCAGCCGCCATCACGGAGGGCTTGCGCCAGATCAGCGACATCATCGCGCAGTGGCAAAACTGGCAGGAGCGGCAGGCATGAAGTCGCCCTTTCCCGCCCTGATGGTGCAGGGCACGACCTCCGACGCGGGCAAGAGCACCGTCGTCGCTGCCCTGTGCCGCCTGCTGAAACGGCGCGGCGCGACGGTGGCGCCGTTCAAGCCGCAAAACATGGCCCTGAATAGCGCCGTGACAGCGGACGGCGGCGAGATCGGCCGCGCCCAGGCCCTGCAGGCGCTGGCCTGCGGCATCGCGCCGCACACGGACATGAACCCGGTGCTTTTGAAACCGTCGTCGAACACGGGCGCGCAAGTGATCATCCACGGCAAGGTGCGCGCCGAGATGGATGCGCGCGACTACCAGCAATATAAAACCATCGCCATGGGCGCCGTGCTGGAATCGTACGCGCGCTTGCGCCAGCAATACGACGCCGTCGTCGTCGAAGGCGCGGGCAGCCCGGCGGAAGTCAATTTGCGCGCGCGCGACATCGCCAACATGGGCTTTGCGGAAGCCGTCGACTGTCCCGTGATCCTGGTGGCCGACATCGACCGGGGCGGCGTCTTCGCGCACATCATCGGCACCCTGGCGTGCCTGTCCGACAGCGAGCGGGCGCGCATCATCGGCTTTGTCATCAACCGCTTCCGCGGCGACATCTCGCTGCTGCAACCGGGCATCGAATGGCTGGAACAGCAGACGGGCAAACCCGTGCTGGCCGTGCTGCCGTATCTGCAAGGCCTGTTCCTCGACGCGGAAGACGCCGTCGAGGCGATGCAGGCCGAACGGGGCGCCTTCAAGGTGGTGGTGCCGCAGCTGCCGCGCATCAGCAACCACACGGATCTCGACGCCCTGCGCGCGCATCCCGGCATCGACCTGCAATTTATCAGACAGGGGCAGCCGATACCGCCGGCCGACCTGGTGATCCTGCCCGGCAGTAAAAACACGCGCGGCGACCTGGCCTGGCTGCGGCAGCAGGGCTGGCCCGCCTACCTGGCGAAACACCTGCGCTATGGCGGCAAGGTACTCGGCATCTGCGGCGGCTTCCAGATGCTGGGGCAGTCCGTGCACGACCCGCTGGGCGTGGAAGGACAAGCCGGCGCATCGCCGGCACTGGGCCTGCTGGACATGGCGACCGAGCTGACGGCGCAAAAAACGCTGGAGCAGGTGGCGGGCCACTGCGCGTTTGCCGGCGCGGATCAAGCTGCCGTGGCCGGCTATGAAATCCACATGGGCGTGTCGCATGGCGCGGCCTTGCAGCAGCCCGCCTTTGTCATCGCGGGCCGGCCGGAAGGCGCCGTGTCACAGGACGGGCAAATCCTGGGCAGCTATTTGCACGGCATGTTCGACACGCCCGCCGCCTGTTCCGCGCTGCTGCGCTGGGCGGGGCTGGCGTCGGCGCACACGGTCGACACCGCTGCCCTGCGCGAAGCGAGCCTGGAGCGCATCGCCGATGCGGCACTGCCATTGCTGGAGGCACTGGAAAAGCTGGAATGCCGATAAAAATTTCATAGCAGCAACAACAGGGCGCTGCGGCGGCGACGCAGCGCGCCCATTTATGTGACAATTGCTGGCATTCCCCAGGCGCAGCACTCCTTACCAGGCCACGCATCCATGTCCAGTTCCCCGATTAAAAGCTACCTTCCCTGGGTGGTCGCCACCGCCCTGTTCATGGAGCAACTCGACTCCACCATCGTCAACACCGCCATTCCCGCCATGGCCGCCAGCCTGAACGTAACACCGCTGAGCCTGAAAGCCGTCGTTACCAGCTACATCCTGAGCCTGGCCGTGTGCATTCCCATCAGCGGCTGGATGGCCGACCGCTTCGGCACGCGGCGCGTGTTTTCCGCCGCTGTCGCCATCTTCACCATCGCCTCCATCCTCTGCGGCCTGTCCGTCAATTCGCCGATGCTGGTGGCGGCGCGCCTGCTGCAAGGGGTGGGCGCGGCCATGATGATGCCGGTGGGCCGGCTCACCATCATCCGTACCTTTCCCAAGTCGCAATTGCTGGCGGCCATGAACTTCGTCATCATCCCGGCCCTGATCGGCCCCTTGCTGGGGCCCACGGTGGGCGGTCTGATCGTGCACTGGCTGTCGTGGCGCGAGATTTTCTTCGTCAACGTGCCCGTCGGCCTGGTGGCGCTGTACCTGGCGCACCGCTACATGCCCGATTACTACGGCGACAAGCCGCGTCCGCTGGACCTGATCGGCCTGGTGCTGTTCGGCACGGGCATCGCGCTGCTGTCGTGGCTGCTGGAAGTCTTTGGCGAACACAAGATCGACCCCACCTCGGCCGCCGTGCTGCTGTTCATTTCCATCAGCCTGCTGGCCGCGTATGCCTGGCATTCGAGCGAAGTGCTGCACCCGCTGCTGCGCCTGACCCTGTTCAAGATCCGTACCTTCCGCGTCTCCGTGGTGGGCGGCTTCGTCACGCGCCTGGGCGTGGGTGGCCTGCCCTTCCTGTTGCCGCTGCTGTACCAGCTGGGCCTGGGACTGCCGGCTTGGCAGTCGGGCTTGCTGATGATGCCATCGGCGGCCGCCGCCATGGGCATGAAATTCATTTCCGCGCGCGTGCTGGCCCGCTTCGGCTATCGTCAAGTGCTGATCGTCAACACGGTGCTGATCGGCGTAACCATCGCCATGTTTTCGCTGGTGAATGTCGGCACGCCCCTGTACGTGATTGTCGCCATCAGCCTGTGCATGGGCTTTTTTAACTCACTGCAGTTTTCCAGCATGAACACCATCGCCTATGCCGACGTCGACAAGGGCGATTCCAGCATGGCCAGCACCATCGCCAGCTCGATGCAGCAGCTGTCGATGAGCTTTGGCCTGGCCTTCGGCTCGCTGATCACGGGCTGGTACCTGGGCGACATGCCGCAATCGGACCGCGCCATGCTCAGCACGGCCCTGCACCACGCCTTCCTGACCCTGGCGGCGTTGACGATCCTCTCGTCCCTGACGTTCTGGACCCTGCGCCGCGACGATGGTGAGAGCATCAGCAAGGGCACGGACAGCGACGAGGACGATGCGGACGAGGTCAAGGCCCAGGCTGTTGTGCAGACGGAAGTACAAACCTCGAAAAGCTGAGCCACATCAAGCTTGCTGCCAGCGCCACTGGCGCTTCGGCCTGCCGCTGCTACCGTGACAGCAGGAGGCGCACATGGCGGCCGAGCAGCGGTTTGCATGGAAGGGCACGGACCGCCATGGCCAGGCGGTCGCTGGCGTCCTGCGCGCGCTTGACGCCAGCGCCGCCAGTGTCGCGCTGCGGCGCCAGGGCATCCTGGCCAGCGAGGTCAAGGCCGCGCGCGCGGCGCCCGGAAAGGCCATCACGCACAAGGATATCGCCCTGTTTACGCGCCAGCTGTCGACCATGATGGCGGCCGGCGTGCCCCTGCTGCACGCCTTCGACATCGCCGGCAAGGGCCACGCCAAGCCCGCCATCACCGAGCTGATGCAGGACTTGCGCCACGCTATCGAAGCGGGCAGCAGCCTGCAGCAGGCGTTCCGCCAGTTTCCCCTGCTGTTTGACGCGCTGTATTGCAACCTGCTGGCGGCCGGCGAGCAGGCCGGCATCGTGCAGGAATTGCTGGCGCGCCTGGCCACGCACCAAGAAAAGTCCATCGCCCTGCGGCGGCAGATACGAGGCGCGCTGATGTATCCGCTGGCCATCGTGCTCGTCGCCATCGTCGTCACGGCCCTCATCATGAGCGTCGTCGTGCCGGCGTTTCGCCAGGTCTTCGACAGTTTCGGCGCGCCCTTGCCGCTGCCAACCCTGGCCGTGATGGGCCTGTCGGCCTTTCTCGTGCGCCACTGGCTGGCCCTGCTGACGGGGCTGGCCGCGGCCGGCCTGCTGCTGCGCCTGGCCTGGCGCCGTTCACCTGGCCTGCGCCGGCATGCGCAAGTGCAGGCGCTGCGCTTGCCCCTGTTCGGCCCGCTCTTGCGCAAGGCGGCGGTTGCCCGCTGGACGCGCACCCTTGCCGCCATGTTCGCCGCCGGCGTGCCCCTGCTCGACTCGCTCGACTTGGTGGGCGCCGCCGCCCATCACGCCGAATACCAGGAAGCGACGGCCCGCATCGAGCGCGAAATCCGCGCCGGCGGCAGCCTGGCTCTGGCCATGCAGCACAGCGGCGTGTTTCCCCCGCTGCTGACCCAGCTGGCCCTCATCGGCGAAGAGTCCGGCGCGCTCGACGCCATGCTGTCGCGCGCGGCCGACATCATCGAAAGCGAAATCGAAGCCACGGTGGCCATCCTGTCGGCGCTGATGGAACCGGCGCTGATGGTGGTGCTGGGCGTGCTGGTGGGCGGCCTGGTGATCGCCCTGTATTTGCCGATTTTCAAGCTGGGCGCGGTGATTTGACAGATCGCCGCGAGCAAAACGCCCCCAGGCGCGGGCGGATGTCTTACACTGCGGCAGTGCCACCCAATGTTTGCGCGGCAACATTCATCACCCCGGACTAGTTCACCATGCTGCAAGATACCCTGTTGTTCGCCGCGCCCGGCAATCTGCCCGTCGCCCTCGTCGCTGCCCTGTTCGGCCTGATCGTCGGCAGCTTCCTGAATGTGGTGATCCACCGCCTGCCAAACATGATGCAGCGCGAGTTCGACAATGACGTGGCGCAGGCCAACGGCCAGCCGCCGCCGCACACGGAGCGCTACAACCTGATGCTGCCGCACTCGAACTGCACCGCCTGCGGCCACCGCATCACGGCCATGGAAAACATTCCCGTCATCAGCTACTTGCTGCTGCGTGGCAAGTGCAGTGCGTGCAAGGCGCCCATCTCCTTGCGCTACCCGCTGGTGGAACTGCTGACGGGCGCGCTGTCGGCCCTGTTGATCTGGCACTTCGGCAGCGGCTGGACGGGCCTGGCCGCGCTCGTCTTTGCCTGGCTGCTGATCACCATGACTTTCATCGATGCGGATACTCAATTTCTGCCCGATGACCTGACCTACCCGCTGCTGTGGGCCGGCCTGCTGGTGAATATCAATAGCACATTCGCCCCCCTGCAAGACGCCGTCATCGGCGCGGCCGCCGGCTATCTGGCGCTGTGGAGTGTCTACTGGGCCTACAAGCTGGCGACAGGCAAGGAGGGAATGGGGTATGGTGACTTCAAGTTGCTGGCGGCGCTCGGCGCCTGGCTGGGCTGGACCATGCTGCCGACGATCATCCTGCTGTCCTCCATCGTCGGCGCCGTGGTCGGCATCGGCCTGATCGTCTTTGCCAGGCACAGCCGCGACAAGGTCATTCCGTTCGGCCCTTACCTGGCCGCGGCGGGTCTGGTCACCCTCCTGTACGGCGCACCGCTGTCACGACTCACCTTCGGCCTGACAGGCTGATTTTTTACAGCAGCGACGCTGCCCAGCATAGGATAAAAGATGCACATACAGAACGCGCCCTACTTCAGCGTGGGACTCACTGGCGGTATCGGTTGCGGCAAGAGCACGGTCGCCGACCTGTTCGCCGCACGCGGCGCCTCCATCGTCGATACCGACCAGATCGCGCATAGCCTGACGGCGCCGAATGGCGCGGCCATGCCTGCCCTGGTGGCGCAATTCGGTCCCGATTTTGCGGACGCGCGCGGCGCCCTCGACCGCAACAAAATGCGCAAGCTGGTGTTTTCCGACGCCGCCGCGAAGGCGAAGCTGGAAGCCATCCTGCACCCGCGCATCCGCCAGGCCACGCTGGCGGCGGCCGCCGAGGCGACGGGCAGCTACGTGATCTTTGCCGTGCCCCTGCTGATCGAGTCGGGCGGCTGGGTGGAGAGGGTCAACCGCGTGCTGGTCATCGATTGCCTGGAAAGCCTGCAGGTCGCGCGCGTGATGGCGCGCAACGGCTTATCGGAAGAACAAGTCAAAGCCATCATGGCCACGCAGGCGACGCGCGCCATGCGCCTGGCGGCAGCGGACGATGTGATCGACAACAATGGCGATTTGGCGGCGCTGGAACCGCAGATCGCCCAGTTGCACGATTTATATCTGGCATTTTCAAAAAGAATGGCCGGAAACGGGTCGCAACGTTTGTAATTTGTCGACGCTTGGTTCAAAATCACGGGATTGTTTGCAGGTCCTTACTTAAGGGAATTATTTTGATTGTCTACGAATACCCTTTCAATGAACGCATACGTACCTTGTTGCGGCTGGAAGACTTGTACGACAAATTCAAGTTCTTCATTCAGCAAGAACATGCAATGCAGCATCATGTTGCCTTGGCAACTATTTTCGATATGCTTGAAGTGGCCGGCCGCGCCGACCTGAAGTCCGACCTGCTGCAGGAACTCGAGCGCCAGCGCCAGAGTTTGCTGGGCTACCGCAGCAACCCCAATGTGGAACCGGAAACCCTGGATGCCATCCTGGGCGAACTCGACAGTGTCAGCGGCGCCCTGGTGGCGGCGCAAGGCAAGACGGGCCAGAATATCCGCGACAATGAATGGCTGATGAGCATTCGTGGCCGCACCATCATCCCGGGCGGCGCCTGCGAATTCGACTTGCCGTCCTACTTTGCCTGGCAAAAACGCAGCTCGGAGCAGCGCCTGACCGATATCCATGCGTGGTTCGCCCCGCTGGCGCCCCTGTTCGATGCGCTGGCACTCGTGCTGCGCCTGCTGCGCGATTCCGGCGGCCCCGTTAAACTGATCGCCAACGGCGGCAGCTACCAGCAAATGCTGCAAGGCAAGGTGTACCAGATGCTGCGTTTGAGCCTGGATGAAAACAGCGGCGCCATTCCGGAAATTTCCGCCAACAAATACATGCTGTGGGTGCGCTTCACTACCCAGGGCGGCGACTTGAAACCCAAGCCGCTGGAAGAAGATGTCCCATTCGAGCTCACGCTCTGTAATTTTTAACTGTAATTGCCATGACCGTAGTCAACTGCCCTACCTGCGCCGCCAAAGTCGAATGGACTGAAGCCAACAAATACCGCCCCTTCTGCTCGGAACGCTGCAAACAGATCGACCTGGGTGCCTGGGCCGAGGAAAAATACACGATCCCCGCCGCCGACCCGTTTGAAGATCCGCTGGCAGACGAAGACAACAAGCCGCAGTAAGATGTAATAAGCCGCCGTACGCCTCACTTAAACGGATTTTCCAGGCGCAGCCCCTGCGCCGCGAAACTGTCGAGCCTGCCACTGACCACCGTCAAGCCATAGGCGATACCCATCGCCGCGATCTGCCTATCGACGCCGTGCGTCTGGCCGCGGGCATGCAGACGCGCACACACGAGCGCGCAATCGAGGTCGAATTCCAGCAGCCGCGGCGCATATTCCGCCAGCACGGCTTCCAGCCAGCCTTCCAGCGCCAGTGCTTCCAACGCCGCCTCGCGCCGCCAGCTGCACTGTATCCCTGCGCGCAATTGCGCGATCACCTGCACCGGCACATAGCGCGCCTCGGGTGCCACCCGCTCGAAAAAATCGGCCACGCCCGCCTGTGCGGCGCTGCCCTTGCGCGATGCAACGATCACATCCGTATCGAGCAGGTAAGCGGGCATAATCGTGGTGATTCAGGGGCGGCGCTCGAAATCCGCATCCAGCCCCACGTCGGGCATGCTGCGCAAAATATCGTCGAGCGGACGCTTCGGCAGCGGCCGCAAGGCGCTGCGCAGGATGTCGCGGTGCTCGTCCTCGATGCTGCGCCCGTGCGCGCGGGCACGCTTGTGCAAGGCGGCAATCAGCAATTCATCGGTATCGGTAAAGGTCAGTGTCAGCGGCATGCGAGACTCCCGGTGCGTGATGAAAGCACTGTAGCGCAAAGCGCGCGCGATACAAGGAAAGTAACAGGAAAGCTTGCGCCAGCACGCAGCATGCTGCTGCCCGCTGGCACAAGTAAGATTATGCGGGCGCGAGGGATTCCCGGCGTACCTCATCCAACCATTCCAGCAGGGGAATGGTGGCAGGCAGCAAGGGCTCGACGCCCACCGTGCCCTGCCAGGCGAACGCCTGCCCTTCCAGGCTTTGCGGCTCGCCCCGCCAGTCGCGGCTGATGTAGAAATGCAGGCGCACATGGGCGTGCGGATACACATATTCCACGCCGCACCAGGCTTCGGCGCTGTCGATATACAGGCCCAGCTCCTCGACAAACTCGCGTTTGAGCGCATCGAGAATGGCTTCGCCCGGCTCGACTTTGCCGCCTGGAAACTCCCAATAGCCGTCATACGGCTTGCCGGCCGGGCGCTGGCCCAGCAGCACGTCGCCATTCGGCTTCATCAGGATGCCGACGGCAACGTCGACCGGTTGGATTTTGACTGCGCTCATTGCGCCAGCTTTCCCGCAGGAAGTTTCCCCGCATAGTCGCGCGCGAATTGCCAGGCTACCCGGCCCGAACGCGAACCGCGCTGCAAGGCCCAGCGCAGGGCGTCGCCGCGCGCTTGCGCGATCTGCTCCGGCGTGCAGCCGAACGTGGCCAGCCAGTGGGCGGCGATATCCAGGTAGTCATCCTGCTTGAACGGGTAGAACGACAGCCACAGGCCGAAGCGCTCGGACAGCGAGATTTTCTCTTCCACCGTCTCGCCCGGATGCAAATCGCCGTTGTCGTCCGTCTTGTAGCTGGTATTGTCCGACATGCGCTCGGGCATCAGGTGGCGCCGGTTCGAGGTGGCGTAGATCAGCACGTTGTCCGATTGCGCGGCGATGCTGCCGTCAAGCGCCACTTTCAGCGCCTTGTAGCCGCTCTCGCCTTCCTCGAACGACAGGTCGTCGCAAAAGATGATGAAGCGCTCGGGGCGCGCCGCCACCAGGTCGACGATGTCGGGCAAGTCCGCCAGGTCGGCTTTATCCACTTCGATCAGGCGCAGGCCCTGGCCGGAAAACTGGTTCAGGCAAGCCTTGATCAGCGACGACTTGCCCGTGCCGCGCGCGCCCGTCAGCAGCACATTGTTGGCGGGGCGGCCGCTGACGAACTGGCGCGTGTTCTGCTCGATCTGCGCTTTTTGCGTGCCGATATTGTGCAAGTCGTCGAACGCGATGTGCGACACATGCGCCACGGCCTGCAGGCAAGGCAGCGCGCCCGGCCGGCGGCGCCAGCGGAAGGCAAAGCTGTTCCAGTCCGGCGCGGGCACGGCCTGCGGCAGGATCGCTTCCACCCGCGCCAGCAAGGCCTCGGCGCGGATCAGGAATTGATCGAGGCTGGTCATGAGCGGTAGTCGGCGTTGATCGACACGTAGTCATGCGACAAGTCGCAGGTCCACAGGGTGGCCGTGGCATCGCCGCGCGCCAGTTTCACGCGGATGGTGATTTCGCTTTGCTGCATCACGCGCTGGCCGTCCTGCTCCTGGTAGTCGGGATTGCGGCCGCCGTTCTTGGCCACCCACACGTCGTCCAGGTACAGGTTCAGCTGGCCCACGTCCAGGTCGTCCACGCCCGCATAGCCGATGGCGGCCAGGATGCGGCCCAGGTTCGGATCGGAGGCGAAGAACGCGGTTTTCACCAGCGGCGAATGGGCGATGGAATAGGCGATCTTGCGGCACTCTTCCACGTTGCGGCCGTCTTCCACCGTGACCGTCATGAATTTGGTGGCGCCTTCGCCGTCGCGCACGATGGCTTGCGCCAGGAAGGTCGACAGTTCGGTGACGGCAGCCGCCAGTTCCGCGTAGTGCGGCGAATCGATGGAATCGATCACCAGGCTGCCGGCGCCCGTGGCCACCAGCATGAACGAGTCATTGGTGGACGTATCGCCGTCGATGGTGATGCAGTTGAACGACTTGTCGGCTGCCTGTTTCACCAGCTGGTCCAGCACCGGTTGCGCCACGGTGGCGTCAAACGCCAGGAAACCCAGCATGGTGGCCATGTTCGGTTTGATCATGCCGGCACCCTTGCTGATGCCCGTCAGTGTCACCGCGTGGCCACCGATGGTGACCTTGCGCGAGCCGGCTTTTGGCTGCGTGTCGGTGGTCATGATGGCTTCGGCGGCCGAGAACCAGTTGTCGGACGTCAGCGCAGCCACGGCTTGCGGCAAGCCGGCGACCAGGCGCTGCACCGGCAGCGGTTCGAGGATCACGCCGGTGGAGAACGGCAAAATCTGCTGCGGCGTGCAGCCGAGCAGCTCGGCCAGCGCGGCGCAGCTGGCCTGCGCGTCAGCCAGGCCCGATTCGCCCGTGCCCGCGTTGGCATTGCCTGTATTGACCAGCAGCGCGCGGATCGGCGCGGCGCCGGCTGTGACGGCGGCCAGATTGGCCTTCGAGATTTGCACGGGCGCGGCGCAGAAGCGGTTCAGGGTAAACACGCCGGCCACGGTGGCCGTCGGCGCCAGTTTCAATACCAGCAAATCCTTGCGGTTGGGTTTCTTGATACCGGCTTCGGCAACACCGATTTCAATGCCGGCGACGGCTTGCAAGTCGGCGGCGAGGGGCTTGGGAGAATTGACGGCCATAGGAGTTCTTCTGCGAGGGAAAATGGAAGCGCTATTGTAGCGCCTTCGCGGCACCGGTGAACATGCGCGCCCACACATGCGCGCCAGCCAATTGAAAAGGCATAAAAAAACGGAGACCGTAGTCTCCGTTTTTGCTCAGGCTGTCAAACCGCCTTATGCCAGCTTGCCGTGGCAAGCTTTGTATTTTTTACCGCTGCCGCAAGGGCATGGATCGTTGCGGCCCACTTTGACGCCCATGCTCACGCTCATGTCGTCGACGTTGTCCATGTTGCCGCCGGCCACAGGCGCCAGCAGTTCTTCCGGCGCCGCGTTCGGGTCGAATTCGGCGTGCTGGTAGTGCACGTTTTCCACGTGCGACTGCTGCATTGCCTGTTCGGCGGCATCGACTTCTTCGCGCGACTGGATACGTACCGTCATCACGTGCTTCGTGACGTCGTTCTTGATCATGTCGAGCATCTGGCCAAACAGTTCAAACGCTTCGCGCTTGTATTCCTGTTTCGGATTCTTCTGCGCATAGCCGCGCAGGTGAATACCCTGGCGCAGGTGATCGAGCGCCGCCAGGTGTTCGCGCCAGTGGCTGTCCACGCTTTGCAGCATGACATTGCGCTCGAAGCCGCCAAACGATTCCTTGCCGACGATATCGATCTTCGACTGGTACACGGCGTCGGCCGAGGCCAGCACTTTTTCCAGGATCTCTTCGTCCGTCAGGGTCGGATCGGATTCCAGCATTTGCTGCAGCGGCAAGTCGATCAGCCATTCGCCGGACAAGGTATTTTCCAGGCCCTTGATATCCCACTGCTCTTCCACCGATTCTTCCGGCACGTACTGGTGCACCAGGTCGGTGAACACGCCGTGGCGCAGGGAAGCGATCATGTCCGAGATGTCGGTCGTTTCCAGCAACTCGTTACGCTGCTGGTAAATTACCTTGCGCTGGTCGTTGGCGACGTCATCGTATTCCAGCAATTGCTTGCGGATGTCGAAGTTGCGCGCTTCCACCTTGCGCTGGGCCGATTCGATCGAACGCGAGACGATGCCTGCCTCGATCGGTTCACCTTCCGGCATTTTCAGGCGGTCCATCACGGCGCGCACGCGGTCGCCGGCGAAGATGCGCAGCAGCGCGTCGTCGAGCGAGAGGTAGAAGCGCGACGAACCCGGATCGCCCTGGCGACCGGCACGGCCACGCAGCTGATTGTCGACGCGGCGCGATTCGTGGCGCTCGGTACCGATGATGTGCAAGCCGCCCGCATTGACCACGTGGTCGTGCAGCGACTGCCATTCATCGCGCAGTTTCTGCGCCTGCGCAGCCTTGTCGGCGTCGCTCAGCTCAGGATTGGCTTCGATGAACTTGATCTGGTTTTCCACGTTACCGCCCAACACGATGTCGGTACCGCGACCGGCCATGTTGGTGGCGATGGTGATGGCCTTCGGACGGCCTGCCTGGGCGATGATTTCCGCTTCGCGCGCATGCTGTTTTGCGTTCAGCACGTTATGCGGCAAGCCGGCCTTGGTCAGGATGCCCGACAGCAGTTCCGAGTTCTCGATCGAGGTCGTACCCACCAGCACAGGCTGGCCGCGCTCGTAGCAGTCGCGGATGTCGTTCAGCATCGCGTTGTACTTTTCGGCCGACGATTTGTAGACCTGATCCTGACGGTCCTTGCGCTGCAGCGGACGGTTTTGCGGGATCACGACCGTTTCCAGGCCGTAGATTTCCTGGAATTCGTACGCTTCGGTATCGGCCGTACCCGTCATGCCGGCCAGCTTGGCGTACATGCGGAAGTAATTCTGGAAGGTGATCGAGGCCAGGGTCTGGTTCTCGTTCTGGATCTTGACGCCTTCCTTCGCTTCGACAGCCTGGTGCAAGCCGTCGGACCAGCGGCGGCCCGTCATCAGGCGGCCCGTGAATTCATCGACGATCACCACTTCATTGTTCTGCACCACATAGTGCTGATCCTTGAAGTACAGGGCGTGCGCGCGCAGGGCCGCATACAGGTGGTGCACGAGGGTGATGTTGGCCGAATCGTACAGCGAGGCGCCTTCGGGCAGCAGGCCCATTTCCATCAGGATGCGCTCGGCCTTTTCGTGGCCCGCTTCCGTCAGCAGCACCTGGTGGGCTTTTTCATCCTTGGTATAGTCGCCCGGCACTTCAACCTTGCCTTTGCCGTCCGGCGTTTCTTCGCCGATCTGCAACGTCAGGCGCGCAGGCACTTCATTGATCTTGTGATACAGGTCGGTATGGTTCTCGGCCTGGCCCGAAATGATCAAAGGCGTACGCGCTTCATCGATCAGGATCGAGTCGACTTCATCGACGATGCCGAAATTCAGGCTGCGCTGCACGCGTTCGCGCGCTTCGTAGACCATGTTATCGCGCAGGAAGTCGAAACCGAATTCATTGTTCGTGCCGTAGGTGATGTCCGAGCTGTACGCCTGCTGCTTGGCGCTGTGCTCCATCTGCGACATGTTCACGCCCGTCGACAGGCCCAGCCACGCATACAGGCGGCCCATGGTCTCGGCATCGCGCTGTGCCAGGTAGTCATTGACGGTAACGATATGCACGCCCTTGCCCGACAAGGCGTTCAGGTAGGCTGGCAAGGTTGCCATCAGGGTCTTGCCCTCACCCGTGCCCATCTCCGCGATCTTGCCAAAGTGCAAGACCATGCCGCCGATCATCTGCACATCGAAGTGACGCATGCGCAAGACGCGCTTGCTGGCCTCGCGGCAGACGGCAAACGCTTCCGGCAGCAAGGCATCGAGCGATTCGCCAGCGGCGATGCGTTCCTTGAAGGCAGGCGTCTTCGCTTGCAGCTCGGCATCCGACAGTTTTTCGATGGCCGGCTCGAGCGCATTGATCTCGCGTACCGTTTTTTGGTATTGCTTGAGCAGCCGCTGGTTGCGGCTACCGAAAATCTGGGTCAGTAATGACATGCTTGAATTCTTGAAAAAACGCCGTTAAAAAAAGCTCGGTAGGGAACATCGAGGTAGGTATCGTGTCACCGCACGGAGTTCGACTATGGCAAAAGACGATGATTTTATCATGCGTTCCCGACATGGTTGGGGTAATGCGCCATATAACAATAGCTTAATGATAAACAAATGGCAGAAATTGCGGACATTTTCCATACTGTATGGAAATACCGCGAGCCGCCCCGGAAGTCACCGGCCGCCCTGCTCGTCATGCGCGCGCCAGTTGTGATATGTTTCGCCCATGCGAACTCCCACTTATTCTCCGGCACCGCGCCGCGGCTACGGCTTTGCCCGCTCTGGCCCGGCCGTCACGGGCGCGACCGACTTTCTGCGCGGCAATGCGACGATGGCCTCCCTGATGCCCACCGTCACGCGCCTGGCCGCCCTGCAAAAAGACTGTGCCAGGGCCTTGCCGGCCATGTTCGAGCATTGCGACATCCTGCAATTCGAGAGCGGCCAGCTGGTGCTGGCGACGCCGAACGCTGCACTGGCAGCCAAGCTCAAGCAGCAATTGCCGAAACTGCAGGGAGAACTGGAAAAGAAGGGCTGGCAGATTTCAGGCATCAAGCTGAAAGTGCAAGTGATCAAGAGCATCGCGCCCATCGTGCACACGCGGGCGCTGGTCTTGCCGGAAAAAGCCATGTCGGCACTGGAAGAACTGAGCACGGCCCTGCCCGCTTCGAAGCAGAATGAACAGCTGATCGCGGCGCTGCGCAACATGGTCCGCCACCACCGCGAACCGCGGGACTGAGAATTACGGCGCTACATTAACGCATATCGCGTAGGTCGGATTAGGCTTTTCGGGCCGTAATCCGACAACACACGATCAGTGCCAGCATGGTTGTCGGATTACGCGGGGCGTCGCCCCGCTAATCCGACCTACGTCAGGGACCACTCGCGTTCCATCTGGCGCAAGTAGGATTGCGGCGCCGCCTCGTTCGTGGCGAACGAAACGATTTCATACGCATCGGGCTGCTCCAACAGCGCCAGCAGCAGCTGGTTGTTCAGCGCGTGGCCCGACTTGTGTGCCGTGTAGTACGCCAGCAGCGGATGGCCCACCAGGTACAGGTCGCCGATGGCGTCGAGGATCTTGTGGCGCACGAACTCGTCTTCATAGCGCAAGCCGTCCGCGTTGAGGATGCGGTACTCGTCCATGACGATGGCGTTTTCCAGCGAACCGCCACGCGCCAGGCCCATGCCGCGCAAGCTTTCCACATCCTGCATGAAGCCGAAGGTGCGCGCGCGCGCCACATCGTGCACATACGACACGTCGCCAAAATCGACCGAGGCGCGCTGCATCGTGCCATCGACGGCAGGATGGTTGAATTCGATGAAGAAATCGAGCTTGAAGCCGTCATACGGCGACAGTCGCGCCCATTTCTCCGCGTCACCCTTGCCATGGCGAACTTCCACGGGCTTGATGACCTTGATGAATTTCTTCGGCGCCTGCTGCTCTTCCACGCCCGCTTGCTGCAGCAGGTAGACGAAGGACGAGGCGGAACCATCCATGATGGGAATTTCTTCCGCATTCACGTCGATGTACATATTGTCCACGCCCAGGCCGGCCGCGGCCGACATCAGGTGTTCCACCGTGGACACCCTGGCGCCATCCTTGATCAGCACGGATGCCATGCGCGTATCGCCCACGGCCATGGCGCTGGCGGGAAACTCCACCACGGGATCGAGGTCGATGCGGCGAAACACGATGCCCGTGTCGATCGCGGCGGGACGCAAGGTCAGTTCGACCTTGGTGCCTGAGTGCAAGCCGACACCGATGGTGCGGACCAATTGTTTGATAGTGCGTTGTTTTAACATCTGTCGATTATATCCATTTGGCGTCTTTTCGTTGCGGCGAGGCATGGTCCACGCCAGAAAAACCACAGCGCGCCGTCAAGGATGCTCGCTTTCCGCATGCACGGCTTCGCGCCGCACCAGGTAAATGCCGCTGCCGATGATGATGGCCGCGCCGATCAATGTGTACTGGTCGGGCAAGGCGCGCCACAGCAGCCAGTCCAGGGCCATGCCCCAGGCCAGGGCCGAGTATTCGAACGGCGCCACGCTGGACGCCTTGCCATGCCGGAACGCCTCGGTAATGGCCAGCTGGCCCAGGAAGCCGCTGACGGACAAGCCCGCCAGCAGCCACCAGTCCTCGCGCCGGATGCTCACCCATTCATGCGCGGACAGGGCCACGCCGCCCAGGGCCATCATCACCATCAGCCAGAAGACCATGCTTTCGCTGGCGTCCGTGCGACTGAGGATGCGGCCCGTGACGGCCGATATCGCATAGCAGGCGGCCGAGCCCAGCACGGCCAGCCCGGCCAGCGAAAAGAATCCCGAGCCGTCGGGGCGCAGGGCCACCAGCACGCCCAGCAAGCCCACGGCGATGGCGCACCAGCGCGCCAAGTCGACTCGTTCCTTCAGGATAAACACCGACAGGATGGTGATCAGCAAGGGGGCGACGAAAAACAGCGAATACGCCTCGGCCAGCGACATGCGCTTCAAGCCATACGCGAACAGGGTGATCATCATCACGCCAAGCGCGCCGCGCAGCAGGTGCAGCGGCCAGCGCACCCGCATCACATGCTTGAAAGCGCCCCGGTACAGCAGGTACAGGCAGACCAGCGGCAACGACGACAAGGCGCGCAAGGCCGTCACCTGCATGGCGGGATAGTGGGCGGACAGCAGCTTCATGGCCGTGTCCATCAGGGAAAACATGGCGACGGCGACCAGCATCACGTAGATGCTGCGCAAGTTGGAATGACGGGATATCAGGACAGACTCCTGGCGAAAGAGCGGGACCGTCATCATGGCGACGGCCGGAGCCAGGACAGCATGGCCTGAAAAGGCAGGGCAAGCGGTCAGCCAGATTATAGCAAGCGCGGCCGCTTTTCCTTATGACACAGGCAACAGCATCACCAGTTTCAATTCATGCTGGCGCGCCAGATGCAGGGTCACCTGATGGTAGCTGAGCAGACCCTGCAGCGGATGCTGGAAGCGCCGCACGCCGCCATCGCGCCCCTGCACCTGCTGCGCGCCCCACCATAGGCGAAATTCAGGGCTGGCCCCGGCCAGTTCGGCGATCAGGCCAGCCAGCGGCACCTGGTCCGCCTGGCGGCCGATGTCGGCGCGAAACTCCGCCACCAGCCGCTGCGCCCGCTCCGGCCAGCCAACGACCAGCGCGCGCGCGCCCGCCTCCAGGAACATGAAGCGCAGCTGGTTCGGTGCGACCGCGTCGTCATGCAGCCAGCCGGCAAACAGGGTGGCCGCCGCGCCATTCCACGCCACGGCGTTCCACGCGCGGTCGAGGATGTACGCGGGCGCATCGATGGCGGCCACGATGGCGACCAGCTCGGCGGCGGCAGGACCGTCGCCCTCGCCTGCCCCATGGCTGGGGTCATGCTTGTCCGCCACCTCGAACAGATAGGCGCGCTCGGCCGAGCTCAGCTGCAGCACCTGCGCCAGCCGCGCCAGCATCCTGGCCGATGCCGACACGGGACGGCCCTGCTCCAGCCACGTCAGCCAGGTGGGACTGACGTCGCACAGCTGCGCCAGCTCTTCGCGCCGCAAGCCGGGCGTGCGGCGCCGTCCGCCACCGGGCAAGCCAGCCATGGCGGGGGTGACGGCTTCGCGCCGGGCGCGGATGAATTCAGCGAGTTTATTCGACATGGCAAGTCTGCATGGTAGTGGATATACCAGTATAAGTTATGGTCTTGTTACAGGATAATTTTATCCTTATTCTGCATGTACTCACCCATCACCAGGAGAAAACCATGCAGCAGCACGATGTCGTTACCGAACAGTTTGGCAAGACGGCGAATGCCTACCTGAGCAGCGCAGTACACGCGCAAGGCGCCGACCTGGTGCTGATGCAGGAATGCGCGCGCCGCCATGGCAGGCCGGTAGTGCTGGACCTGGGCTGCGGCGCCGGCCACGCCAGCTTTGCCGTCGCCCCCGTGGCGCAATCGGTCGTCGCCTACGACCTGGCGCAACCCATGCTCGACGTGGTCGAGCACGCCAAGGCACAGCGCGGCTTGCACAACATCAGCACGCAACAGGGCGACGTGGCGCGCCTGCCGTTTGCCGACGCCAGCTTCGACATGGTCGTCACGCGCTTTTCCGCACACCACTGGAACGACGTGGCGGCGGCGCTGGCCGAGGCGTGGCGCGTGCTGCGCCCGAACGGCACCTTGCTGGTGGTCGACATCGTGGCGCCGAAGACGGCCCTGTACGACAGCACCTTGCAGGCGGTGGAAATGCTGCGCGACGCTTCCCACGTGCGCGACTACCGCACGTGCGAATGGGGCGCCAAATTCAACAATGCGGGCTTTAGCCACAGCTTGCGCAGCGTGTGGAAACTGACGATGCAGTTCGACGAGTGGGTGGCGCGCATGCGCACGCCGGGCGAGCGCGTGGCGGCCATCCGCAACCTGTTCGACGGCGCGCCAGAGGAAGCGCGGAGCTATTTCGCGCTGCAGGACGATTATTCGTTCAGCATCGATGCGGCCATGTTCGAGGCGACCAAGCCGCAGGTGCAATAAACGTGAAAACGGCGCCGATGGCGCCGTTTTGATTTACGCGTAGCTTGGGTAGGTTGGATTAGCGCAAGGCGCGTAATCCAACAATGCCAGAGCAAACGTGATGCAAACGCAGCACGTCGGCTTATGCTGCGCTAAGCCGACCCACGCCGACCTGCCCAGCCTGCACTCTGCTTAAGCCAGCTGGCCCAGCAGCGTCTCGGCATTCGACACTTCAAACTTGCCGCCCTGCTCGATGTTCAATTGCGTCACGACGCCATTGTCGACCAGCATCGAGTAGCGCTGCGAGCGCGTGCCCATGCCGTGCTTGGAAAAATCGGCGTCCAGGCCCAGGGCCTTGCTGAAGGCGGCGTTGCCGTCAGCCATCATGCGTACCACGCCGGTGGCTTTCTGGTCGCGGCCCCAGGCGCCCATCACGAACGCGTCATTGACGGAGATGCACCAGATTTCATCGACGCCTTTGGCTTTCAGGTCGGCGGCATGCTTGACGTAGCCTGGCACGTGCTGTGCGGAGCAAGTCGGGGTGTACGCGCCTGGCAGGCCGAAGATGGCGATCTTCTTGCCCTTGACCAGGTCTTGCACGTTGAACGTGTTCGGGCCCAGTGCGCAGCCTTCGGTTTCGTTTTCGATGAATTCAGCCAGGGTGCCTTCTGGCAGGGTGTCGCCGATCTTGATGGTCATGTTGACTCCTTGTGTACTGTCGGTTGAAGGCGCTGCCCGCTTCTTTGACGCGGACCACGCCCGTGATCTGGTTCTGCCGGCAAGCTGCCGACACTGCGCGATAGTATGCCTGACTTGCCGTATTTGTGCAGAAAATGGCCGAGAAGGCAAAGCCAAAGATCAAGAAGGCGGATAAAAAAACGGCGGCCCTCAGGCCGCCGTCATCGCTGCATGCATCAAGCTGCCTTAATCGGCTTGCTTGCGCAGGAATGCTGGAATGTCATACGTCTCCATGCCATTCTTTTCCATCGCGCGCACCTGCTCGGAAGCCGATTCGCGGCGCCATACGGCCGGTGCCTTCATGCCGTCGAAACCGGCTGCCGGCGTGGCCACGCCCACGGTGGTCGTCGCAGCCTGCGCGCCGCCCATCGCCGCCGACGGGGTCAACGGGCTGTTGTGGGTACCGGTGCGCAGCACTTGCTGCGGTACCAGCTGGATGTTTTTCTTCGCGCGGCCCAGGCCCGTCGCCACCACGGTAACGCGGATGTCGTCGCCCATGGCATCGTCGTAGGCGATACCTTGCGCGATCGACGCATCCGGCGCGGCAAACGCGCGCACGGCAGCCATGACTTCCTTGATCTCCTTGCCCTTCAGGCCACGGCTGGCCGTGACGTTGACCAGCACGCCGCGCGCGCCGGACAGATCAATGCCGTCCAGCAGCGGCGAAGCGACAGCCTGTTCGGCGGCGATGCGCGCGCGGTCGACGCCGGACGCCGTCGCCGTGCCCATCATGGCCTTGCCCTGCTCGCCCATGATGGTTTTCACGTCGTTGAAGTCGACGTTGATGTGGCCCGGCACGTTGATGATCTCGGCAATGCCGGCCACCGCGTTATTGAGCACATCATCGGCGTGCTGCATCCATTCCAGCATGCTTTCGTCTTCGTAGATCTCTTCCAGCTTTTCGTTGAGGATGATGATCAGCGAATCGACGTGCAGGGACAGCTGCTCCAGGCCTTCGTCGGCGATGTCCATGCACTTCTGGCCTTCGTACGAGAACGGCTTGGAAACCACCGCCACCGTCAGCGCGCCCAGTTCCTTGGCCACTTCGGCCACGATGGGAGCGGCGCCCGTGCCCGTGCCGCCGCCCATGCCGGCGGCGATGAAGACCATGTGCGCGCCGCGCAGCGAATCGGCGATGCGCGCGCGCGACTCTTCGGCCAGCTGGCGGCCGACTGCAGGCTTCATGCCAGCGCCCAGACCCGTGTCGCCGATCTGGATGATGTTATGGGCCTTCGATGTCGACAGGGCCTGTGCGTCGGTATTGGCGGCAATGAACTCCACGCCCGACATGCCTTTGTTGATCATGTGTTGGACTGCATTGCCACCCGCACCGCCGACGCCGACGACCTTGATGACGGTACCTAAAGCTGTGTTATCGACCATATCGAACTCCATGATGTGCTCCTATCAGATGCGGTTTCCAAGCGCCAGGCCTCATATTGGTAGGAGAACTGGAGATTGAAAACTGCGGTTAAATATAAAATAAAGTTATGTGTGTGTACCTGCGATGCTGCCAAAAAACCTGTACTGCCGGGCGAAAATCATGCCCTTAAAAATTCCCTAAAAACCATTCCTTCATGCGCTGCCAGACTGCCTTCACCGAGCCGTCCTGACGCGTCACGATGTGGCCGCGCAGGTATTGCTTCTTCGCTTCCAGCAGCAGGCCAAGCACCGTGGCATAGCGCGGACTGCGCACCACGTCGGCCAGCTGTCCCCGATACTCGGGCGTGCCCAGGCGCGCCGGTTTCAGGAAAATATCTTCCGCCATTTCCACCATGCCGGGCATGATGGACGTGCCGCCCGTAAGCACGATGCCCGACGACAGCACGCCTTCATAACCGGATTCGCGCACCACCTGGTGCACCATGGCGAACAGCTCTTCGACGCGCGGCTCGATCACGGCCGCCAGCGCCTGGCGCGACAGGTTGCGCGGGCCGCGGTCGCCCAGGCCAGGCACTTCCAGCGATTCGCCAGGATCGGCCAGGACCTGCTTGGCCACGCCATAGCGGATCTTGATTTCTTCCGCTTCCGCGGTCGGGGTGCGCAAGGCCATGGCGATGTCGTTGGTGATCTGGTCGCCGGCGATGGGAATGACTGCCGTATGGCGGATCGCGCCATCGGAGAACACCGCCACATCGGTCGTGCCGCCGCCGATGTCGATCAGCACCACGCCCAGTTCCTTTTCATCGGGCGTGAGCACCGCATCGGCGGACGCCATCGGCTGCAGGATCAGGTCCGACACTTCCAGGCCGCAGCGGCGCACGCACTTGACGATGTTCTGCACCGCCGACACGGCGCCGGTGACGATATGCACCTTCACCTCCAGGCGGATGCCGCTCATGCCGATCGGCTCGCGCACATCTTCCTGGCTGTCGACGATGAACTCTTGCGGCACCGTGTGCAGCAATTGCTGATCGGTCGGAATGTTAACCGCTTTTGCCGTCTCGATGACGCGCGCCACGTCGGTCGCCGTCACTTCCTTGTCCTTGATGGCCACCATGCCGCTGGAATTGAAGCTGCGGATATGGCTGCCGGCAATGCCCGCGTACACATTGCGGATCTTGCAGTCGGCCATCAGCTCGGCCTCTTCCAGCGCGCGCTGGATGGATTCCACCGTGGCCTCGATATTGACCACCACGCCTTTTTTCAGGCCTTTCGATTCGTGCTGGCCCAGCCCGATCACTTCGTGGCGCCCGTCGGACATCACTTCGGCTACCACCGCCACCACTTTCGAGGTGCCGATGTCGAGGCCGACGATCAGGTTTTTCGCGTCTTTTGTCATTTCTGTCGCCTACTGTATGGGCTATAAATTAAGTTATTGGGTTAAGTCGGTTTTTTAATCGGACTACTGTTTTTCTTCTTCATCACTGGCTTGCCATCCTTGCCCTCGGCCGGTATCACCAGGCCGGCGGAACTGAGCGCCAGGCCATTCTGGTAACGCATGTCGATCGTGTCGATATTTTCCAGGCGGCTCGCCAGCTGCGGATAAATACCCACCAGCCGGTCGACCCGCGCCTTCAGGGTCGTATGATTCTGTTCGCGTCCCAGCGCCACGCTCATGCCGTTATTCAGTTTCACGGTCCACGCATAGCGGCTCGACAGCGACAGGGTTTCCGGCACCATCTTCAGCGGCGCAAACCACTTTGCCAGCTGCACGTAGGTGGCCAGTACTTCCTTTTCGCTGCCATCGGGGCCGGCAAACGCTGGCAATTCATGGTCGTCTTCCGCTTCGGCCACGTTGGCGGTAAACACGTCGCCCTTGACCGACAGCAGCCGTCCATCCTCGCCCCACGTTCCCAGCGCTTCATGTTCTTCCAGCGCCACGATCAGCTGATTCGGCCACTCGCGGCGCACGCTGGCGCGGCGCACCCAGGGTACCGACTCGAACACGCCGCGCACGCTTTCCAGGTTGGTCGTGAAAAAATTGCCCTTGATGCGCCCCAGCGTACCGCTGCGCAGGGTCAGGTAATTCACATGCCGCAGGCCCTTGTCGTCCGCGCTTTCCACCTTGATGGTGCGCAGGTCGAACATCGGACGCTGCGAGACCCACCAGACGCCGGCTGCCACGCACACGACCAGAACCGCGGCCAGCAAGCCGTTGGCGGTCGTGTTCAGGCTTTTAGCGTCATGCCACATATCAGTGCTGTCCCTTGTGCATTTTCAGGCGCGCGCCGGCGACGATTTCCAGGCACAGGTCTTCATAGCTGGTGCCCACCGCGCGCGCTGCCATCGGCACGAGCGAGTGGCCCGTCATGCCGGGCGAGGTATTCACCTCCAGCAGGAACAGCTTGCTGTCGGCCGCGCGCATCAGCACATCGACCCGTCCCCAGCCTTCGCAGCCGAGCGCGCGGTAGGCTTCCACGGCGATGCGTTCCATCTCCGCGACGATCGCCGGGTCCAGCTGCGGCGGGCAGAAATACTGCGTATCGTCCGTGAAGTACTTGTTCTGGTAGTCGTAATTGCCTTGCGGCGCGACGATTTCGATCGGTGGCAGCGCGCGCGCCGAAGCGCCCTTGCCCAGGATCGCCACGGTGAACTCGCGGCCCTTGATGAATTCCTCGGCCAGCACCGAATCATCGAGTCCGGCAGCGATGTCGTAGGCCGCCTGGAAGGCCGATGCCTCGTTGACCGTGGTGATGCCGATGCTCGAACCTTCATGCGGCGGCTTGACGATCAGCGGCAAACCCAGTTCCACGGCCACCTTGGCCAGGTCCGAGCTATCGTCCAGCACCGCGTACTTGGGCGTCGGCAGCTGGTGCATCAGCCAGATCATCTTGGTGTAGACCTTGTCCATGCCCACCGAGCACGCCATCACGCCGCTGCCCGTGTAGGGAATGCCCAGCTGTTCCAGCGCGCCCTGCAGGCTGCCGTCTTCGCCGAAGCGGCCGTGCAGCGCGATGAAGACGCGGTCGAATTTTTCAGCGGCCAGTTCGGCCAGGCTGCGTTCGCCCGTGTCGAAGCCATGCGCATCCACGCCACGGCTTGTCAAGGCGGCCAGCACGCCCGTGCCGGACATCAGCGACACTTCGCGCTCGGCCGAGCTGCCGCCGAACAGCACGCCGACCTTGCCCAATTGTTTTACATCGATAGCTGAAGCTTGGTTCACATCAGGCCTTTACAGTGTTGGATTGATACGTCGTCAGTTGTTGCGGGATGCCGCTGATGGAGCCCGCTCCCATGGTCAGCACGACGTCGCCGTCGCGCGCCACGCTCATGATGGTGTCGGCCATGTCGGTCATGGACTCGACGAAAATCGGTTCGATCTTGCCGCGCGCGCGCAGCGCATGCGCCAGTGCGCGGCCGTCGGCGGCGACGATAGGCGCTTCGCCCGCAGCATACACTTCGGACAAGAGCAGCACGTCCGGGGCGCCCAGCACTTTCACGAAATCCTCGAACAGGTCGCGCGTGCGGCTGTAGCGGTGCGGCTGGAACGCCAGCACCAGACGGCGGCCAGGATAGGCGGCGCGCGCGGCGGCCAGTGTCACTTCCGTTTCCACAGGGTGATGGCCGAAATCGTCGACCAGGGCGAAGCTGCCGCCGTTCGGCAGCGCCACGTCGCCATAGCGCGTGAAGCGGCGGCCGACGCCGGAAAACTCCGCCAGGCCCTGCTGGGTGGCGCTGTCGGCGATGCCGATTTCGCGCGCGATGGCAATCGCCGAGCAGGCATTCTGCACATTGTGCATGCCGGGCTGGTTCAGCACCACGTCCAGATCCGGATAGCCTTCCTGCAGCACGGTGAAGTGCATTTCCAGTCCCACGGCGCGCGCGTTGACGGCGCGCACTTGCGCGTCTTCCGCGAAACCGTAGGTCGTAACCGGCTTGGTGACGGACGGGATGATGGCGCGCACGTGCGGATCGTCGATGCACAGCATGGCGCGGCCATAGAACGGCAGACGGTGCGTGAACTGCACGAAAGCCTGCTTGAGCTTTTCAAAATCGTGCTCATACGTGTCCATGTGATCGGCGTCGATATTCGTGATGACTTCGATCATCGGCGTCAGGTTCAGGAACGAGGCGTCCGATTCGTCGGCTTCGGCCACCAGGTAGTCGCCCGAACCCAGCTTGGCGTTCGCGCCGGCGCTGGTCAGACGGCCACCGATGACGAAAGTCGGGTCGAGACCACCCTGCGCCAGCACGGACGCGACCAGGCTGGTCGTCGTCGTCTTGCCGTGCGTGCCGGCGATGGCGATGCCGCGTTTCAGGCGCATCAATTCACCGAGCATCACGGCGCGCGGCACCAGCGGGATCTTGCGCGCACGCGCGGCCGCCACTTCCGGATTGTCCTGCGGCACGGCGCCCGAGGTCACCACCGCATCGGCGTCGCCGATATTTTCCGCCGCGTGACCGAGCATGACGGTCGCGCCCAGGCTCGCCAGGCGCTGCGTTGCCGCATTGCTGCCCAGGTCGGAGCCCGACACCTTGTAGCCCAGGTTGACCAGCACTTCGGCGATGCCGCTCATGCCGCTGCCGCCAATGCCGACAAAGTGGATATTGTTTACTTTATGCTTCACAGCGCTAACCTCATGCCAGTTTTTCCAATACGTGTGCGATCGCCTCATTGGCGTCGCGCTTGCCTGCTGCCAGTGCCGCCTGCGCCATCTGCTGGCAGGCATCACGCGTCAGCGATGCCAGCAGTGCGCTCAGCGACGCCGCACTCATTTCCGTCTGCGGCAGATGAATCGCCGCACCTTGTTTTGCCATCCATTGCGCGTTGTCGCGCTGGTGGCTGGTGGTCGATGCCACCAGTGGCACCAGCACGCTGGCCACGCCGGCCGCCGTCAGTTCCGACAGGGTGATGGCGCCTGCGCGGCAAATCACCAGGTCCGCTTCCGTATACGCCTTGGCCATGTCGTCGATGAAGTCGACCACATTGGCTTGCACGCCCGCCTGCGCATACGCGGCATGCAGGGCGTCGATATTCTTCTTGCCCGACTGGTGCGTCACCAGCGGACGTTCGCCTGCCGGCATCAAGGCCAGCGCGGCTGGAAGATTGTCGTTCAGCGCTTTCGCGCCCAGGCTGCCGCCCACCACCAGGATGCGCAGCGGTCCGCTGCGGCCAGCGAAACGCGCGGCCGGCGCCGCCATGGCGAGGATTTCCGCGCGCACGGGATTGCCCGTGACGACGGCCTTGCCGGCCGCGCTGCCGAAATCGGCAGGGAAGCCAAAGCACACCTGCTGCGCCAGCGGCACCAGGGTCTTGTTCGACAGCAGCAGCGCCGCGTCGGCATTGACCAGCACCAGCGGCACACCCTTCAGGCGCGCCATCAGGCCGCCCGGCACGGTGACGTAGCCACCCATGCCCATCACCACGTCCGGCTTGCGGCGGGCGATGAAGCGGCGGATCGCAAAGAAGCTGGCCAGCATCCTGAAGCCACCCTGGATGGTGTGTGCCAGACCCTTGCCGCGCATGCCGGAGAACGCGATGGCGTCCATGGGAATGCCGCTTTTCGGCACCAGTTCCTGCTCCATGCCGTGGGTCGTGCCCAGCCAGCTCACTTCCCAGCCGCGCGCGCGCATGGTCTGCGCAATCGCCAGGCCAGGGAAAATATGGCCGCCGGTACCGGCCGCCATGATCATCAGTCTTTTCGTCGGTTTCAAATTCGTCACGTTGTTCATAGCCGGCCCCCGCGCATGAGGATCCGGTTTTCGTAATCGATGCGCAGCAAAATCGCCAGGCCGATACAGTTAATCAGTACGCCCGTGCCGCCATAACTCATCAGGGGCAAGGTCAGCCCCTTGGTCGGCAGCAGGCCCAGGTTCACGCCCATGTTGATGAAGGTCTGCACGCCGATCCAGATAGCGATGCCCTTCGCCGTGAGTCCCGCGAAGGTCTGGTCGATGGCGATCGCCTGGCGGCCGATGTCGAAGGCGCGCTTGATGATCCAGTAAAACATGCCGATCACGATCAGCACGCCCACCAGGCCCAGTTCCTCGCCGATCACGGCCAGCAAAAAGTCTGTATGCGCTTCGGGCAGGTAATGCAGTTTTTCCACGCTGCCGCCCAGGCCCACGCCAAACAGTTCGCCGCGTCCGAAGGCGATCAGCGAGTGCGTCAGCTGGTAAGCCTTGTTCAACGCATTGTCTTCCTGCCATGGATCGAGATACGCAAAAAACCGCTCGCGGCGGAATTTCGACAAGGCGATGATGGTGACGAAAATCGCCGTCAGCATGGCACCGATGCTACCGAACCAGATGGCGTTGACACCGCCCAAAAACAGAATGCCCATGGCGATGCAGACGATCACGCCAAAGGCGCCCAGGTCGGGTTCCATCAGCAGCAGCAGGCCGACGAAACTGACGGCCAGCGCCATCGGCATGAAGCCCTTGGTCAGCTTGTGCATGTATTCCTGCTTGCGCACCGTGTAGTCGGCCGCGTACAGCACCATTACCACCTTCATCAGCTCGGACGGCTGCGGCCGCAGGCCCGGCAGATTCAGCCAGCGGCGCCCGCCGTTGACCGAGACGCCCAGGCCCGGTATCAATACCATCACCAGCAGCACCAGGGTGCCGATGAACAGCCACGGCGCCATCTTTTGCCAGGTGGCGATGCGGATGCGGAACACCATCGCGCCGACGATGATCGACACGCCGATGAACAGCGCCTGGCGCACGACAAAATAATTGTTCGTGTAGGCGGCGAATTTGCGCGCATCCGATAGCGAGATCGACGCCGAATACACCATCACCATGCCCAGCAACATGAGCAGCAAGACCACCCAGACCAGCGGCTGGTCGTACTCCATCATCTTCGACTGCCGCGCGCGGCCATCCAGCGGCTTGGCAGCCGAGCCGGAACCGAAGCGGAATGGCAGTTGGAAGGCCATCAGATATCCTGTCCGTTTTCCAGGGCGATGTCGCGCACGGCGTCGACAAACACCTGTGCGCGATGCGCATAGTTCCTGAACATGTCCATGCTGGCGCACGCAGGCGACAGCAGCACCGCGTCACCCGCCAGCGCCAGGCTGCTGGCGAGCTTGACGGCTTCCGGCAAGGTGGCGCAATCGACGATGTCCACGCCGGCCGGCTCGAGCGCCGCGCGCAAGGCGGGTGCATCGCGGCCGATCAGCAACACGGCGCGCACATAGCGCGACACCGGTTCTGCCAGCGGCGAGAAATCCTGCCCCTTGCCATCGCCGCCGGCGATCAGCACCAGGCGCTGCTCCGCGCCGCCAAACGCCTTGCCCAGGCCGAACAGGGCCGCCACCGTCGCGCCCACGTTCGTACCCTTGCTGTCGTCGTAGTATTCGACCTCATTGACAGCCGTGACCAGTTCCACCCGGTGCGGTTCGCCCTGGTATTCGCGCAAGCCATGCAGCAGCGGCGCGAATGGCAGGCCGATGGCGCGGCACAGGGCCAGCGCCGCCAGCGCGTTGGCCGCATTGTGCTGGCCGCGGATTTTCAAGGCGTCGGCCGGCATCAGTTTTTTCGCCATCGTCGGCACCGGTTCCGGCGCCGGATCATTCTTCTTGCGCTTCTTCTCGATCACTTCTTCGCTAGGCACGGCTTGCGCCAGCCAGAAGATGCCGCGTTCGTTGACCAGGCCAAAGCTGTCGACGTCCGCCGGTTCGCCCGTGCCAAAAGTGATGGTGTCGGCCAGCGGATTGGCCATGTGCATGACCAGCGCGTCGTCGCGGTTCAGGATGCGCACGGTTTCATCGCCAAAGATGCGCGCCTTGTCGGCAGCATAGGAGGCCATGTCGCCATGCCAGTCCAGGTGGTCCTGCGACAGATTCAATACCGTGGCCGCATCGGCCTGCAGGCTGAAGGTCGTGTGCAGCTGGAAGCTGGACAACTCCAGGATCCACGCTTGCGGCAAGGTGCTGGCGACAGGTTCGGCCACTTCAATGGCTTCAGCTGCCTCGCCCTCTGCTTCGACAGCGGCGGTAACAGGCGCCGGCTCGGCATCGAGCACCTCGCGCAGCACGTCGAGCGCCGCCGGGCTGATATTGCCGGCCACGCGCGTGGCCAGGCCAGCGCGTTCGCACAACAGCCCGACCAGGCTGGTCACCGTCGTCTTGCCATTCGTGCCCGTGATGGCGACGACTTTCGGCGCATAGCCGCGTTCGGCCTTCAGGGCGGCCAGCGCCTGCGCGAACAGTTCGATCTCGCCCCACACGGGGATATTTTTTTCGGCGGCGGCCGGCGCGATGTGCGCCAGTTCACGCTGCGGCGCCAGACCGGGGCTGACGGCGACGAAATCGACGCCATCGAGCAGTTCCGCCGTGAAGGCGCCGGCGATGAACCGCGCCTGCGGCACGGCGGCCTGCAGGGCGGCCAGGCGCTCCGGCGCTTCACGCGTGTCGGCCACGCGCACGCAAGCTCCGCTGCGCGCCAGCCACAGGGCCATGGCCAGCCCCGATTCGCCGAGGCCCAGTACCAGTGCGGTTTTATCGAGGTACATCATCAGCGCAGCTTCAAGGTGGTCAGGCCGAGCAGCACCAGCATCATGGTGATGATCCAGAAACGCACGACGACTTGCGTCTCTTTCCAGCCTTTTTGTTCAAAATGGTGATGCAAGGGCGCCATCAGGAAGACGCGGCGGCCAGCGCCATAGCGTTTCTTGGTGTACTTGAACCAGACGACCTGGATGATCACGGACAGCGTTTCGACGACGAAGATGCCGCCCATGATGAACAGGACGATTTCCTGGCGCACGATGACGGCGATGGTGCCCAGTGCGCCGCCCAGTGCCAGCGCGCCGACGTCGCCCATGAAGACCTTGGCCGGGTGCGTGTTATACCAGAGGAAGGCCAGGCCCGAACCGGCCAGCGCGCCGCAGAAGATCACCAGTTCGCCGGCGCCCGGGATGTGCGGGATGAACAGGTAGCGCGCATAGGTGGCGTTGCCGGTCAGGTAGGCGAACAGGCCCAGGGCCGTGCCCACCATCACGGTTGGCATGATGGCCAGGCCGTCGAGGCCATCGGTAAAGTTGACGGCGTTGCTGGTGCCGACGATGACGCAGTAGGTCAGTGCGATGAAGCCCCACACGCCCAGCGGATAGCTGATGGTCTTGAAGAATGGCACGATCAAGTCGGCTTTTGGCGGCAGGTCCATGGCGAAGCCGGACTGCACCCAGGCGTAGATCAGATTCCATACGTGGCCCGCATCCGGTTCCGAGACGGAGACGGAGAAGGCCAGGTAGAAGGCGGCGACGATGCCGATCAGCGACTGCCAGAAGTATTTTTCGCGCGAGCGCATGCCTTCCGGATCCTGGTGCACCACCTTGCGGTAGTCATCGGCCCAGCCGACGGCACCAAAGCCCAGGGTGACGATCAGCACAGGCCAGATGAAGCGGTTCGACAGGTCGGCCCACAGCAGGGTGGAAATGCCGATGGCGATGAGGATCAGCACACCGCCCATGGTCGGGGTGCCGTGTTTTTTCAAATGCGTTTGCGGACCATCCGTACGCACGGCCTGGCCAACTTTCATGCGCGTGAGCATGCGGATCACGGCGGGACCGGCGCACAGGCCGATCAGGATCGCCGTCAGGGTGGCGAAGACGGCGCGGAACGTGATGAAGTTAAAGACCCGCAGTGGGCCAATGTCGTCCTGGAAATAATGAGCGAGCCAGAGCAGCATGATTAGTGAGCTTCCTTGTTTTTGTTGTTTGAACCAATCAAATGCTGCACGGCCCGTTCCATTTTCATGAAGCGGGAGCCCTTGATTAATACTGTTGCATCCGAACGGCCGGACAAATGCGCATCAAGCGCCGCCAGCAAACCGTCGAACTGTTCGAAAAACTCCACGACCGTGCCTGATTCCTGGCTTGCGGCAGCCTGTGCCGGATTGACCAGATGGCGCGCCAGGCCGCCCGTCGCCAGCACGTGTTCGATGCCTTTGGCGGCGGCGTAGGCGCCGATCTCTTCGTGGAACTGCTGCCCCTGCGTGCCGACTTCGCCCATCTCGCCCAGCACCAGGATGCGCGGCGCGGCCGCTTGCGCCAGCACGTCGATGGCCGCACGCGCCGAATCCGGATTGGCGTTGTACGTGTCGTCGATGATGGTGGCGCCGTTGGCCGCGCGTTTTTTCTGCAGGCGGCCATTCACGGGAGAAAACGCCTCCAGGCCCTGCTTGATATGGTCGATGGCGATACCGGCGCCAATGGCGCAGGCCACCGCCGCCAGCGCATTGCGCACATTGTGCTCGCCCGCCGCCTGCAAGCCGATGAAGAACTGGCGCAGGCTGCCGTCTTGTGCGCGCACGCTGACGAACATGTCGCTGCCAAAATCCTCGGCCGCGCGGTGTGTGCAGCTCACGTCCGCCTCTTTCGACAGGCCGAAGGTGATGACGGCGCGCGCACCGGCCAGCTCACGCCACACGGGCGTAAATTCATCGCCATGCGGGAAGACGGCCACGCCGTCAGCGCCCAGGGCCGCCAGCGCGGCGCCGTTCTCGCGCGCCACCGCTTCCACCGTATGCATGAATTCCTGGTGTTCGCGCTGTGCGTTGTTGACCATCGCCAGGGTTGGCGCGGCAATCGCCGCCAGGCGTGCGATTTCACCCGGATGATTCATGCCCATCTCGATGACGGCCGCCTTGTGCTGCCCGCTCAGGCGGAACAGGGTCAGGGGCACGCCGATTTCATTATTCAGGTTGCCGCGCGTGGCCAGGCGGCCTTCTTCGCCAAAGGCCGCCGCCAGGATCGATGCAATCATCTCCTTGACGGTGGTCTTGCCATTGCTGCCGGTGACGCCGATGACGGGTAAATTGAAACGCGCGCGCCAGTGATTGGCGATGCGTCCCAGCGCCACCAGGGTATCGGGCACCACGATGGCCGGCACCCTGGCGCTGTCCCAGCTTGCGGGCAGGCGCTCGACCACCACGGCGGCCACGCCGCTGGCGGCCACCTGTTCCAGGAAGTCATGGGCATCGAAACTCTCGCCGCGCAGGGCGACGAACAAGGAACCTGCCGGGGCGCTGCGGCTGTCGGTGGACACGCCGTCAAAAACGGCGTCGCCCGTCAGCTGCGCGCCGTCCAGCGACGGCATCAGTTCTGCCAGGGTTGCGCGCATCAAGCTATCCATCAGTTCGTCCTCATCATCGTCAGGCGCGCGGACAAGGCCAGCTGCGCATGGTCGGCATCGGAGAACGGCAGTTTCTTGCCCTTGATTTCCTGGTATGGCTCATGGCCCTTGCCCGCCAACAGGATCACGTCCGGCTTGGCCGCATGCTTGATGGCCGAGAGGATCGCCGCGGCGCGGTCTTCGATCGCTTGCGGCTGCGCGCCATCGGCACGCATGCCGGCGACGATCTGCGCGATGATGGCGTGCGGATCTTCGCTGCGCGGATTGTCGCTGGTAACCAGCACGTGGTCGGCCAGCTGCGCGATGGCGCCCATCTGCGGACGCTTGCCCGGATCGCGGTCGCCGCCGCAGCCGAATACACACCACAGTTCGCCGCCCCGCTCCTGCGCCACCTGGCGCAAGGCAGCCAGGGTTTTTTCCAGCGCGTCCGGCGTGTGCGCGTAGTCGATGACGACCATCGGCGCTTCCTGGCCGCCCACCTGCTGCATGCGGCCCGGGGCCGGCTGCAGCGATTCGATGCCGTCGACGGCGGCGCGCAAGCCGCTGCCGTGCGCAAGCAAGGCACCCAGCACGGCCAGCGCGTTGCTGATATTGAAGTGGCCCACCAGCTGCGTCTTGACCAGCGCCACGCCCAGCGGGCATTCCAGGTGGAAGTCCGTGCCCGCATTGCGGCTGCGGAACTGGCTGGCGCGCAGCATCAGCACACCGGGCAGGTCGGGCAAGCTGGCCGCGTCCTGCAAGGTATAGCCGATGACGGGATATTCACCGGCCAGCTTGCCGTCCACGTGGCGCGCCAGGCGCAGGCCCATGGCGTCATCGAGGTTGATGACGGCCGTTTTCAGGCCCGGCCAGTCGAACAGTTTTACTTTGGCCGCCTCGTAGGCGGCCATGTCGCCGTGATAGTCGAGATGGTCGCGCGTCAGGTTGGTAAACATGGCGACATCGAAATGCATGCCGGCCGCGCGTTCCTGGTCCAGTCCGATGGACGACACCTCGATGGCGACGGCTTGCGCGCCGGCGTCGCGCATGGCGGCCAGTTTGCGCGCCAGCAGCACGGCGTCCGGCGTGGTGTAGCCTGTGACGTCGAATTCGATGGCGCCACGCGGCTTGCACAGGCCAACGCCCAAAGTACCGATGACGGACGCAGTTTCGCCGAGGCGCGCCAGCGCTTGCGCCAGCCACAGCGCGCACGAGGTCTTGCCATTCGTGCCCGTCACGCCGGCGCTGAACATGGCGCTGTCAGGCATGCCGTAGAACGCGTGGGCGATGGGACCGGCCAGGCGTTTCAGGTCGGCCACGGCCAGCTGCGGCACATTCCAGGCTGCATCCCAGGAGAAACCTGTATCGTCAAACACGATGGCGGCGGCGCCCTGCTCGATGGCGGCGGCGATGAAATGCGTGGCGCCGGCATAGGCGAAAAACACGTCGCCGCGCTGCACGCGGCGCGAGTCGGACGTCAGCTGCCCGTTCGGGGCAGCCGCTTTGATCCACAAACTGATGTCTTGTATGGTCATGAGTGACTTCACATGGCCTCCGGGCCGGCATTGGCCGGGACCACGATTTCGGTAACGGAGGAATCGGGCGGTACGTTCATCGCGCGCAGCGCGTTGGTCGCAATCGCCGCGAAAGCGGGAGCGGCAACCTGGCCGCCATAGTGGGCCGGGCCGGTCGGTTCATCGATCATCACGGCAATGATGAAGCGCGGCGCCGACATCGGCACCATGCCCACGAAAGAGCCGATATATTTGCGCGGCATCGCATAGCGGCCGTTTTCCACTTTATAGGCGGTACCGGTCTTGCCGCCGACCCTGTAGCCGGCGACCTGGGCGCGCTTGGCCGAGCCGTGCGCGCCGGAGACCACCAGTTCCAGCATGGCGCGCATTTCGGCGGCCGTCTTCGGCTTGATCACTTGCTGGCCCACGGGCAGTTCATTGACCTTCTGGAACGACAGGGGAATCGTGTCGCCGTCGCGCGCGAACATCATGTAGGAGCGCGCTAACTGGATCAGCGAGACGGAAATGCCGTTACCGTAGCTCATGGTCGCCTGTTCCACCGGGCGCCACGATTTATACGGGCGCACACGGCCGGCCACGGCGCCGGGGAAACCCCATTTCGGCTGCTGGCCGAAGCCCACCTTGGTAAACATCTCCCACATTTCCTGCGATGGCATGCCCAGCGCGATTTTCGAGGTGCCGATGTTCGACGACATTTCGATGATTTCGGAGACATTGATCACGCCGTGCGGCTTGGTGTCGGTGATCGTGCGGTCGGCGATGGTGTAGCGGCCAGGTCCCGTGTCGATCAGGGTGCCCGGCTTGACCCTGCCCGTGTCGAGCGCCAGCGAGACAGTGATCGGCTTCAGTGTCGAACCGGGCTCAAAGGTATCGGTCATGACGCGGTTGCGCAACTGCTGGCCGGTGAGCTTGCGGCGGTCGTTCGGGTCGTAGCTCGGGTAGTTGGCCAGGGCCAGCACTTCGCCCGTGTGCACGTCAAGCACCACGGCGCCGCCGGCCTTGGCATTGAATTTCTCCACCGCTTCCTTCAACTGGGTGAAGGCGATGTACTGGATCTTGCTGTCGACGGACAGGGTCAGGTCCTTGCCGTCGTGCGGTTCGTGGATGAAACCGATGTCTTCGACGATGTGGCCCAGACGGTCCTTGATCACGCGGCGGCTGCCGGTGGTGCCGACGAGGGTTTTCTGCTGCGCCAGTTCCATGCTTTCCTGGCCCACGTCTTCCACATTGGTAAAGCCCACCACGTGGGTCATCACTTCACCCTGCGGATAAAAGCGCTTGTACTCCTTGCGCTCGTCGATGCCGTCGATGCCCAGCTTGGAAATCTTGTCGGCCACGTCCATCTCGACCTGGCGTTTCAGGTAGACGAAGCTGCGGTCCGAATCGAGCTTCTTGCGCAATTCGTTGACGTTCATTTCCAGCAGGCCGGCCAGCGCATTGATTTTTTCGGGCGACGCCTGCAGCACGTCGTCGGGAATCGCCCAGATGGCTTTCACGGGAACGGACGAAGCCAGCACCTGGCCGTTGCGGTCGGTGATCTTGCCGCGCGTGGCCGGCAATTCCAGGGTGCGCTCGTAGCGCGCCTTGCCCTGCTTTTGCAGGAACTGCGTCGACACGCCTTGCAGCCACAGGGCGCGCGCGCCCAGGCCGGCGAAAGCGAAGAACAGCAGGAACAGCACGACGCGCGAACGCCAGACGGGCAGACGCACTGCCAGTACGGGGTTCTTCGAGAATGGCACGCCTGTCGATGCCGCCACCCGGCCGTTGCTGTTACCGCCCAACTTCATTATTCACCCTCCGTCAGGTACTGCGTGCGTGCCGCCGTCAGCGGCGTCATGCTCAGGTCGCGCCGCGCAATGGCTTCGATGCGTTCGTGCTTGCCCAGGGTGGACTGGTCCAGCTGCAGCTGCGCCCAGTCGATGTCGAGCTGGCGCGACAGCGCTTGCGCGCGCTCCAGGTCGATCAGCAGGTGGCGCGACTGATATTGCGCATTCACCAGCGACAGGCCGCAGCACACCAGCAGGGCCGACAGCACGACACACAGCTTGCCAGTCATCGGGGGCCGCCAGCTGGAATGGGCAAACGCTGCGCCACGCGCATCACGGCCGAACGCGAACGCGGATTCGCCTCGATCTCGGCGTCGGACGGCTTCATTTTCGAGATCAGCTTCATTTCCGGCTGCGGCAAGTCGACCGCGCGGATCGGGAGGCGGCGGTCAGGCTGCTCGACGTTCGCCTTCGAGGCGAAGAAGCGCTTGACCATGCGGTCTTCCAGCGAATGGAAACTGATCACGGCCATGCGCGCGCCGGGCGCCAGGCAGGCATACGCCTGATTCAAACCGATCTCGAGATCCTCGAGCTCTTTGTTAATGAAAATGCGTATGGCCTGAAAGGTGCGGGTAGCGGGGTCCTTACCCTTCTCGCGGGTCTTGACGGCGCCTGCCACGATGCTGGCAAGCTGTCGTGTGCTTGAAATTGGCTGGACTGCCCGGCCAGCAACAATCGCCTTTGCAATCTGAAAAGCAAACCGTTCTTCCCCATAATCGCGTATCACTTTCTCTAAATTCTGCTCGGTTTCCACCGCCAGCCATTCAGCTGCGGAGATTCCGCGCGTGGTATCCATGCGCATGTCCAGCGGTCCGTCGTTGCGGAAGCTGAAACCGCGCGCCGCGTCGTCGACTTGCGGCGACGAGATGCCCAGGTCGAGCAGGATGCCATCGACCTGCCGCACGCCACGTTCGGCCAGGCTGGCCGTCATGGTGGCAAAGCTGTCGTGGACAATCTGGAAGCGGGGGTCGGCGATCTGTTCGGCCGTGGCGATGGCTTGCAAGTCCTTGTCGAAGCCGATCAGGCGCGCGTCGTCCGCCAGGCGCGACAGAATCAATCGGCTATGCCCGCCGCGGCCAAACGTGCCGTCGACATAAATGCCATGCGCGCGTTCGCCCGACAGGTCGAGCGCGTCGACCGCTTCATCAAGCAGCACCGTGCGATGCTGAAATTCCGGCACCGTGAGTAGTGTCATTACGGAGCCTTAGAAAGAAAAATTGGAGAGTACATCGGGGGTGCCGGCATCGATCGCCTGCTGTTCTTGTTCGGCCAGTTTGGCGGCATCCCATATTTCAAAGTGGCTGCCCATGCCGATCATCATCACTTCGCGCGACAGCCCGACGGCGTTGCGCAATTCAGGGGAGATCAGCACGCGGCCCGCCGAGTCCAGCTCGACGTCGCAGGCGTTGCCGAGGAAGATGCGCTGCCAGGCGCGCGCCGACATGGGCCAGGTGGCGATTTGCTGGCGGTGGCTTTCCCACACGGGACGGGGAAAGAACAGCAGGCAGCCATCCGGGTGTTTGGTGAGGGTCAGGCGGCCTTCGCATTGAATCGCCAGCGCGTCACGGTGCTTGGCAGGGATAGACATCCTGCCTTTGGCATCGAGATTGATTGCGGACGCGCCTTGAAACACGGAAGACCTTTTTTTTAGCTTGGGTTGCGACATCGTGGTGCCGCGCTGCCAGGGATAATTTCCCACAAAAATACACTTTTTCACACAGTTGCCCACTTTAGAGTAAGCAAAGATAGTGGTCAAGCGGTTTCCGATTGGCAAAACAGGAATTTTATTAATGAAATTAAGGACTTAGCGCATATCGTTGAAGGAGTCTCAAATAAAAATATATCGATAAATTAGATACTTATGACAGATAGTGAATGTGGTACCTCATCTGCACACATGTGTTTTCCTACCGTAAACATCGAAAAAGACGAAATCGAAAAATTGAATTTTTTACAGTTAGTTGACACATGACAATACTTTCGTCAGTCGGACACAACGGTAATTTACCCGCAGGAAAGACTTGGTTTTCGGCAAAAAAATACTGCACAGGACACCCCCTTCCGCCATTTTCCGGGGCTGGCTTCAGCACCGAAAACTTATTTTGCAATGCAGCAATTAATTAAAACCAAGAAACTTTAACCAATTGTTCATTTTTAGTTGTCTATACAACTTTATCTTAAACGCTATATTTTTAGAAACAAAAAAAGCCCCGTTGCGGGGGCTTTTTGGGTGGCGCGCAGCATCCATCTGCCGCGCGCCATGTCGCTGCCTGGCGCGCCAGGAAGCATGAATTCAAGTGAAGCAGGCCGGTAGGCCGGATTTTGTTACGGCGCCTTCCTTGCGGTCGGCGCTATGACAGTCATTCCTCTAGGCGCCAGATTACTCGGGCGCTCAAGCTTTCTACCCGCACGCTCCGCGAGCAGCATCATCGCGTGCCTATTTGAAATTGCACCAGGTGGAGGTTACCGCGTTTCACCGTAACTTAATACGCTCGTCTCTGTGGCCCTATTCCTCGCCTTATACTCCCCCAACATACAAGTACGCCGGGTCGGCTTTCAGCGGACGGCCGTTAACCGTCACCCCGCTCTATGGAGTCCGGACCTTCCTCCCGCCGGCGCATTGCTGCGCCAGCCAGCGACTGTCTGGCCTGCTTCACCCGGCATTGTACCGCGCCGCAGCATGTTTCTGCAAAAAGGCCTGTGCGGGTGCGACACGGCCGGCCGGGCCCTTTGCCGGCCCCCGCCTGGGGGATTGTGTAATTCGGTGTCGCCATTTCAAAAGCCGGGCCAAATCGGCTCACATAGAATGGCGCAAGCTGCGCGCGTGCCGATGCGGCGCATGCGCACCGTTTGTCCGATTTTTCTTTGCCACCCCACTAGAACATAAAGAGCCGAACATGACGCAACAATCCCGTACCGGTGGCCAGATCCTGGTCGATGCCCTGCAGATCCACGGCGTCGACACCGCCTTTGGCGTGCCTGGCGAAAGCTACCTCGACGTGCTCGACGCCCTGCACGATTCGGGCATCCGCTTCATCATCAACCGCCAGGAAGGCGGCGCCGCTTTCATGGCAGAAGCCTACGGCAAGCTGACGGGCAAGCCCGGCATCTGCTTCGTCACGCGCGGCCCGGGCGCCACCAATGCCTCGATCGGCGTGCACACGGCCTACCAGGATTCGACCCCGATGATCCTCTTCATTGGCCAGGTGGGCAACGATTTCGTCGACCGCGAAGCGTTCCAGGAAATCGACTACCGCCGCATGTACGGCCAGATGGCCAAGTGGGTGGCGCAGATCGACCGCGCCGAGCGCATCCCCGAATACCTGGCGCGCGCCTTCCAGGTGGCCACCAGCGGCCGCCCCGGCCCCGTCGTGCTGGCCTTGCCGGAAGACATGCTTATTTCCATGGCGGCCGTGGCCGATACGCGCCCCTACCAGCCCGTGCAGGCGGCCCCTTCCACGGCACAGCTGCAGCAGCTGCGCGCCATGCTGGCCGGGGCGCAGCGTCCGCTGGTGCTGCTGGGCGGCACCACCTGGACGCCGCAAGCCTGCGCCGACCTGCAACAGTTCGCCGAAAGCAACCATCTGCCCGTCGCGTGCGCCTTCCGTTTCCAGGACTTGCTCGACAATGCCCACCCGAACTACATCGGCGACGTCGGCATCGGCATCAACCCGAAACTGGCCGCGCGCGTCAAGGCAGCCGACCTGGTCATCGCCATCGGCCCGCGCCTCGGTGAAATGACCACGGGCGGCTATACCCTGTTCGACTCGCCCGTGCCGCGCCAGCGCCTGGTGCACATCCACACGGATGCCGAGGAACTGGGCAGCGTCTATCAGGCTGAACTGATGATCAACAGCGGCATGCCGCAAATATGCGCGATGCTGGCCGCCATGGCGCCCGTCGACGCAGCCGCCTGGCAGCAGACTCCGGCCGAAGCCAGGGCCGAGCTGGCCGCCTACCAGCAGCAGCCGCCCATCTTCCAGGATGGCCAGGCGCCGCTCGACCTGTGGCAGGTAACGCAGGAGATCATGGAGCAAGTGCCGGCTGACACCATCCTGACGAATGGCGCCGGCAACTATGCCTCGTGGGCACACCGCTTCTACCGCTACGGCGGCATGCGCACGCAGCTGGCGCCGACCAACGGCGCCATGGGCTATGGCGTGCCGTCCGGCGTGGCGGCAAAAATCGTGCATCCCGAGCGCACCGTGATCACCTTTGCCGGCGATGGCGAATACATGATGAATGGCCAGGAACTGGCCACCGCCGTGCAATATCAGGCAGGCGTGGTCATCATCGTCTTCAATAACCAGATGTTCGGCACCATCCGCATGCACCAGGAGCGCGACTACCCGGGCCGCGTATCGGGCACGACCTTGCATAACCCGGACTTCGCGGCGCTGGCGCAGGCGTATGGCGCGCACGGCGAAGTGGTGAATACAACGGAAGAGTTCGCTCCCGCCCTACGGCGCGCGCTGGCGCATGCCCAGGCACACAGCTTGCCGGCCTTGATCGAGCTGCGCTATGACGGCAACCTGATCACGCCGAACGCCACCCTGGCCACCATCCGCGCCACGGCGGAAAAGGCGCAATTGGCAAAATAGGCCCGCTGCAGGCTGCAAAATGGCAAAGGCCCGGTCGATACCGGGCCTTTTTCATTTCATACGACAACAAGCTATGCGGCGGACGGCGCGGGCGCGCTCTCCTGCAGGGGCGCGGCCGGTGCCGGCTCGGCTGGTTCCGCCTCGGCGGGCGCTTCGGGCACGACCGGGCATGGCGTGCACGTTTTCAAGGCGCGGCCAAAGTCGCGCACGCGGCTCAGCTTCATGGGCATGCGCACATTGCCGCCGCAGTAATCGCCTTCCAGGGTCAGGGTCTGGCCATCCCTGGAAAATTTGCCGGCGATGGTGCGCTCTTCGCTGTCGGCGCCCGTAATGGTGAAGTCGAACGCGCCCGTGGCGGCATCGAGATTGACGTCGCTGGCGACGATGGGCCAGCTCAGGGCGCCTGCCGTGAATTCATAGATGACGGAATCGGCCTCGGCAAAACGGTGCAGGGTAACGCGCTGGCCACCAATTTCGCCGCTGTCCTTCTGCAGGCACAGGTCGGAATACACGGCCACGCCATAGCGCTCCAGTCCGGCTGGCTTCTTGCCCTTGACGGCGGCGGCAGCGGCGCCGCTGGCGCCTGCCAGCAACAGCGCGGCCAGCATGGCGGCCAGGCGCGGCGATTTCATTGAATACATGGCATTCCTATACTTTAGTAACAGCAACATTATAACTGCCGCCGCGAATGCAAAAACGCGCCGCCAGGACTAGCCTGGAGACGCGTTTCTTTGCTTGAAGACATCCCCGAAGGGATGCCTGCAGCGGTACTAAGCTTCGCTTGCGCGAATATTAGAACGAGTGACGAACGCCAACGTTGAAGGCTTTGTCGCCCGTACCAGCATTGCTGTTGTTACCAACGGTGTAGCCAGCGTTGTTTTTGTTCGAGATCTTGGCGTACGAAGCGTAGGTGCTGGTGCGCTTCGACAGAGCGTACGAGTAGCCCACTGCGAACTGGTTAGCATCAGCGTTAGCAGCGTTTTTGTCGTTGACGTGGATAACCGAAGCCATCACGGTGCCAGCGGCGCCAACTGGTACGGTTGCGCCGATCAGGGCGGTAGCGCTGTCGGTGCTGAAGCCAGCCGAAGTGTAGTCAAACGCGTTAACGTTGCCGTTGTTGCGGATGGCGCTGTTCAGGCCTTTGTTCACGCCGTATGCGACGTAAGCTTTAACAACTGCGAAGTCGTAGTTAGCTGCAGCCAACCAGTTACGGCCGCTACCAGCTTCGGTCAGCGCGGTGTCGTTGCTGGTGTTGTTGTAAGCGATACGAGCGTTCAGAGGACCGTTCGAGTAGCCAGCCGACGCGCCGATTTTGCGGCCGATTTTGTTCGACTCAGCTTGTTCGCCGAAGGTGTAAGCCACGTCAGCGTCAAAGCCGTTGAAGTTTGGCGATGCGTACAGCACGGTGTTGCTGGTACGGGTGTTCGATGGGAACAAGTTCTTAGCGGAACCAGCGTAGCCAACTGCGAATGGGTCAGCAACTTTCGACAGGGTGTTGTACCAAGGGGTGTATTGACGACCCAGGGTCAGGGTACCGGTCGTTTTGCTGCTCAGGCCAACATAGGCTTGACGGCCAAACAGGCCTTCGTTTGCATTTTGCGCGCCGCTGTCAACGTTGAAACCCGATTCCAGAACGAACAGTGCCGACAGGCCGCTGCCCAGATCTTCGGTGCCTTTGAAGCCGATACGGGAAGCCGAAGCAACGCCGCTGTCCAGCTTGTTAACGTTGCCGTTAACACCGCCGCGCTCGCTGACGAAACCAGCGTCAACGGTACCGTAGATAACAACGCTCGATTGAGCTTGGGCTACGCCGGTGGCTGCTGCCAGGACTGCCAGGGTGATCAGAGTTTTTTTCATTGCAATTTCCTTTAATTTTTGAAGCAAAAAGTAATACAGCCTATGCATCTCGAGCTGCGCTCTAACAGAGCGCTTTTTATGAGTGAGGGCAAGGTCTCCACCTGCCACATTGCTGTTCCGGTCAGAGGAACATTCATATCGGTATCGGCACGCTATTGCACCGATAAGCTTGAGGCTGCATAACGACCGTCATTCGTGCGCCGTTTCGGGTGCTCAGAGGGCACCGGAAGCGGCACTATAACGACCGTTTCACATTCCATCAAGTTCCAACATGTTACTTCCGGTACCAGGCCGAGGGCTTTTTCAGGCATCCCGACCATCGCCAACCGTACTACGCGACAGAGCCAGTGCCCCTTGCCAACCAATGCATTGGCCTGATTGACCATTCCATCATAGCGCATGCCTTGTGGACACCCGTTGTATTAGTGCAACAGTATCAGGCGCATGATTAAAACGTCAACATGCTTTACCCGTCATTCGCCGTCCATGATTTACACGACAAAGCGCACAATTTGTAAGGTGATAATGGATAAACGGGACGAAGCATACACCGCATTGCCAATGTTTGCTGTGGCGTGCCCGAAAATGGGAAATAGTGCGCACTTTTTTGGTGCGCCGCCGCATGATTCAGGGGCGTAGGGAGAAATTTCGACGTCGGCGCAAGCGTTAGGAAACTAGTCAGACTGACAATGGAATAACTGACTTTCCGGTAATTTAAATTGCATTGGCAGAACTATTTTCCATGCCGACCTCAGCCATTTGGCGGAGGTGCCCGACGCCGGTCGCGGACGACTATTGCTTGCAAATTGCGCATCAGTTGAAACAATTTCTTACAATGTTGCCTTCTCAATATTTCGATATATTTGTTTCAAAAAAACGACACTTTGACCCAGATCAAGCTTCTTGCGCAACATTTCTCCCGGCCTGCCGCCGCCCTTCAGCCATTTCTTTCCTGAAATGGCGACGCGCCGGCATCAACGCCGCCCTGCGCGCCGCAGCAGGCGCATGAAACCACCGAGCAATGGCAATTTTTCGTACAGTTCCTCGGCGACATCCCAATAGTCACGGTGCAGCACGACCCGCCCCTGCGCATCGAAGCGCACATGGGTGGCGCCGCGGATGCACTGTTCCCCGGCGACCCAGCGTTTCATGCGGAAACGAAACTCCCAGGTCAGGAACGCCTGCTCGCCCTGCCCCATACTGTCGAGCACGACAAAGCGGGGCGCATCGACCTGCACGAACATGTGCTCGAAGATGGCCAGGATCGCGGCATGCCCCGCCACCTCATTGAACGGGTCCTTGAAGCGGGCCTCGGGCGCATACACGGCTCCCAGCTGGGCCAGCCCTTCGAGGCTCAGGTTTTCATAGAAGCCCACCAGGCGCGCGAGCGCGCCTTCGGGGGCAACAGCGGGCACGACACTGCTCTCTTGTTCAGTCATAGTCCTGTTACCTTGCGAATCAGCCAAAAATACGCGCGGTACGGCAATAGCCGCGCCAGCCGCATGCTATTGGTAAAGCGCTTGGGGAAGTGGATGTGGAACCGCCCCCGTTCGATGCCATCAAGCATGGCCGCCGCCGCTTGCTGCGCCGTGATCAGGGCCGGCATCGTGAAATCATTGCCGGCGGTCAAGGGGGTGGCAACAAAGCCAGGGTTAATTTGATACACATCAATCCCGCGTGGATGCAAGTCCAGATACAGCGACTCCGTCAGGTTGATCAGCGCCGCCTTGCTGGCGCCATAGGCGAGCGCCTTCGGCAAGCCGCCGTAGCCTGCCACCGAGGCGACGATGCCGATCCCGCCCGCGCCCTGGCGCAGCAGCAACGGCAAGGCCTGCGCCAGGCAATTGAAGACGCCGCCCACGTTCAGGGCCAGCAGGCTTTGCGCCGCTTCCAGGTCGAAATCGTCGGCACGCATGGCCTGGTAGCCGCCGGCGACCACGAGTATCAGGTCGACATGCGACCATTGCCGGATCAGCTCATCGCACACGGCGCGCACTTGCAGCGGTTCGGTGATATCGAGCGGCAAGGCCAGCGCCAGCGGCTGTCCTACGCACAATTGCTCCAGGCTGGCACGGTGGCGCGCCGACAGGGCCACGCACGCGCCCTGCTCCAGCAGCATGCTGGCGCAGGCCGCGCCGATGCCGCTGGAGGCGCCGATGATCCACACGTGCTTGCCTGCCCAGCTGCTGATCTTGCGATTCATGGGGCCGCCTGCGGGCGCTTGCTGAACGACAGGGTCACGGCGCCCAGGCCGAAGCCGAATTTGCTCATGGCGGCGCGGTTGAGCATGACCTTGTCGTCCATCAGGAACATCCAGTCCTCGAAGTCGACGTGGTACACCGTGCCATCGACGGGCAGCGCCAGCACATATTGCCAGCGCAGCGCGTTGCCGGCCACTTCGCCGACGGCCTCGCCGATCACGTCAGGTGCCGTGCCGATGAAGCGCCCCGGCGCCGTCTTGCGCAAGGTCCACACGCGCCGCTGCTTGCTGCCATCCGCATAGGTGAAATCCTCGTCGAGCGTCCCCGTCTCGCCCACCCAGCTGGCGCGCATCACCACCGTGAAGCGTTTGACGACTTTGCCGCCGCGATCCTGGAAGATGCCGTGCGCATCGAGGGTGCCATTGAAGTATTGCTGCAGGTCCAGCTTCGGCAATTCCTGCGCGTAGGTGGCCGGCGTGGGCGGCGTGGAGCAGGCGGCCAGCGCCAGCAGCAAGGCCGCCGCTGTCATGCCGCGTTTGCAAAAAGTCATGAGGCGCATATGCGGGTCTCCGTAGTGTGTGTATATATATGCTGCAGGGGCGCGCGCCACAGCAGCAGCGCCGCCAGCAGTTTCAGGACGCAGGGCAGCAAGGCGTAGGCCGCCGAGAGGGCCGGCAAGCCGCCGCCCTGCCCCGGCACATAGCCGAGCCAGGCCAGCAGGGGCAAGGCGATGCCGGCCGCCAGGGCGAGGCTCATCTGCACTCCCCAGTTCCACCAGCCGAAATACGCCGCTTCGTGCCGTTCGGCATGGCCGGCAGCGCCGATCAGTCCCGCCAGCAGGGCCGGCGGCAAGGCCAGGTCGGCGCCCAGGGCCAGGCCCGACAGCAGGCAAATGGCCGCGAAACCCCAGGCGGCGCCCGCGCCGAGGCCATAGGCCCAGACAAACACGGCGGCGGCCAGCAGCATGGCGCCACCCCAGGCGCGCGCCTCGCCAAAGCGGCGCGCCAGGGCCACCCACACGGGCATCGAGACGGCCGCCGCGCAAAAATACACGATCAGGAAGGGACCCGCGTAGTGGCCAAGGCGCAAATAGTCGCTGGCAAAGAACAGGAACAGGGTGGCGGGAATGGCGGCCGCCACGCCATTGACGAGCAGCACGGCAAACAGCCAGCGAAACGCGCGCTGGCGAAACGGCACTTTCCAGCCGCCGGGCGACGGCGCTTGGGCTCTGGCGTGCACGGCGGGACGGGGGGCGCGCGCCAGCAGCAGCGCACCCGACGCCAGCAGGCAGATGGCAAAGGCCAGCGACAAGCCGTCGTAGCCGAAAACGGCGGTCAGGCCCGCCGCCAGGATCACGCCCAGCAGGCCGCA
>NZ_NRDQ01000082.1 GCF_002878455.1 Janthinobacterium sp. AD80
CCAGGGCGCCAGCGCCGCCTGCGCGTAGCCCAGGTAGCGCGGGTCCGTCTCGCTGCGCGCCAGTCCGATGTAGCGCTGCGCCAGGCCGCTGGCCAGGGCCAGGTCTTGCGGGGTGGTATTCAATTGCTGGCGCAAGGCGCGCAGTTCAAGCTGCGTGGCGTCGGCGCGGCGCGGCAGCTGCTCGATGACGGCGCCGCCGTCTTTCGGCGTGTAGGGCGCGGCCAGGGCCAGCGCGGGCAGGCAGGCGCACAGCAGGGAAATGGCTATTTTCATCGTCGGCGCAGGCGAAGTTAGAAGGTAGGGGCGCCGCAGAGTTGCCTCTGCGGCGCCCGCAGGGGCTTACAGCGGTACCGGCTCCGTGTTGTCCGGCGACGTCGCCATGATGGCGTCGATGCTGACGCCTTCCTTGTCATCGCTGGTGGTCAGGATGACGTTGCTGACGGCCACATAAAAGGCGTCGAGCATGGCCACCGGTGGCGGGTTGACGCCGCCGCTGCCGCTATCGGTGTGGCTGCTGCCGCCGCCACCGCAGCCAGCCAGCAGGGCCGTGAGCGCCAGGGCGCCGAGTGCATGGTGCTTTTTCATCGCGTTCTCCTTACATCTGTGGCGAACCGGCCACGGGATTTTTCAGGTAAGGGAAACCGGCCGTGAACGCCGTTTCGTCGAGGAAGGCGCCGTCCGTGAAGTGCAGACCGCCGGCAGGTGCATCGGCCGGGGCGCAGCCGATGTTCAGGGTGCACAGCTTGCCCATGGCCACGCGCAGCACCACGTCCACCACGTCGTCGCCGGGGCGGCGGCCGTTCGGGAAGCCCGCGTTATCGCCGCCGATGACGCCAAGGCGGTTCTGTGCGCCGACATTCGTGGCGGCGATCGAGGTATTCAGGCGCAGCATTTCGGACGCCGTCACGGTGACGGGCTGGTTCACGCCCTTGATGCCCGTGAGGAAAGTGGCCACCAGGTCATTGCGGGGGAAGTTGGTGGGCGCCTTGGCGCCGGCCGAGCCGTACAGCACTTCCACCAGGGCGGGCGCCGTCGGATTGGTGACGTAGTCGGCGAACTGCGCATCGCCCGATGGCTTGCTGGCATTGAAGCGGTCCTTGTCCTTCAGGCCGATCACCAGTTCATTCACCAGCGGCATGCCGAGGCGCGACACTTGCACCCAGGCGCCGCCTTCTTTCGACGCAGCCGTGCTGGTGCCTGGCGCCGGATTGAGCAAGCGGCCCTGGCGCAGGCTGGCCGTGGTCCAGCCGCCGATGACAGGGTCGGCGCCCGCCGTCAGGCAGGCGGTCGGCACTTCCATCTCGATGGCCGTGACGTTTTTCTTCGCCAGGTCGTCCTTGGCGGCCGATTCCGCATTCGCGGCGAATTCCGTGGCGGGCGCCTTGATGTTGATCAAGTCGAACGTTTCGCCCAGGTTCACCACGAACGGGTCCTTGCGCTGGCCGACAAACAGGCGTGCCGGCGTGGCGCAGCCGGGAATATTCACGGCATACACGTGCTGCGCGGCATATGCGGCGTAGTTGGGGATGGCCTTGTTGCCGATATTGTCGACCGGCTTGTCGAACGTCGTGCCGCCGCCCGTGGCATTGGTCACGCTGCTGCGCGTGCCGCTGCGGCGGTCGCCCCGCACCACGGTGACGCTGTAGGTTTCGCGCACGTTCAGGCCGGCAGGGTTGACGGTGTCGATGGCGCCGCCGTTGATCACCAGCGGGATCGAGACTTTCTTGCCGCCCACGGTGAACTGGCCATCCTTGATGGTATTGGTGAAGCGGAACTGGAAGGTGATGTCTTCCTTGCCGTCGCCATTGTTGTCGATGTGGATTTCATACAGGGCGTTCGGGTCCATGGCGAAGTAATTCGGCCCGCCATAGGCATCCTGCAGGGGAATATAGTCGGCCACAAGGGTGGTATAGGCGCCGCGGCCTGTTTCATAACTGCGGAACATATAGAAGTCGGTGGCGTCGACTTTCGGGTTTTGCGTGATGAACGGTGCTTCGCGGTGGCTGGAAGCGAAGGCCGATGGCGCGATGGCCATGGCCAGCAGGTTGCCGAGGATGGCGGCGCCCAGTGCGGTTTTCGAGTGGAACAAAGACATGTCGATTCTCCCTGAATTGTTATGCGCAGTGACAGGACTTGCTGGAATTACGGGGCTGCAACACTTGTACGGCGCACCAGCACGATCAGATTCAAATCCTTACGATTTATTTTAGGTAGGGGATTGAACGGCCGTCGATCGTCAGGGGCTGGCGCACCGGATCAATCTACGCGTGTATTTCAGCTCAGCAAGAATATAAGTTTTGTGGATAGGAAAAGACAGGGCTGCGACCGCTGGCGATAGCCTGTTGCCCTATGCCGTCAGGCATGGCAGGGCTGGCGCCTGCGCGTGGAAAGGCGTGGGAATGTGTGACTTTGCGGATATGAAGTCGATAGACACGAAAAAGCCGCTTGACCGGCGCCAGCGTTGCGGCGACAGTGCGCTCACCAGGCCAGCACCCTGGGGCCGATGGCGGCGCCGATGGCGGTCGGCACCAGCATGCCCAGCACATACCAGAAGCCGACGAAGCTGGCGGCCAGTTCCGGGCAGTGCAGGCAGTAGACGAGGGCGGCCATGCCACCGGCGGCAAATCCGGCAGCCGCGCCCGCCAGGCGCAGCTGGGTGGGCGCCAGCTGGCGCATCAGGCGCAGCATGGCGGCCAGGATGGGCAGCGACAGCATGGCGATCAGCAAGGGGCAGCTGCGCCAGGTGGCGCCCCAGAACAGCTCTGCCCGCTGTTCGGCTGGCGCTTCGTTCAGGATGATGGCACCCAGCGCCCACATCAGGAACAGGGGCATGGCAATCAGCAGGGGCAGGGCGCGGGTGGCCGCGCCCGGCACGCACAGGCGGCGGCTCACATGCCAGGCCGCCAGGGAGATGCAGATGACGAAACCGACCTTGATCCAGAAGTCGGGCAGCAGGATCAGCTGTTCCAGGTTCGGACGCACGCCCAGCAGCATGGCCATCAGTGCCACGCTGGCCAGCACGCCTGCGCCCACAGTGGCAGCGGCGCGCCAGGGGGCGCCGGGCGGCGCGGCGGCAGCCACGTCCGGGCCGCTGGCCAGCATGGCGATCAAGTCATCGGTTTCATGATGCATTCCTTTCATTGCTTGTTCGTATGTTGGCCGCCAGTGCCTTCAAGCCGCGATGCACGGCCACTTTGACGCTGGCTTCCGACATTCCCATGGCGGCCGCCGTGTCACGCACGGACCAGCCGTCGAGTTTGGTATGCACGATGGCATCGCGCTGTTGCGCCGGCAAGGTATGCAGCAGGACGGCCAGGTCGCGGCTGGCCTCGGCAGCGTCGGCATCGGCGCTGGAAAACAGTTCCTGCGTACTATCCTCCTCGTCATATGGCAAGTGCTGCGCTTCGCGCCGCGCATGCCGGCGCAGCCAGTCGATCAGTTTATAGCGCGCGATCGCATGGATCCACGACGTCAGCGGTACACCCGTGTCATACGTCAGGCGCTGGTTGTGGATGGCCAGCAGGCATTCCTGCACCAGGTCTTCCACCTCGTCCGGCCAGCGCTGCAGGCGGCGCCGCAAAAACGCGCGCAAATGGCCGCTGGTGGCCTGCAAGAAGCTGCGATAGGCCGCCGCATCGCCATCGAGCCCGCGCAGCATCAGGCCATGCAGCCGCAGTTCCGTGCCATGCAGATGTTCGCTTACTGGTATTCGTTGCATGCAGGCCTTTGGTGACAGGCGATGAAAAAAATAAATCGCAGATTATTTGCGGGCCGCTGTAACCAATCCGCACGGGGCGGCGAATTGACAGGCAAGCACCGTTGTTCACTCAACGCTTCTTGAGTCAACGTCTCTTAATTCAATATACCGGCTAACGACCATGGATATCAAGCACCGACTTGCAAGACTTTTTCTCCCCATGCTGAGCCTGGCCGTGGTCATGCCGGCCGGCGCGCAAATGGATGCCAGCCAGCGCTGCACGGTGAAAAGCGGACCGCGGACGGCGGCGCTGGTGGAACTGTACAGCAGCGAAGGCTGCTCCAGCTGCCCGCCCGCCGACCTGCGCCTGAATGCCTTGCGCCAGGAGATGGGGGCTGGGACGGACGCGGCCAGCCTGGTCGTGCCGCTGGCGCTGCACGTGACGTACTGGGACCAGATCGGCTGGAAGGACCCGCTGGCGCAGGCCCAATTCGACGCGCGCCAAACCGAGCTGCTGCGCCACCAGCCCCGTCACGTGGCCTACACGCCGCAGTTTTTCGTCGGCGGCACGGAATTGCGCGGCTGGGATACGCAGCTGCCGGCCGCCATCCGCCGCATCAATGCGACGGCCGCCGCCGTGAACATCAGCCTGTCCGCCACGCCGGGCGCTGCGGGCAAGCTGCTGCTGGAAGCGGAGGCGGCGGCGCCCGACGCGCGCACCGGTGGCGAACTGTACGTAGCCATCAGCGAAAGCGGCATCGTCTCGAAAGTGCTGCGCGGCGAGAACCGCGGCGCCACCCTGCATCACGACGCGGCCGTACGCTTGTGGCTGGGGCCGGTATCGCTGGCGCAGGGCCGCGCCCAGCTGCGCCGTGAAGTGAACCTGCCCGCCAGCTGGCGTGTGGAACAGCTGCACGTGGTCGCCTTCGTGCAGCGCACCGGCGGCAGCGCCATCCTGCAAGCCGTCAGCACGGCGCAATGCGCCAAAGGAGTCCTGTGATGTCTGCCCACGCCATATCGACCACGACCATCCACCCCGCCTGGCTGCGCATCACGCACTGGCTCAACGCCGTGGCCGTGGTGGTGCTGGCCACCAGCGGCTGGCGCATCTATAACGCGGCGCCGTTCTTCCCCTTCGAACTGCCGCGCGCCCTGACCCTGGGCGGCTGGCTGGGCGGCGCCCTGCAATGGCATTTTGCCGCCATGTGGCTGCTGGCGGCCAATGGCTTGCTGTATCTGCTCATCAATATCGTCTCGGGGCGGCTGCGGCGCCAGTTCTTTCCCCTCTCGCCGCGCCTGCTGCTGGCCGATTTTGCCGCCGCGCTGAAAGGCAAGCTCGCGCATGCCGATCCGCGCCACTACAACATGGTGCAGCGCGCCGCCTACCTGTTCGTCATGCTCGACTGCATCGTGCTGGTGCTGTCCGGGCTGGTGCTGTGGAAATCCGTGCAATTTCCCATCCTGCGCGAGTTGATGGGCGGCTACGAGAGCGCGCGCCGCGTGCATTTCATCGCCATGGCGCTGCTGGTGGGCTTTGTCGGCGTGCACCTGGTGATGGTGGCGCTGGTGCCGCGCACCTTGCTGGCCATGCTGCGCGGGCGCTAAGGAGAAACCATCATGAAAAAAACCATCATCGTGCACGAGCAGGGCCAGGCCATGCTGGCAGACGCCCTGCGCCAGATCGCGCAGCCATCGCGGCGCCTGTTCCTGCAGCGCGGCCTGACCCTGGGCGGCCTGTCCTTGTTGACCGGCTGCAATGTCAGCGACCAGTCCAGCATCGAGACGGCCCTGACGGCTGTCTCGCGTCTTAACGACAAGGTGCAGGGCTGGCTCTTCGATCCAGGCAAGCTGGCGCCGACCTATCCCGACTCCATGATGACAAGGCCGTTTCCATTCAACGCGTATTACGGCGAGGACGAGGTACAGGAAGTCGACGGCGACGCCTGGCGCCTGGAACTGAGCGGTTTGATCACGGACAAGAAATCGTGGAGCCTGCCGCGGCTGCGCGCCTTGCCGCAGGAAACGCAAGTCACGCGCCACATCTGCGTGGAAGGCTGGAGCGCCATCGGCAAGTGGGGCGGCGTGCCGTTCTCGCATTTCCTCAAGCTGGTCGGCGCCGACACGACGGCGAAATATGTGGGCTTCAAATGCGCCGACGATTACTTCACCAGCATCGACATGGCCACGGCCCTGCATCCGCAAACCATCATGGCCTTGACGTACGACGGCGCGGAACTGCCGCCCAAGTACGGCTACCCGATGAAACTGCGCATGCCAACCAAACTGGGCTACAAGAATCCCAAGCATATCCAGGCCATATTCGTCACCAACAGCTACACGGGCGGATATTGGGAGAACCAGGGCTACAACTGGTTCGGCGGTTCCTGAACACGTTGAGCAGCAGCCGTAGCACAGCAACAGCTTTACCACCGGGCAATTTTGCCCATCCAACCTAGAGACAAGGATTCATCATGAAAACCATCATCACCGCCATCATCGCTTCCGCCATCCTCATGTCGGGCGCCGCATTCGCCCAGGACGCCATGAAAAAAGACGCCATGGCCAAGGACGCTCCGGCCGACGCCATGCACAAAGATGCGATGCACAAGGATGGCATGGAGAAAAAGCCGATGGCCAAGAAGCACATGAAAAAGGATCACATGGCCAAGGATGGCATGGCGAAAGATGCCATGGCCAAGGACGGCATGAAGAAAGATGAAATGAAAAAAGATGGCATGGACAAGGATGCGATGGCCAAGTAAGACTGGCTGCCTTGCGTCGCCTTGAGTGAGGCGGCGCAAGGCCAGTTTGCCGCCAGGGCTTTCCCTGCGCGCACTCGCGCAGTCAAGGCCTCAGGCGCTGTTACGGCTATGCTGGAAATACAGATAGACCAGGCCGATGGGCGCAATGATGGGCGCCAATATCAGGCAGGCCAGCATGCTGACGATCTTGAACGATATCATCAGGATGGCACTGACAAAAAAGACATTATCGCCAACAATAAATTCGACCATGCTTTCATAGACAAAGCGCGAATACGGATACAGCGGAACGAAGACGAGCATCCACCATGGCATGGCGCGATCGGGGTGGGTCTCATTGGCTGCGGAAAACACCCAGAACAGCAGGCCAGCCATCAAGGCGGCGAAGAAAAGCTGACGAAAATAATATTGTCTGGACAAGCCGCCAAAGGTTTTTGCCAGTATTGAATACATTTTTGTCATGCAAGTTAAATGTTGATACTACATTGCCCAGGCGGTATTTCCAATGGGGAACTTTGGCGAAAATGAATTAAGCATGCCTGCGTAGCAGGTTCAGAGTGCCGCCAGCAGAAAAAGTTTCCAAGGCAAGCGTGAAGCGGCGGCAGATCAGCCTGCCACATACGGGTTTGGTGTAAGCTGAATGCCCCTGATTTCCTCCATGCACCGTCATTCATGAGCGAACCATCTGCCACCGGGCTGTCCGCAACGTCGACGACTTCCGACAAACCCCTGCGCCGCCGCGCGCTGTTCGCCGCCTGTGGCGCGCATGCCGTGCACGACGGCCTGACGGACGTCATCTATGTGTTGTTGCCGATCTGGCAAGCCCAGTTCAGTATCAGCTACGCCATGGTGGGCCTGCTGCGGGGCTCGTACTCGGGCATGATGGCCGGATTTCAATTGCTGGCCAGCCGCCTGGCGCGGCGCTGGGGACGCGAACGGCTGCTGGTGGGCGGCACGGCGCTGGCCGGACTCGCCTATCTGATCGCGGGGCAGGCGGGCGGCCTGGCCGTGCTGCTGCTGGCCTTGCTGCTGGGCGGCCTGGGCGCCAGCACCCAGCATCCGCTGGCGTCGTCCATCGTCACCGACACGCACGAGGCGGGCGGCGGCGTGAAAGAAGCGCTGTCGCACTACAATTTCGCCGGCGATATCGGCAAGACCCTGATACCCGCACTCGTGGGCCTGCTGTTGCTGGTGTGCAGCTGGCAAGCCAGCGTTTCCTTGCTGGGCTTGCTGGGCCTGGCGGCGGCCGGTGTGTTGTGGTGGCTGCTGCCAAAAGCCGGCGACATCCAGGCCAGCCAGCAGGCAGTCGCCAAGCCGATTGCGGGGAATGGCGCGCCCGCCAGCTTCCGCGCCTTGCTGGCCACCGGCACCCTGGACAGCGCCGTACGCATGGGTTTTCTCACCTTCTTGCCATTCCTGCTGAAAAGCAAGGGCGCGGGCACGGCCGGCATCGGCGTGGCTTTATCTCTGCTGTTTGTGGGTGGCGCCTTCGGCAAGCTGCTGTGCGGCTACCTGGGCGCGCGCATCGGCATGATGAAAACCGTGTGGCTGACGGAATCGATGACGTCGCTGCTCATCGTGCTGGCGTTATGGCTGCCGCTGGCTGGCGTCATGGCCATGTTGCCCATGCTGGGGCTGGCGCTGAACGGCACCTCGTCCGTGCTGTACGGCGTGGTGCCGGAACTGGCCGCGCCCGGCAAGCGCGAGCACGCGTTTGCCCTGTTTTACACGGGCAGCATCGGCGGCGGGGCGCTGTCGCCCGTGCTGTTCGGCGCCCTGGGCGACCATACCAGCGTGCCTGCGGCCTTGCTGGCGCTGGCGGCACTGTTGCTGCTGACCTTGCCGCTGGCGTGGCGCGTGCAGAAAGGGCTGGCGCGATGAGCGGGCAGCTGGCGCAGGGCGACTGGTTTGCGCGGGAACAACTGCACCGCGCCGCGCGCGATGGTGACGTGCGCGAGATGCGGCGCTTGCTGGACGCGGGTTTTTCTCCGCAGCTGTTCGATGACCTGAGCCGCACCCCGCTGCACTATGCGGTCGAGGGCGAACACTACCGCGCCGCCGCGCTCTTGCTGGATGCGGGCGTGCCCGTGAATCTGCATGAAGCAGACAAGATCGGCGAAACGCCGTTGAGCCTGGCCGTGCAGGGCGAGTATGTGGAAATGGTCGCGCTGCTGCTGCGCCATGGCGCGGACCCGGATATTCCCGGCTGGATGGGGCTGACGGCACGCCTGCGCGCGCACAAGCGCAAGGACCAGGTGGGCAGGCAGATCGCCGCGCTGCTGGCGCGCCATGCGCCCGCTTGCGCCAGGAAATCACCGGCTTGACCTGCACACTTGCCCGCCAGCCATGCCATCGTCTACACTCGCCGCATGAAAAATTTTGAAAAGCGGCGCGACCGCTATGACTTGTTCCGCAAGTTCGACAATCCGCTCGTCAACATCAACTTCCAGCTCGATGTGCCCGACTTTCGCCCATACTGCAAGGCGAATAACATACCCGTGTTTCACTTCTTCCTGTTCTGCCTGCTGAACACCGTGAAGGAGATCGACAATTTCATGTACCGCATCTACCAGGGCGAAGTGATCAAGATCGACGATTTCCCCGGCTCGTACACCGTCATCAATGGCGACCAGAACCTCAATTACACGAGTTTTGCCATGACGGACCAGCTTGATGTATTCATCGCCCGCAGCCTGGCAGCCAAGCGCATCGCCGAAGCCAGTTCAGCACTGATCAATACAGGCGAGCATTTGAGCGAACGCGAGCAGCGCAACAGCATTTTCATCACCTGCCTGCCATGGCTGGAGCTGGCCGCCATCGAGCATCCCGTCTACCGCCACCGCGACGCGGATATCCCGACCTTTACCTGGGGCAAGTTCGGCCCGGCGCAAGAAGACGGCCGCATGCGCGTGCCGTTTTCCGCGCAGGCGCATCACGGCTTTGTCGATGGCTACCACGTGCAGACACTGGCGCAGGCCTTGGCGCAGCGTATTGCCGCCATTATTGCCTAGTCCAGATAGCCGCTGGGCGCCTGCCCCAGCACGCGCCGAAAGGCGGCCGTGAAGGCGCTGGGACTGGCATAGCCGAGGTCCAGCGCAATGCGGGTGACGGCCTGGCCCCCGGCCAGACGCGTGATGGCGGCCAGCAGACATGCCTGCTGGCGCCACTGGGCAAAGCCGAGGCCCGTCTGGGCGCGGAACAGCCGGGTGAAGGTGCGCCGGCTCATGCCTGCCTGCGCCGCCATTGCGTCCACGCTGATATTCTGGCTGGGCTGTTGCAGCAGTTGCGTGCACAGCCGGGCCAGGCGTGGCTCCTGCGGCAGGGGCGCGCTCAGCGGCAGCGGCGCCATGGCGGCGATTTCGTCTAACAGCAAGGCCATCAGCCGTCCCGCGCGCGATTGCCCCACATATAAAGCATCGACGGTGACGGCTTGCTGCAGCAGCTGGCGCAGCAGGGGCGATGCATCGAGCACCTGGCAATGGCGCGGCAAGCCCGCCGTGGCGACGGCATCGTCGTCGATGAAGACATTATGCATGGTCACGGCGCCATGCATGCGCATGCCGTGCGCCAGGCGCGCCGGCACCCAGCACGCCCGCTGCGGCGGCACCAGCCAGTTGCCGTGCGGCGTGAATACGCTGATGGCGCCCCGTGCCGCGTATGCGAACTGCCCGCGCGCATGGCAGTGGCTGGCAAAGACAGCATCGGGCGCATGGTCGCGCGCCGTGGCGATCAGGGCGCGCGGTACTTCTGTGTAAAAATCATCCATGGCCCGTACTCTACAGTATTTGACCTGGCGTCGAAGGCGGGCTGGTGCGTGCATGTCTACCATGCAGGCTTTCTTCAAGGAGGCATATGCACAATACCTATCATCGCCTGGGCCACGGCCCCCACGCTGTCATCGTCCTGCACGGCTGGTTTGGCGACGCGCAGGCATTTTCACCGATGGAAGCCGGTCTGGACGGCAGTGCCTTCAGCTATCTCTTCATGGATTGCCGCGGCTATGGCGGCATGCGCGGCGTGGCGGGAGACTATTCGATGGACGAGATCGCCGCCGATGCGCTGGCGCTGGCTGATGCCTTGGGCCTGGCCACCTTCAGCGTGGTGGGCCACTCCATGGGCGGCATGGCGCTGGAACGGCTGGCCTTGCTGGCGCCATGGCGTGTGCGCAAGCTGGTTGCCGTGGCGCCCGTGCCCAGCTGCGGCGTGGCAATGGATGCAGCGGCGCAGCAACTGTTTCTCAACGCCAGCGGCAGTCTGGCGGCGCGGCGCGCCATCATCGACCGCAGCACGGGCGGGCGTTTGCCTGCCGCCTGGCTGGACTGGAAGGCGCAATACTCATGGGAAAGTTCGGATCAGGCCGCGTTTGCCCGCTATTTCCTGGCGTGGAGCGAAACGGATTTCAGCGTTGAAGTACAGCGGACGGCGTCACGGCTGCCCTTGCTGGCGCTGGTGGGGGAGCATGACCCGCGTTTCGATGCGGCCCTGATGCGCCGCACGTATCTGGCGTGGTACCCGCAAGCCATGCTGGAGGTGCTGGCCAATGCGGGACATTACCCGATGAATGAAACGCCGCTGGCCCTGGCAGCCAGCGTTGAGGCGTTCCTGTCGGCGTAAGGCGTTTATGCCGCCTTGGCGCGCAGGCGCAGCAGGCTCAGGCCCAGCAGCACGAAGGCGCCGCCGGAGATGCGGTTGAACAGCTTGGCGCGGCCTGGCGTGGCCAGCTGGGTTTTCAGCAAGCGCGCCAGGTTGGCGTAGAACAAGTGCGCCAGCATGGCGCAGGCGACAAACGAGGCCGTCAGCACGGCGAACTGAATGCCGACCGGCTCGCCTGGCGTGATGAATTGCGGGAACAGGGCCGAAAAGAACAGGATCGCTTTTGGATTGGTCAGCGCCACCGTCAAACCCTGGCGAAACAGTTTCCAGAACGAATTCGGATTCGCCGCGCCTGGCGCCACGGGCGCGTCGGCCACGATGCTGGTCTTGCTGCGCCATTGCTTGATGCCCAGGTACACCAGGTACAGGGCGCCAGCCAGTTTCAGCAGCATGAAAGCCGTGGCCGACGTGGCCAGCACGACGCCCATGCCGGCCATGGCCACGCCGGAAATGATGAACAGGCCGAAACCATTGCCCATGCTGCTGATCATCGCGCGGCGCGGGCCGACGGCGATGGAGTTCGAGATGGCCAGCAAGACGGCCGGGCCGGGAGAAAACGTGACGAGCAGGGCGACGCTGCAGAAAAGCAGCCAGTTCGAGAGATGCATGGGTGTTCCTGGATGGGGCCGGAGCCGGATTGAGAGTCAAAACACCCGTATTGTACGAAGTTTTCGGCTCCCGCGCCGGCCGCTTTGGCCCGCATCAGATAGCCTGTCAGGCAAACAGGCTGGCCACCACATGGTTGATGGCCGCGCCACCGGCGATCAGCCAGCAGAACAGCAGGCCAGCGAGCAGCAGGGGCTTGATGCCGGCGCGGCGGATGGCCGACATGTGCGTCGTCAAGCCGAGCGCCGCCATGGCCATGGCCAGCAAGGCTGTGTCGATATCGGTGATGGCGGCGACCACGCCGCCCGACAGCAGGCCCAGCGAATTGAAGGCAACCACGGCGATGAAGATGAAGGCAAACCAGGGAATCGCCAGCCTGGCCGCTTTTTCCTTGCCGCCGGGCTTGTCCTTGCCGCGCGCCAGCACTGCCGACAGGATGACGAGGAAGGGCGCCAGCATCATCACGCGCACCATCTTGGCGATCACGGCCGCATTCGCTGTTTCCTGTCCGATCGACTTGCCGGCCGCCACCACCTGCGCCACCTCGTGCACGGTCGAGCCGATGTACACGCCAAAGGCGGATGGCGTTGCCGCCAGCACATGCCAGCCCAGGTTCAGCTGGTACAGCAACGGGTACAAAAAGATGGCGATGGTGCCGAATACCACGACGGTCGACACGGCCACGGTAACGTCCTCGCTGCGGCCCTTGACGACGGGTTCGGTGGCCATCACGGCGGCCGCACCGCAGATCGAGCTGCCCGCGCCGATCAGGATGGCGCTATTGCGCTCCAGCTTGAAGACCTTGACGCCGAGGAACATAGCCAGGCCAAACGTGGACGCCAGCACCAGCGCATCGATGGTAATGCCTGCCAGACCCACCTGGCCGATGTCCTGGAAGGTCAGGCGAAAGCCGTACAGGATGATGCCCAAGCGTAATAAAGTCTGCTTGGAAAACGCCACACCGGCGCCGCAGGCGGGCGCCAGGCGGCCATACACGCTGTTGCCGAGCACGATGCCGAGGATGATGGCCAGGGTCAGGGCGCTCATGCCGTGGCTTTGCATCCATTCCAGCTTGCCCAGTTGAATGGCGCCATAGGCGATCACGCCGCTCAGCAGCAGGCCCGGCAGCAAACGGCCGTAGCGGTCGCTGACACTGTTTGAATTTGTTGTTGATAGGGATGACATGCCGTACTCCGTGTTCTTGTTGCGTATGGCATGACTGTACAGTTCGCCGATTAAATGGTAAAACGGATTGTTTTTGTATCTTTAACCTTAAAAATAGGTAGATAGCATGTCGCTAACGTTACGCCAGCTGCAAATCTTTCTCGCCGTGGCGGACACGGGCAGCACCAGCGCGGCCGCCGAGCACATTGCCCTGTCGCAATCGGCCACCAGCGCGGCCCTGAATGAACTGGAAACCCTGCTGGGCGCGCAGCTGTTCGACCGGGTGGGCAAGCGCCTGGTGCTCAACGACAATGGCCGCTTGCTGCTGCCGCAGGCGCGGCAGATGCGCGACGCGGCCGCCAGCATCGAGCGCCAGTTCGCGGGCGCCGACCCGTCCGTGCCCGTCAGCCTGCAGATCGGCGCCAGCACGACCATTGGCATCTACCTGCTGCCGCAGATCCTGGCGCAGGCGGCGCAGCAAACCGGGCGCAGCATCCCGCAAGTGACCATTGCCAACACGGCCGACATCGCCGCCGCCGTGGCCGAGTTCAAAGTCGATATCGGCCTGATCGAGGGGCCGTGCCACGAGGCGGGCTTGCTGGTGGAGCCGTGGCTGAAGGACCAGATGCTGATCGTGGCCGCGCCCTCGCACCCGCTGGTGCAACTGCGCCATTTGCTCAGTTTTGCCGAGCTGAACCAGGCGGGCTGGCTGCTGCGCGAGGCGGGCTCGGGCACGCGGGAAGCCGTGGAACAGGCGCTGGTGCCGTATTTGCACTACTTGCGCGCCGCTGGCGAGTTCAGCAATTCGGAAGCCATCAAGTATGGCGCGGCGGCCGGCCTGGGCATCGCCTGCCTGTCGCGCGTGGTGGTGGCCGATTTATTGGCCAGCGGCCAGCTGGTGGAGCTGGACACCATGCTGCCGCCATTGACGCGCAACTTTTATCTGATACGTCAGTCTAAAAAGATCCTTTCGCCCCGGTTGACGGGATTTTTGGAACTGTGCCGGCATGCGTCGCGCATGGCGGGGTAGCTCTGGTGGCGTGCCGGCTTCACTTCGGCCGGGGCGGCTGCAGTTGCGCGTCGGGCGGCGCCAGCTTGCCGGCGCGCAGGCGTTTGACGGCTTGCGCCACGGCGCGTGCCACGTTGCGCACTTCTTCCTGCATGGCCGTATCGCGGTCCAGCGTTTCATGGCTTTGCGCGTAGCTGTCGTAATAGCCGATGTAGCGGTCCAACCGCGACTTGGCGCCCGCGTCGACCAGGCCCATCCAGTCCAGCCAGTCGGATAAGCCCCGCCGCACGCCTTCGATGCCGGCCACGTCGCCATGCACGACGAGGCCATAGGCGCGTCCCGCCAGGTGTTTCGGATAATCCCAGCCCTGCAACTCCAGCGCTTTCGCTTCCACGGCCTTCTTGCCGTGCGTGGAGGTGGGGTCGGGATTGCCGCCATCGGCGCAGACGAGGCGGTCTATCATCAGCTTGAGCACGCTGGGCGTCTGGTACCAGTACACGGGCGTGAGGATGATGACGGCGTGCGCGGCAGTCCAGCGTTCATAGATGTCCGCCATCCAGTCGTTGGTCTGGCGCTCGCCATGGTTGGGGTAGCAGCTGCATGGCCAGTGGCACAAAGGCATGGCCGTCGAGACACAGCCCTTGCACGGGTGGATGTGCAAGTCATATGAGGACGTCAGCAGGCTCAGGTCCAGCACGTCCGCTTCGATGTTGTCGGCCTGCAGCACTTCCTTGCACCATTGCGTCATGCGCCAGGTCTTCGAGATTTCGCCTGGGCAGGAACCGTCATTGCGCGCCGCGCCGCAGACCAATAGCACGCGCGAGCGCGTGGCGGGGTCTTGCTGGCGCGCCTCGGCGGCCAGCAGGCGGTCGCGCGTGGCTTTCCATTCCAACGATAAATCGTAGTCGGGGTCGGCAAAACCTGGCCCGGCCTTTTGCGTGACGGGCGCCTTGCGGCCATCCTGGTAATTCTTCCACGCCACTTCTTCCACCTGCACCAGGGCGCCGCGCACGGCATCGAACGCGGGGTCGGCAAACGAGCGGATGAATTGCAAATGGAATTCGACCCGGCCCAGCGGCGCGGGCGCCTGTCCCTCGCGCGGCGCTGGAACGGCGGCCTGCCTGGCGGCTGGCGTGGTGTCGGGGGGAGTGGCGGACATGGCTTCTCCTTGATCGGATATCGCATGTTGCGCGATACCGGTTTGCCGGTCTGTGCGTTGAGCAACGATGCGGCGCGGGTGGACAGCGTCGCTTGCAATATTTCCAGTTATGGAATAAATTCCCATATATGGAAAATGCAGATGACAATCATACCGAGCAGCGCCTGGCGCAGCGCCTGAAACAATTGCGCGTGGAGCAGGGCTGGTCGCTGGACCAGCTGGCGAAGGCAAGCGAGGTCAGCCGAGCTACCCTGTCGCGTCTGGAAAATGGCGAGGTCAGCCCGACGACCGCCGTGCTGGGCAAGCTGTGCGCCGCCTATGGCCTGGCCATGTCCAGACTGATGCGCATGGTGGAAGACGATTTTCCTGCCGTGCTGCGGCGTGCCCAGCAAAGCGTATGGAGCGATCCCGAGCTTGGCTTTCGCCGCCGCTCCATCTCGCAACCGGCACGCGCGCTGGCCGGCGAAGCGCTCGAATGCGAGCTGGACGCAGGCGTGACGATACGCTATGCGGCTTCGCCCCGTCCCGGCATGGAACACCATCTGCTGCTGCAAGAGGGCAAGTTGTGCGTGACCGTCGACGGCGCCGTCCACGATTTGCTGGCCGGCGACTGCCTGCGCTACCAGTTGCAGGGCGCCAGCGCTTTTGTCACGCCGCCTGACAGCGGCGCCCGCTATTTTCTGTTCATCGTCTGAGGCCGCCATGCAAGCATCGCTCCATCTGTTCACCGCCACCGATATTCGCGTCCGCCTGCCGGCACTGGGCGCCTTGCTGCAAGCGTGCGTGCACGACGGCGCCAGCATCGGTTTTATCCTGCCCTTCGACGTGGCGGCCAGCCAGGCATTCTGGATGGACAATGTCTTGCCCGCCGTCGCGCGCGGCGTGCGCCTGCTGCTGGTCGCCGAAGTCGACGGCAAGGTGGCGGGCGCCGTGCAGCTGGACTGGGACACCAATCCCAACCAGATGCACCGGGCCGAAGTGCGCAAGCTGCTGGTCGACCCGGCGTTTCGCCGGCGCGGCATCGCCCGCCTGCTGATGCAGGCGCTGGAGGCGCAGGCGCGCGCCTTGCCGCGCAGCCTGCTGACGCTCGACACGCGCAGCAGCGACCATGCGGAACCGCTGTATTTGTCGCTCGGCTACGTGGTCTCGGGCAGCATACCCGCCTACGCGCTGGCGCCAGCAGGTGACAGGCTGGACGCCACCACCATCATGTACAAACAGCTGTAGCGGGGAGGCGCGGGCCAGCGCTTGCGCCCATCCTCGCACGCTGCGCGCTGGCGGCACAGCGGCACAGCGGCAGTGCGACGCAGTCACGCGCAGCCGTGTCGCGGGCCGTCGCGGAGCCGATGGCGCGCATGCTTGCCGCTGCCGCTGCCGCTGCCGCTGCTACGCTGGCGGAGCCGCAGCGCTGGCTGGCGGCGCATATCGTCATGCGCCTGGACAGTCGCGCATCAGGCTGTCCGATCGGTGTTTACGCCTTCAGCCGTGCCCTGGCGGCAGGCGGGCGTGCCGCGCGCACAGGCGCTGTATTGTCTTGCACGGCGACCAGGCTGACGCCGCGCACCGCTGGCGCCGGCAGCGCCTCATTGCCCAACTTGAAGACAGCTACCGTATCCGACAACTGATGGGCACGCTCGCGCATGGCCGCTGCCGCCGTCGAGGCTTGCTCCACCAGCGCCGTATTTTCCTGCGTCACATGCTCCATCTGCACGATGGCCGCATTGACTTGCTCGATGCCGGACAATTGCTCGCCGCTGGCCGTGCTGATCTCGCCTATGATGTCCGTCACGCGACGCACGCTGGCAACGATATCGCGCATGGTGGCACCCGCCGTATCGACCAGGCGCGCGCCCGCATCGACGCGCTCGACGGAATCGCCGATCAGCTGCTTGATTTCCTTGGCCGCGCCGGCGGAGCGTTGCGCCAGGGTACGCACTTCGGCGGCCACGACGGCAAAGCCCCGTCCTTGCTCGCGCGCGCGCGCCGCTTCCACGGCTGCATTCAGGGCCAGGATATTCGTCTGGAAGGCGATGGCGTCGATGACTGCGATAATATCGACGATCTTTTTGGAAGACGCATTGATCGAGGTCATGGTCTCCACGACTTGCGCCACCACGCTGCCGCCTTTGCCAGCCACGTCGGCAGCCGATTGCGCCAGCTGGTTGGCTTGGCGCGCATTGTCCGCATTTTGCTTGACAGTACCCGTCAACTCTTCCATCGAGGCGGCCGTCTGCTCCAGCGAACTGGCTTGCGCCTGCGTGCGCTGCGACAGGTCCAGATTGCCGGCGGCGATTTCGCCTGAAGCAGCGGCCATGTGCGAGGTGCCGCCGCGCACGTCGCCCACGATATGGATCAAGCTGGCATTCATGTCCTTCAAGGCTTGCAGCAGCTGGCCCACCTCATCGCTGGAGTCGACGCGGATATGTTCGCTCAAGTCACCGCCAGCCACCTTGCGCGCCACCTTGACGGCGTGGCGCAGGGGCCGCACGATGCCGCTGCTGATGAACCAGGCCGTAGCCAGGCTCAGCAGGCCGCCGACCACGCCCAGTGCAATCACCAGCACGCTGGTATGTTGCGCCCGCTGGATCGCCGCGTCGGCCGCCGCGCGCATCTGCGCCGATTGCTCGGCGATCTGCCGGTCGATGCCGGCAAGGGCTTGAGGGCTGCCGGCCTGGGCTTGCGTGGCATTGCGCAAGCCATGCAATTGCTCGATGCGCGCATAGCGCTGGTTCACGCTGGCATCGATTTCGCTGCTCACGCTGGACAGCTGCTGCGTGCTGATGAGCACTACCACCGCCAGCAGGAACGAGGTGAGCAAAAAGCCTGTCATCAGGCGTACACCGATGCGTATGTTTGAAATATTCATGTCCCCTCAGCTGTTGTCCCATGGTGGCCGCCAGCCTTGCACACGGCTGATCGCGGCGCTGCATCCCCTGAAGTTGCCGGGGTGAAATGAGTGTGGCAGCGCAGTACTGAGTAATCTATAAATATTTCCATATTGGAATTTGTTGCTGCTTATTAAGCAACAGAGGGCGAAATAATGTCGGAAAAAATCACGGCCGATAATCAGGACTTTTCCTACTTGATGACTCGGGATTGTCTGACTAGCCATTTCGGCGCTCCCGCCTACACTCCAGTCCTGGCCTGCGGCGAGCCGGCTGGCGGTGTGAGGCGACGGATTTTATTCATGACCAAGGAGGCCGAGATGGCAAATATACAATCGGGTACGGAAGGCACGGTACGTGCGGAACTGGCGGCAATGCGCTTGAATGCGCTGGACTGGATCGCGATGGTGCTGCTGATCGTGGGCGGCTTGAACTGGGGACTGGTGGGGCTGTTCGATATCGACGTGGTGGCGCGCCTGCTGGGTGTCATGACGACGGCGTCGCGCACCGTGTATGTGCTGGTGGGACTGGCTGCCATCTATACGATCTACCTGTGCGTGCGCAAGCTGCCCGCCAAGCCCTAGGAGAAGCGCATGCCTGTTGGTGCCAACCCCAAGCGCGAACGCGAATTCAGGAAGATGGAAAAGGAGTTCAAGCAGGAAGGACGCTACCGGGGCCGCGAGGAAGAGGTCGCGGCGCGCATCGTAAACAAGCAAAGGGCGCAAAC